>CAWHKX010000003.1:0-49195 GCA_963830035.1 uncultured Actinomycetes bacterium | reverse complement strand
AATCGCGCAGTTTCTCACCGCGCAGGCCGAACGCCGGCTCGAAGCCGTGGCGGGTGACGTGGTCCGCTCGCACAGCCGCCGGTCTACGCGCTTCCGCCCGAGGACGCCGGAAGCACTGACGTGTCATGAGAGGTCAGGCTGTCGCCTGACCCAGCCATGGGTTGCACCAGATCGGCGCAGCGCCGCGTGTCCGCCGGGAGTGGTGAAGGGCCGAGGCGCGCAACCAGGTACTCGGTGTCTCCCACCTCGAGGGCCGAGCCCGAGGCGAGTGGTGTGGGGTCGATCTCGCTCAACTGGTAGGCGACTCCGGGCACGAATGCCAGCTCGACAAGGTTCGAAAGCGAGCGCTCACGTTCTACGAGCGCTTCCTCGCGTACGGCGATCCGGTCTTCGCGCTCGGAGACGGCCCGTTCACGCTGCTCGATCGCCTCGCGCTTCAGCTCCACCGCTCCGAGCTCGCTCCGCCGGCGCGCGAGGTCGAGCTCCTCGGCGCGAAGCCGTTCCTCCCGAGCCGACACGTCTCGGATCGCGCTGGCGAGCTCCGTCTCGCGGTGGTCGAGATCGCTCGTGCCGACACGGAGGACGCGCTCGACCGACGCGCGAGAGTCGCGCAGGAGGAGTTCTCGCCGCTCGAGATCCGCCACCGTCTCGCGCAGCCGAGCAACCTGCTCTTCGAGCCCCTGCCGGCGCGCCAGGAGGAGTGTCTCGAGCTGCTCCTCTGGTGTCGATGCGTGGGCCATCGTCTCGTTCGGTTGCTCCAGCCTACTGGCCCACCGCCGCATAGCTTTGCCGGCGGACCAGTCCTAAGCCGTCGATTTCGGAGCGGTCCGCCGGCGCAGTGCACCTTCGCCGGAGGCCGTGAGTCTCCTGCCGGTCGAAATATTTCTACGAAAGAGGGTCAAGCTCCACGCGGTCGAAACCGATAACCCCGTCATGGACCCCACCGGCGCACGTCTTCTCGCGGCCCGCATCAAAGCGGGTGTCGCGGTCGGAACGAGAATCGAGCTCGTGTCCGACGCCGACGGACCGTCCGGCCTCTGCGCCGGCGATCGCGGCGTCGTCGACGACATCAACGAGCGGGGCTTCGTCCGCGTGATCTGGGACCGGGGCATGGTGGTCGACATCGACCCGGACCACACGCAGTTCCGCCCGCTCGCCGCATAGTTCCCGTAGCTCCGATCGCGTAGGTGCGAGGCTGGCCTCGCCCTGCGTCGGCTGCTTTCTCAGCCTTTGTCGGCGCCACAGGCGAGCCGGAGGCCGGCTTAGCCGGCCGGGAGGCTTGACGCGACGCGTCTCGTTCGCACGAAACAGAAGGAGGGGGCACGTGGGGGAACCATGGGTTCCCCCACGATACATGGTTCCCAGCGGGGGAGCGTGAGCTTCAAGGTGGTGGGGCCGCCGGGGGCGCTTTCGAGCTCGAACGTGCCGCCCACCATCCGCACGCGCTCGGCGATCCCGACCAGACCGAGGCGTCCACGCTGCGCCGCCTTCGCGAGCGCTCGCTCGACCTCGAAGCCCATTCCGTCGTCGGAGACCTGCACCTCGATCGCGCTCCGGCGAGCGCGAACCTTGACGATGACCGCCGTGGCGCCTGCATGCTCGCGGATGTTGGCGAGTGCCTCCTGAATCGCGCGGAACACCGTGATGCGCTGACCGGACGAGAGCGAGTCGGCCTCTCCGCGGATCTCGAGCGTCGCCGCAACACCGGTTCGTTCCGAGAACGTTTCGATCTCGCGATGGAGGATCTCGCCCGAACGGCCGCGAGATGACGCTCTTCGTCTCCAGCGAGTGGGCGAGCTCGCGCAGCTCGCGGTCGAGCTCCGTCAGGCGTGAGGTCAGGTCGTCGAAGCGACCGGACGCCTGCTCGCGGTACTCCTCGAGCACGAACGGAAAGACCTGCTGCTGCAGGAGGCGAACGTCTGCGGCGAGGGCGAGCACGTCCTGGATCGGCCCGTCGTGCAGGTCGAAGCCAAGCCGCATGAGGCGCCGCTCGGAAGCTCCGACGAGCATGCGCTCGCGATTGGCCGAGTGCTCGAGCAGCTGCTCGCGCTCGACCACAGGCCCCAGGCACGCGGCGGCTTCGGCGAGAAATGCGTCGGCGACCGTCGGCTCCACGGAGCCGAGGCGGCCGACGACGGCTGCGTAGGGCTGGCCGAAGCGATGGACGGCGACGGAACGCAGGTTCGAGCCGCCGAGCAGGGAAAGTCGCGAACGGCCTCGCAGAACGGCTTTCGCCTCCGCGCGGACGCGACGACTCGGCTCGCCGCCACCGAGGGAGAGCATGCACTCGAGACCGCCGGCGGTGCGCCTCCAGAGGGAGATCTCGGAGAGGACGTCGAGCCCGACCATGAGATTGAGCTGCGTCTCGGCCGCGACGAGCGGCGGAAGCTCGAGGAGCCGCGGGTTCCCGGCGGCCTGGCTGAAGAGGATGATCCGAGCGGCGGAGAGGGGCAGCGCGCACGCTTCTGCGACGGCTGCCGCGGCGCCACGAATGTCGGCCTCGTCGAGCTCGAGTGCGGACGCCAGCTCGACGACTGCGCCCGAGGCGTAGAAGACCGAGGCCAGGTCGTCCCCCGCCTCGCGGTCGCCACACCCGTTCCGAACCAGCCGGGCTCGCATGAGGAGCGATTCGAGTGCAGGCTTGACCTCCTCGGGACAGCCCTCCAGGAAGTAGGCGTGCAGACGCTCGAGCCGCTCTCCCTGCTCGCCCCGCGGACGCTTGGACTCGGATGCCCCGCGCAGCGGGAGAGGCGATCCGGATCCGAAGTGGCTGCCTGCCTCGGGAATCACGACGCTCCGTCCTCGTCTTACCGTTCAGCTGCCGAACTTGCAATCCTTCCCCCTCGCGTTCATTCGGCGATCGCCTGCGGCGGGTTCGGAACCTGCTCCGCCAGTTGGCGCTCGACGTCGAGGAGGAGCTCTTCGGTCTCGTTCCAGCGGTCGAAGACGCGGATCCCGGTGGGGCTCCGGCCGCCGGTGTCCGCCGCGATCACGATGGGCACCTCGGGACGAAGAGCGCGCGTCCGATTCGCGCTCCGGAGAGCGGAGGCGACGTCTGCTCCACCGTCCAGAACCGCGAGATCGAGGTGCGGGTCGTGGATCGCATCGGAGAGCTTCTCGGGCGCCGTCAGCTCGTCCACCTCGAGCTCTCGACCTTCGAGAAGAAAGCGCGCGAGCTTGAGGAAACGCGGATCGCGGCTCGCGATGAGGACGCGTGCCCGAGGCTCGGGAGTGTCTTCCCACGCCGAGCTCGTCGGATCGGCGCGGACGTCTGCGGTGCTTCTCGACGCCCATGCCACGCGATCCCCGACCTCGAGCCCCCGCCGGTCGCACTCGCCCGCTGCGAGCTCGACGACCTCTCGCGCGCCTCGAAACGAGGCCGTTCGCCAGGGCCGGAGGTTGCGCTCGATCGCGACGACGACCTGATCCGAATCGAGGAAGACGACGTCGATCGGGAAGTGCATGAAGTGCGTGTGGATCGCGAACGCGGGGCGGAGCACCATGCCCTGGCCGGGATTGAGTCGGCGCCGGCCGAGGAGCCCGCGGAAGCGCCGGTGCACGCGGTCGGCCACGACGACCGCTCGCAGACGATCCGTCCGTCTTCGCGGCGGAGCGTCAGCGTGCCCATGGGCTACAGGACTTCGGAGATGTGAATCATGGCCGGCACGAGGAGCACGATCATGATCGCCGGGAAGATGAGGAAGACGAGCGGGAAGAGGAGCTTGATCGGCATCTTCTGCGCCTTCTCCTCGACCTGTGCCTTCCGCCGCTTGCGCATCTCGGATGCGAGGTTTCGCATGGTCGTCGCGATCGAGACGCCCAGCTTCTCGCCCTGCGTCAGCGCGCGGACGAACATGCGCATGTTCGGCGTGTCGGCTCGCTGGCCGAGGCTCGTGATCGCCTCGAACACGGACAGGCCCATCCGCTGCTCCTGCAGCGTCAGCCGCAGCTCCTGCCCGAGCGGATCCTGAAGGCGCTCCGACGCGACGCGCATGGATGCGAGGATCCCGAGGCCGGCCTCGATCGTCACGACCAGGAGGTCGATCATGTCCGGCATCTGGCGGTCGATCTTCTCGAAGCGCTGGCGTGTCGTGCGATCGACGTACACCATCGGGAGGAACCAGCCGATGGTGCCGCCGGCTATCGCTCCGACGATCGCCGAGCACGATGGAGTAGCCCGAGCACCGGAATTCCCCAGAGCGCGAGCATCGGAGAGAAAGATGGCGCCGAGGATCTGGTAGCCGAGGATCTTGCGGGGCGTCGTGCCGTACATGCCCGCGGACACGAGCTTCGCTCGCACCTCGGCCTCGCTGAAGCGCTCGAACCTGCTTCGCCGCGACTGTCGCCGAGGCGTCCGGCGAGCGAGTCGAGCGGGCGCCGCCCCGAGGCGTCCTCGGCTCCGCCGGCGCTCTCGGCCACGTACCCGTACGTCCCGATCTGATCCAGCGTGGCGACGCCCTGCGGGCGCCGCAGGTTGATGATCAGGATCGTGAGCCCGCCTCCGAGGAGAAGGACGCCTGCGACAGCCATCAGCTCGATACCCATGTGCTCAGACCTCGATTTCGACGATCTTCTTGATTGCGAACCAGCCGCCGACCAGCATGACGACCCACATGACCATGGCGACGTTGCCCGAGGCTCGTCTGCCAGAGCGGCTCGAGCCAGGCCTTGTTCACGGAGAGGAAGAAGAAAGGAGGAAGACGGGATCGCCGTGAGCATGTAGCGGGCGATTCGCCCCTGCGCGGTAGGACGCGCACGAGGCGCCGGAGCTCCATCCGGCCGCGGATGTTCTCGACCACTCGGTCGAGTACCTCTGCCGTGTTGCCGCCGGCCTCGCGTTGGAGGCGGGTGACGATCGCGACCTGCTCGATGTCGAGGTTGTCCATGCGGCGCGCCATGACCATTAGTGCCTCGTCGAGCGGGACGCCGAGCTGCTCGTCCTGGAGGACGCGGCGGAACTCCGATTTCGACGGCTCGGCGGCGCCGTCCACCATGACGCCCATCGCGCCGATGAGGCTGTGCCCCGCGCGAAGCGCTCCGGCGAGGACCTCGAGGTTGTCCGGGAAGCTCTTCGCGAACGCCGAGCGAACCTTCGAGAGCCGGCGCTTCACGACCCAGCGCGTCACGAGCGGCGCCGCCAGGCCTGCGAGAAGCCCGACAGCGACTGGAAGACGACCGCGACGACGATCGACGTCAGGAAGCCGCCGAGGAGCGTCCAGCCGGCGATTGCGACCGCCGACCTCTTGAAGCCGGCGAGCTCGACGTCCTGCTCGAACGACTGCCACCAGCGATGCCCCTCGACCCGGCGCTGTGCCCGCTCGGCGAGCATGCTTGCGACCTCTGCCCGCCGCTTGCGTGACTCGTCCTCGGACGGGACGTTCACGTACTTCGCCATCCGCGTGCCGGACGGAGCGCTAGCGCACGTCCAGCCCGGTGAGGAACGCGAGAGCGAGCAGCGCGAGCACCGAGACGACGACGAAGACCATGAGGAACGGGGAGACGATCACGTGTCGACCCAGCTCGTTCGAACGTGCCGCGCCGGCGATGAGCCGCGAGCTCGGGCGTCGTGTAGGGCGCGCTCGCGGTCGGGTACCCGGTCACGGTCGCCGCGACCTCGGCCGGCGACGTTCGGCAGGAAGGAAGGAGCGTACGTGATGACGTACTCGTTCGAGAGCTGCTTCCCGATCTGCGAAGACGCGTGACGAACTCTCGGGTTCTCGCCGCCGGAATGACTTCCCTCCGGTGGCCGCGCCAGGGCCTCCAGCGCGCGGGCTGATACCGGCTCGACGGAAGCCGACGGCGATCACGCGCATGTTGGCCGCATCGAGCGCCTCGAGTGTCTCCGAGACTCCTGACTCGCTGCTCAGCTCCTGCCCGTCCGAGAGAGGACGGCGGTCGAGCGCTTGAGGCCCTGTTCCGTCGCCATCTCGGACGCCAGGATGAGCGAGTCGTAGATCTCCGTGCCCAGGCCACCTCCGGGATCGTCGCGACCGCCTCGTTCAGGGTCGCGGCGTCCGTCGTGAAATCGGTGAGGACGTGCTGCTCGGGGTTGTAGACCATCACCGCAACAGGCATCTCCGGGTTCCGCCTCTTCATGAAGGCGCGCGCGGCGTCCATCGCCTCCTCGATCGGCTCGCCCGCCATGCTCTGCGATGCGTCGATCAGGAGCACGCGCCGCTCGTGCCGCTTCCGGCGCCTCGACCGCCTGGCCCGGATGGGGCTCCGTTCTCCGTGACGCTGACATCGCCCGGCCGAGCGTCTGCGCCGTTGGGGAGCTGCAGCAGGTACTGGCGGTCCGGGAAGCCGGGTCGGGCGCGTTCCCTCAGCTTCGCGCGCGCCTTCCTGACCGACCGCGGCCGCGGGCAACACGGTGTCGCGAGCGCTGCGGCGGCGACCGCGAGCCCGACCGAGCGCGTCACTGCCTTCGAGGGCGCCCCGGCGGTCGTCGAGCACCGTGATGCGCTCGCCGAACATGCTCTGCGGAAGCTCGATGCCGCGCTTGCGGAACTTCTCGAGGAAGACGGGCCGGAGACCGGTCGGGCGCAGCCCGCCGGTGATCGTCCGGTCCGGTGCGACGGACTGGATCTCGAACTCGAAGATGTCCTGGAGCTGGATGACGTCCGACTCCATGCGGAGCACCTCGGTGACCTGTCACGCGGCGCGAGCCGTCCTCCATGCGGTCGATGTGCACGAGGAGGTCGAGCGCCGCGGCGACGTGCTGCCGGATCGCCCGGAGTGGCAAGTCGTAACCGGCCATCATCACCATCGTCTCGATGCGGTGAAGCCCGTCACGAGGCGAGTTGGAGTGCACCGTCGACAGGGAGCCGTCGTGACCCGTGTTCATGGCCTGAAGCATGTCGAGGGCTTCGGCGCCACGAACCTCGCCGACGATGATCCGGTCGGGCCGCATGCGCAGCGAGTTGCGGACGAGGTCGCGGATCGGGATGTGACCCTCGCCCTCGATGTTCGGCGGGCGCGCCTCGAGCCGAAGCACGTGCCGCTGGTGCAGCTGGAGCTCGGCGGCGTCCTCGATCGTCACGATTCGCTCGCTGTTCGGGATCGACGCCGACAGCGCGTTCAGCAGCGTCGTCTTCCCCGATCCCGTGCCGCCGGAGATGAGCATGTTCAGCTGAGCCTCGATGCAGCGCGAGAGGAATTCCACCGACTCCTCCGACAGCGAGCCGATGTTGACCATGTCCTCCATCGACAGGCGGCGCTTCGAGAACTTTCGGATCGTGAGCAGCGGCCCGGTCAGCGACAGCGGCGGGATGATGGCGTTCACGCGGCTGCCGTCAGGGAGGCGGGCGTCGACCATCGGCGATGCCTCGTCGATACGGCGCCCGATCTGGGACACGATCTTGTTGATGATGCGGCGGAGGTGCGACTCGTCCGTGAAGCGGACGGTCGTCTCGTACAGCTTGCCGCCGCGCTCGATCCACACGTCGTCGGGGCCGTTGCACATGATCTCGGTGATCGAATCGTCCGCGAGCAGCCGCTCGAGTGGGCCATAGCCGAGGATGTCGTCGAGGATCTCGGCGGTCAGGCGCTCGCGATCCTCGCGCGCGAGGCCGGCCTCGTCGTTGAGATGCCTCCTGATGTCCGCCGTGACGCGATTGCGCAGCTCGGTCGGGTCGATCGCGATGTTGAAGAGCTGCGGTCCGAGCTCGCTGATCACCGCCATGTGCACGCGGTTCTTGAGATCGGCGAACGGCTCTTGCTGCGACGCCGGGCTGCGGCCGGTGCTGATGCGCTCGTGGAGTTCCATCGCTATGCCTTCCTTCCGAAGATCCGCCGGCTTGGAGCGCGAGCCCCCGCCGGCCGCCGCGGCGACGGACCGGCTCCGCGCCGGGCTCCGGAGCGGCGAGGAGCTCGGCGAGCTGCCCGTACGCCTCCGCCGGCTCGGACTGCGGCCTCGCGATGACTATGGGAATGCCCTCGTTCACGGTTCGCGGAATCTCGCGGTCGGAGGGGATCAGGACGTCCGGAGCCCGTCCGAGGACGGCCTCGACGTCGGACTGGCTGATCCCGACCCGGCTGTGCGCGCGGTTCAGGAGCAGGTAGATGCGGTCGGGGTCGTACTTCATCAACTCGAGCGTCTCGAGCCCGAGCTTCGTGTTCTTGAGCGAGAGCGAGTCGAGCATCCCGACCATGACGACGTCCGTCGAGCTGTCGATCGACGTGATGACCTCGGCGGTGAAGCCCGGAGGCGTGTCGACGACCACCCAGTCGAAGTTCCCGCGCAGGATCGCATACACCTCGCGCAGGAGCTCGGCGCCCACGGCGCTCGCCTGATCGGGCCGGCGCGGTGCGATGAGTGTCCGCACGCCCGACGAATGCGTTGCCAGGAACGCTCGAGCTTGTCGTAGTCGAGCGCGCCCGGGGACTGAGCGAGGTCGTAGACGGTCGCTCCGGGGGGAGCCCGAGGCAGAGGGCGACGTCACCGAACTGGAGGTCGAGGTCGACGAGCGCGACCCGCTCGCCGCGCTGCGCGAGTGCAGACCGCGAGGTTCGTCGCCGTGAGCGTCTTGCCGGTGCCGCCCTTGGCCCGAGGATGCAGACGAGCCGCGACGTGTCGGCGGCGACCGGCGGTCGGCGCCTTGCTTGCGCGCGATCAGCTTCTGGATCTCGAAGCGCACCTGCTCGCGCGTCGCGGGCAGCATCACGATGTCGTCGGCCCCGGCCTCGAACGCACGGCGGAGGAAGCCGTTGGGCGAGCCGTGCCCCAACACCATCACGTGCAGGTTGGGGTCGTGCCTCGCGACCGCCTCGAGGAGCAGCAGCGCCCGGTCCGAGTACCCGGCGCAGGCCACGAGCAGCAGGTCGGCGAGCGTCGAGCGCAACCAATGAAGAGCCTCGTCGGCACCGGAGACCACTGCCAGGCAGTGGTCTCCGGTGCCGACGAGGCTCTCCGTTGGCTGCGCGACGGCGCCGCCGACCTGCTGTTCGTCGCCTGTGCCGGCTACTCGGACCGCGCTCTCCTGCTGTTGGACGCGGTGGCCCGTCAGAACCCCGAGATGAACGTGATGGTTCTCGGGCAAGGGTCACCGAACGGCTTCCTCCGGCGCGCGTTCGAGGCCGGCGCAGACGACATCGTCATGCTTCCGGCGACGCCGGAGCAGGTGCGCTTCGAGGTGCACAAGCTGCTCGCGCGAAAGCAAGGCGACGACACTCCGATGCAATCCGAGAACTCCAAGCTGGTCTGCGTCCTCGGGCCCAAGGGCGGAACGGGCAAGACGCTGACCGCGACCAACCTCTCCGTCTGCCTCGCGCAGCGTGGAGAGAGGGTTGCGCTCATCGACCTCGACCTCCAGTTCGGCGACGTCGCGCTCTGCCTCGGGCTCCCGCCGGAACGAACGGTGTACGACCTCGCCCAGTCCCCGGGCGCGCTCGACGCCGACAAGCTCGATGCCTTCCTGGCCACGCACTCCTCGGGCGTTCGCACGCTGATCGCACCGAGGCGCCCGGATCAGGCCAGCGCCGTGGGCGCCGAGCTCCTGCGCGAGGTGTACTCGATCCTGCGCGCGAACTACGACTGGGTGGTCGTCGACACGCCTCCGGGCTTCACCGCCGAGGTGATCACGTCGATCGACTCCGCGACGCACGTCGTGATGGTCGGGATGCTCGACTCCTTGTCGCTGAAGAACACCAAGCTCGGGCTCGAGACGCTCGAGCTCATGAAGTACGACCAGGAGAAGATCTTCCTGCTCCTGAACCGCGCTCACAGCAGGGTCGGGATCAGCCAGTCGGACGTCGAGGCCGTGCTCGGCCGGACCCCGGATGTCTTCATCCCCTCCGACCGCGAGATCCCGCGAACCGTGAACGAGGGAATTCCGATCGTCGTCGCGCGGCCGCAGTCCGAGCCTGCCGAGGCGTTCGAACGTCTTACCGAGTTGCTTGCAGGCACCGCAGCCCCGGTCGAGGAGCCTGTCCTCGCCGCGGCGGCGTCCGCGGGCTCCTCTCGACGCCGTCTGCTCTTCGGAAGGAAGGCATAGCGATGGAACTCCACGAGCGAATCTCCAGCGGTGGACGGCCTGCTGCGTCGCAGCAAGAGCCGTTCGCGGATCTGAAGAACAAGGTGCACATGGCGGTGATCTCCGAGCTCGGGCCGCAGCTCTTCAACGTCGCCATCGATCCCGCCGAGCTCCGCAACCGCGTCATGGCGGACGTCCGGCGGCATCTCAACGACGAAGCCGGCCTCGCACGCGAAGATCGTGACCGGCTGACGGCCGAGATCCTCGACGACATCCTCGGGTACGGGCCGCTCGAGCGGCTTCTGGCCGACGACTCGATCACGGAGATCATGTGCAACGGTCCCGACGACGTCTGGATCGAGCGCGGAGGAAAGCTGTACGAGACGACCGTCCGGTTCACGGACGAGTCGCACCTTCGCCGCATCATCAACAAGATCGTGTCCCAGATCGGGCGGCGCATCGACGAAGCCTCCCCCATGGTGGACGCCCGCCTGCCTGACGGAAGCCGGGTCAACGCCATCATCGCCCCGCTCTCGCTCTCGGGCCCGCTGATGACGATCAGGAAGTTCTCGAAGCGGCGACTGACGCTCGAGGACATGATCAACATCGGCTCGCTGTCGGAGGAGTCCGCCGAGTTCCTGTCCCGGTGCATCGAGGCACAGCTCAACCTGCTCGTCTCGGGCGGAACCGGATCGGGCAAGACGACGCTTCTGAACGCGCTTTCCGCGTCGATCCCGAACAACGAGCGCATCGTCACGATCGAGGACGCAGCCGAGCTCCAGCTGAACCAGCGTCACGTCCTGCGGCTCGAGGCTCGCCCGCCGAACATCGAGGGCGAGGGTCACATCCCGATCCGCGACCTGGTTCGGAACTCGCTGCGCATGCGGCCCGACCGCATCCTCGTCGGCGAGGTTCGCGGCGCCGAGGCGCTGGACATGCTCCAGGCGATGAACACGGGCCATGACGGCTCGCTCTCCACGGTGCACTCGAACTCGCCACGAGATGCCCTCCACCGCATCGAGACGATGGTGATGATGGCCGGCTACGACCTCCCGTTGCGCGCGATCCGGCAGCACGTCTCGGCCGCGCTCGACCTGCTCGTCCACATCGACCGCATGGAAGACGGCTCGCGTCGCATCGTGGCGATCACCGAGGTTCTGCGCATGGAGTCGGACGTCATCCAGCTTCAGGACATCTTCGAGTTCGAGATCGAGTCGGTCGCACCCGACCGGACGATCACCGGCAAGCTTCGCCCGACGGGACTTCGCCCGGTGTTCCTGGACAAGTTCCGCAAGCGAGGCATCGAGCTCCCACAGAGCATGTTCGGCGAGCGCATCACGGTGCTCGACGAGCGCCGAGGCGCGACGGCGTGAGGCGCCTGGTCGGAATTGCGGCAGCAAGCGCGGCGGTCGCCGCGCTTGTCGTGCCCGGCCTGGCCGCCGGTCAAGAAGGCGCGCGCGAAGCTCACCGAAGTCGCCGAACTCGGGCTTCCCGGATCGCGCTACCTTCTCCAGCTCCCGAGCGGACGCGCGCTCACGACAGCGGCGTTGAGCATCACCGAGAACGGCGGTCCCGTTACGGGCTCGCGGTCGTACCGCCCGGTGGCACGCAGTCGACGCGGCGCGATCCTCCTGATCGACGCCTCGAACAGCATGAAAGGCGCCCCGATCGCAGGGCGCGATGGTCGCGGCGCGCGCGTTCCTGAAGGAGCGGAAGCCGGACATGCCGGTCTCCGTCATCGTCTTCGGCCCGGAGAGTCACAGTCCTCGCCGACTTCACGACCGACGGGCGCGGAGCTCGCCGCGGCGGTCGCGACGGCGCCGGCGACCGTCCGAAGGCACCGCACATCTACGACGCGCTCATCGAGGCGACCGAGCTCACCGACCAGAAGGGCCTCCAGCGGGCGACGATCGTGCTGCTCTCCGACGGACACCGACGTGGGCAGCGAGGCAAGCCTCGCAGAAGCGCAGGAGGCGCTCGACGCGGCACAACGCTCGCGTGATCTCCGTCGGCCTTGCAGCTCACCGCAGTACGACCCGGAGACGCTGCAGAGCGTGGCCCGGCGCAGCGGCGGGACGCTATGTGGAAGCCGCGAATCCGCCGAGCTCGCGAGCGCATCTTCACCGAGATCGGCGCACGGATCTCGCAACGAGTACGAGGTCACGTACCGCTCCTTGCTTCCTGCGAAGGTCGAGGCCACGTCAGTCGCGGTGACCGCCCGACGTACCCGCCGGCACGCGCGACGTACACGACTCCCGCGCTCGCTATCACCTCCGAGCGGCACGTTCGACCGTTCCTGGATCGACACCGTCATCGTCTCTCCGTACCTCGCGGTCTTCATCGTCGTCTCGGTGATCGCGCTGCTCGCTCTGGCGCTCTTCGCCGGGGTCGACGCGCGCAACCGCTCGCTCCGGCATCGGATGGCGCAATACGTGAGCGTCCCGACGGAAGAAGAAGGCCGCATGCGGCGCGCCGAGGTCACGTCGATGCTCGCCGCCGGAGCGCAGCGACGGGTCGAAGGGCATCGCTGGTGGCAGTCGTTCGAGCGCGATGTGGAGCTCGGCGGATTCAAGTACTCGCCGGTCGGAATCGCCGCGTGGACCCTGATCGGCGCCATCATGACGTCGCTCGTCGTCGCGATCGCCTTCCAGTCTCTGTGGGGCTTGCTTGCCGGCCTCGCCGTTCCGTTCGTGACGCGCATGATCGTCAAGAGCCGCGTCAAGAAGAAGCGGAAGGCGTTCCGCGACCAGTTCCCGGACAACCTCGACGTTCTCGCGGGCGCACTTCGCGCCGGGCACAGCCTCATCGGCGCGATGAACGTGATGATGGACGGCGCCGCGGAGCCCTTCAAGTCCGAGTTCCGGCGCGTCCTGCAGGACGAGCAGCTCGGCGTCCCGATCGACGACGCTCTCATGGTCATGAGCCGTCGCATGGACAACCCGGACGTCGAGCAGGTCGCGATCGTCACCCGTCTCCAGCGCGAAGCCGGCGGGAACACGGCGGAGGTTCTCGACCGCGTCGTCGACAACATCCGCGGGTCGCATGGAGCTCCAGCGCCTGGTGCAGGTCCTGACCGCACAGGGTCGGATCGCGAGGTACATCCTGACGGCGATTCCCGTCTTCCTCCTGGCGTTCTTCCTCATGGCCAACAAGCCGTGGCTCGAGCCGCTCTGGGAGACGACCCTCGGGCAACGTCGCCATGGTCATGTGGGTGATCATGCTGGTCGGCGGCTGGTTCGCAATCAAGAAGATCGTCGAAATCGAGGTCTGAGCACATGGGTATCGAGCTGATGGCTGTGGCAGGAATCCTTCTCCTCGGAGGCGGTCTCACGATCCTCGATCATCAACCTCCGCGGCGCCCGCAGGGCGTCGCCACGCTGGATCAGATCGGAACGTACGGGTACGTGGCCGAGAGCGCCGGCGGAGCCGAGGACGACGCGGGTCGGCGCCCGCTCGACTCGCTCGCCGGACGTCTCGGCGACACTGCGGCGAAGAGGATCGGTCGCTTCAGCGAGGCCGAGGTGCGCGCGAAGCTCGTCTCTGCCGGCATGTACGGCACGACCCCGCGCAAGATTCTCGGCTACCAGATCATCGCGAGCCATCTTCTCTCTCGATGCTCGCGCTCTGGGGAATTCCGCTGCTCGGGCTACTCCATCGTGCTCGGCGATCGTGGGAGCGATCGCCGGCGGCACCGTCGGCTGGTTCCTCCCGATGGTCTATATCGATCGCATGACGCGCCAGCGCTTCGAGAAGATCGACCGCCAGATGCCGGACATGATCGACCTCTTGGTCGTCACGATCGAGGCGGGCCTCGGCATCCTCGCGTCCATGCGCGTTGCGTCGGAACGGCTTCAAGATCCGCTCGGGCAGGAGTTGCGGCTGACGCTGCAGGAGCAGCGAATGGGCCTCTCCGTCTTCGAGGCGATCACGAGCCTCGGTCAGCGGGCCGACACTCCGAACATGCGCATGTTCGTCCGCTCGCTCACTCAGGGCGAGAAGCTCGGCGTCTCGATCGCGACCACCATGCGAAACCTCGCATCCGAGATGCGCAAGCGGCGGAAGGCACAGGTCGAGGAGAAGGCGCAGAAGATGCCGATCAAGCTCCTCTTCCCGCTCGTCTTCCTCATCTTCCCGGCGATCATGATCGTGCTCCTCGTGCCGGCCATGATTCACATCTCCGAAGTCCTGTAGCTCATGGGCACGCTGACGCTCCGCCGCGAAGACGGACGGATCGTCTGCGAGCGGTGCGTCGTGGCCGACCGCGTGCACCGGCGCTTCCGTGGGCTCCTCGGCAGGCGCCGACTCAACCCCGGCCAGGGCATGGTGCTACGCCCCGCGTTCGCGATCCACACGCACTTCATGCATTTCCCGATCGACGTCGTCTTCCTCGATTCGGATCAGGTCGTCGTCGCGATCGAGCGCAACCTCCGGCCCTGGCGAACGGCCTCGTTTCGAGGCGCGCGAGAGGTCGTCGAGCTCGCAGCGGGCGAGTGCGACCGGCGGGGACTCGAGGTCGGGGATCGCGTGGCATGGGCGTCGAGAAGCGCCGCAGACGTCCGCGCCGATCCGACGAGCTCGGCGTGGGAAGACACTCCCGAGCCTCGGGCACGAGTCCTCATCGCGAGCCGCGATCCGCGTTTCCTCAAGCTCGCTCGCTTTCTTCTCGAAGGTCGAGAGCTCGAGGTGGACGAGCTGACGGCCCCCGAGAAGCTCTCCGATGCGATCCACGACCCGCACCTCGATCTCGCGGTTCTGGACGGTGGAGCAGACGTCGCCTCCGCTCTCAGGAGCGCGAATCGGACACGCGCTCTTCGTCCCGAGGTGCCCATCGTGATCGCGGCGGACACCGGCGGCCGGAGCCCCACCGGGATCCGCGTCTTCGACCGCTGGAACGAGACCGAAGAGCTCCTCCTCGACGTCGAGCGCCAGCTGGCGGAGCAGGTTCCGAACCCGCCGCAGGCGATTGCCGAATGAACGCGAGGGGGAAGGATTGCAAGTTCGGCAGCTGAACGGTAAGACGAGAGACGGAGCGTCGTGATTCCCGAGGCAGGCACCCACTTCGGATCCGGATCGCCTCTCCCGCTGCGCGGAGCATCCGAGTCCATGCGCGCCGCGGGGCGAGCAGGGAGAGCGGCTCGAGCGTCTGCACGCGTACTTCCTGGAAGGCTGTCCCGAGGAGGTCAAGCCTGCACTCGATTCGCTCCTTACGCGAGCCCGGCTGCTTCGGAACGGGTGTGGCGACCGCGAGGCGGGCGACGACCTGTCCTCGGTCTTCTACGCCTCGGGCGCAGTCGTCGAGCTGGCGTCCGCTCTCGAGCTGGACGAGGCCGACATCCGTGGCGCCGCGGCGGCCGTCGCAGAAGCGTGCGCCCTCCCCCTCCCCGCCGCTCGGATCATCCTCTTCAGCCAGGCCGCCGGTAACCCACGGCTCCTCGAGCTTCCGCCCCTCCTCGCGGCCGAGACGCAGCTCAACCTCATGGTCGGGCTCGACGTCCTCTCCGAGATCTCCCTCTGGAGGCGCACCGCCGGCGGTCTCGAGTGCATGCTCTCCCTCGGTGGCGGCGAACCGAGTCGTCGCGTCCGCGCGGAGGCGAAAGCCGTTCTGCGAGGCCGTTCGCGACTTTCACTCCTCGGCGGCTCCAACCTTCGGTCCGTCGCTGTCCATCGCTTCGGCCAGCCCTACGCAGCCGTCGTCGGCCGGCTCGGCTCCGTGGAGCCGACGGTCGCCGACGCATTTCTCGCCGAAGCCGCCGCGTGCCTGGGGCCCGTGGTCGAGCGCGAGCAGCTGCTCGAGCACTCGGCCAATCGCGAGCGCATGCTCGTCGGAGCTTCCGAGCGGCGCCTCATGCGGCTCGGCTTCGACCTGCACGACGGCCCGATCCAGGACGTGCTCGCCCTCGCCGCAGACGTTCGCCTCCTGCAGCAGCAGGTCTTTCCGTTCGTGCTCGAGGAGTACCGCGAGCAGGCGTCCGGTCGCTTCGACGACCTGACCTCACGCCTTACGGAGCTCGACCGCGAGCTGCGCGAGCTCGCCCACTCGCTGGAGACGAAGAGCGTCATCTCGCGGCCGTTGGGCGAGATCCTCCATCGCGAGATCGACACCTTCTCCGAACGAACCGGTGTTGCGGCGACGCTCGAGATCCGCGGAGAGGCCGACTCGCTCTCGTCCGGCCAGCGCATCACGGTGTTCCGCGCGATTCAGGAGGCACTCGCCAACATCCGCGAGCATGCAGGCGCCACGGCGGTCGTCGTCAAGGTTCGCGCTCGCCGGAGCGCGATCGAGGTGCAGATCTCCGACGACGGGATGGGCTTCGAGGTCGAGCGAGCCCTCGCGAAGGCGGCGCAGCGTGGACGCCTCGGTCTGGTCGGGATCGCCGAGCGCGTGCGGATGGTGGGAGGCACGTTCGAGCTCGAAAGCGCCCCCGGCGGCCCCACCACCTTGAAGCTCACGCTCCCCCGCTGGGAACCATGATCGTGGGGGAACCCATGGTTCCCCCACGTGCCCCCTCCTTCTGTTCCGTGCGAACGAGACGCGTCGCGTCAAGCCTCCCGGCCGGCTAAGCCGGCCTCCGGCCCGCCTGTAGCGCCGACAAAGGCTGAGAAACCGCCACGCAGGGCGAGGCTAGCCTCGCACCTACGCGATCGGAGCTACGGGAACTATGCGGCGAGCGGGCGGAACTGCGTGTGGTCCGGGTCGATGTCGACCACCATGCCCCGGTCCCAGATCACGCGGACGAAGCCCCGCTCGTTGATGTCGTCGACGACGCCGCGATCGCCGGCACAGAGGCCGGACGGTCCGTCGGCGTCGGACACGAGCTCGATTCTCGTTCCGACCGCGACACCCGCTTTGATGCGGGCCGCGAGAAGACGTGCGCCGGTGGGGTCCATGACGGGGTTATCGGTTTCGACCGCGTGGAGCTTGACCCTCTTTCGTAGAAATATTTCGACCGGCAGGAGACTCACGGCCTCCGGCGAAGGTGCACTGCGCCGGCGGACCGCTCCGAAATCGACGGCTTAGGACTGGTCCGCCGGCAAAGCTATGCGGCGGTGGGCCAGTAGGCTGGAGCAACCGAACGAGACGATGGCCCACGCATCGACACCAGAGGAGCAGCTCGAGACACTCCTCCTGGCGCGCCGGCAGGGGCTCGAAGAGCAGGTTGCTCGGCTGCGCGAGACGGTGGCGGATCTCGAGCGGCGAGAACTCCTCCTGCGCGACTCTCGCGCGTCGGTCGAGCGCGTCCTCCGTGTCGGCACGAGCGATCTCGACCACCGCGAGACGGAGCTCGCCAGCGCGATCCGAGACGTGTCGGCTCGGGAGGAACGGCTTCGCGCCGAGGAGCTCGACCTCGCGCGCCGGCGGAGCGAGCTCGGAGCGGTGGAGCTGAAGCGCGAGGCGATCGAGCAGCGTGAACGGGCCGTCTCCGAGCGCGAAGACCGGATCGCCGTACGCGAGGAAGCGCTCGTAGAACGTGAGCGCTCGCTTTCGAACCTCGTGGAGCTGGCATTCGTGCCCGGAGTCGCCTACCAGTTGAGCGAGATCGACCCCACACCACTCGCCTCGGGCTCGGCCCTCGAGGTGGGAGACACCGAGTACCTGGTTGCGCGCCTCGGCCCTTCACCACTCCCGGCGGACACGCGGCGCTGCGCCTATCTGGTGCAACCCATGGCTGGGTCAGGCTTCAGACAGTCCTCTCATGACACGTCAGTGCTTCCGGCGTCCTCGGGCGGGAGCGCGTAGACCGGCGGCTGTGCGAGCGAACCGACGTCACCCGCCACGGCTTCGAGCCGGCGTTCGGCCTGCGCGGTGAGAAACTGCGCGATTGCCACGTCGTCCTCCGTGAACTGTCGGAGCCGCATCTCGTAGAGCTCCACGAGCCCCCATGGTCGCCCGTCGACGTGGAGCGGAACCATCAACAGCGCGTTCATCGCCAGCTCGCGAAGGATGAACGCCTCGGCGGGATCCACATCGTCGCCCAGGAACGACACCGCGCGCGGCTGTTTCGTGCGGAGCGTTTCGGCCGTCAGCGGGAAGTCGGAGATGCGATAGGCAGCAGCATCGCCCAGCCAGACCTCGCGAAGCGCGTGCTCGGTTGCATCAACGAGGAAATCTCCGACGACACGTGAGGCCGAGCATGCGGTCGCGCCCACGACGAAGACGAGTGACTTGCACAGCCGGCTGCAGATCCCGTCGACCGTCTGCTCGGCCTCGATCGCCGCGGAAGCTGCCACGACATCCGTGAGGATCGAGCCCTCCCCTCGACCGCGTCGCGCCGGGTCGCCGGCTGCTGCTCCGCTCTCGGTGGCGGCCACGGCCGGCCCGCCTCGTACGACGTCTCGAAACGATGCAACTCGATCCTTCCCCGAGGCCTTCGCCCAGTAGAGAGCCTGGTCAGCCGCCCGCAGGAGTGCGCTCGGCGTCGCCCCGTCGAACGGATAGGTGGAGATTCCTGCGCTGATCCTCAGAGGAAAGCCCGCGTCCGTCAGCCCGTCCGCAAGGACCCTGCGGATCGTCGCGCCCAGGGCCTCTGCGGCGTCGGCGCCCGCCTCCGGGAGCATCACCACGAACTCGTCGCCACCCAGTCGAGCCGGCTCTGCACCCTCCGGAACGGCCTGCACAAGCACGCGTGCGATCTCATGCAGGAGCGCGTCGCCGAACTCGTGCCCGGCGCGGTCGTTGATGTCCTTGAAGTCGTCGCAGTCGATGACGAGCAGGCTGACCGGCAACCGCCGCTCCTGCGCGAGCGCCAGTTCGCGATCGAGACGCTCCTCCAGGCCGCGACGATTGAGAATCCCGGTCAGCGCGTCCGTAACCGCACTTTGCCGTTCACGCTCGAGCGCGAACGCCGCATCGAGCGATGCCGCCACGTGAGCCGCGAGCAACGCGGCCCCGTCGAGCTGGACGGGATCGACCCGTTCGCCAGCGCGAATGACCGCCGCCAGGGCTCCGACCTCCATCCCGTTGGCGCGCAGCGGAAGCCAGACGAGTGAACGCGAGCCGCTTGTGCCGCCTGACCCGCTCGAGACCTCGAGGAGCTCGCACACAATAGTCGGGTCGGCCTGTGCGCGCGCTGCCTCGAGCTCGCGGCCCGTGAGAGGCGGTTGCACGCTTGCGTCTCGTGCCCAGGAGGCGAGCTCCACCGGGACTCCGACCTCGTCCCAGACGACGACCTGGCTGACCTCGATCGGGAGCACACGGTGCAGCGAAGCCGCTGCGAGCGCGGCGATCTCGTCCGGGTCGCGGATGCTCCCGAAGTGCACGAACAATCGGGCGAGCGCAGGCACATCGAGCGCCGCGCCCGCCCGAACCTGTTCGGCGAGCGGTGCCAGGACGGATGCGAGCGGACGAATCAGGTTCGCGGCTCCGTCCGGGAGCGCGCGCTCGGACTCGATGTTCAGCGCCCCGACGACCACCCGCCCCACGCGCAGCGGGATGGCCAACTCCGTCACGATCCCCGGAAGCGTCGGAACGAAGTCCGGATCCGCGCGTACGTCGGCGGCGAGCTGGGCGCGGCCGAGCCGAACTGCCCGTCCCATGACGCCGCGCTCGACGCTCAGACCGTCCGGAACAACGGCATATCCGCGCTGCGCAACCAGCCAGAGGCGGCCGTGCTCGAAGACGAAGACCGACGGCAGCAAGCCCGCGACAGCAGCATGGAGTGCCTCGACCGCCGCGGCGATGCCCGATGCCGGCGGCCCGCCGGCTTCGGCCGCTGCGCTCGCCGCCCGATTCGCCGCGACGGCGAGCAGGCCAGGGTCGACGGGTGACGATACGCGAGCAGGGGTCGGCGCATGCTCCACATGGTGAAAATCGGCCCACGAGCCCTCGCCCTTGAGCGAATCTCGGGCTACGCAACGGTTTCCTTACGAGAGGTACCAGTCGAGAATCGCGTCTCCGGTGAAGAGCGCGATCACCGCCCCGAGCGCCAGGAACGGCCCGAGCGGGATTGCCTGCTTGCGAGCCGCTCGTCCATGCCGGACGAGCAGAACGACGGCCGGTACCGCCCCCGCGATGAAGCCGAGAAACAGGCCGACCACGACGGACAGGCCGAGGCCCGCGCCCATGAACAGCGCGAGCTTCACATCCCCCATCCCCATGCCCTTCGGATACGCGAGAACGATCAGGAACAGCGCCAGGCCGGCGCCGAGCGCGCCGAGCACCCACGCGAGACTCGGCTCGTCGAGCGTGCGCGCCGTCGCGACGAGAACGGCGCCCGGCAGCACGATCCGGTCCGGGATCAGCCGGTGCTCGAAGTCCGTCCGGGTCACGATCACGAGGATCCAGCAGAAGAACGCGGCGATCGCCGCCTCGAACGTCATGCCGTACGCGAGCCCCGAGGCCGCTCCCAGCACAGCCGTACCGCCGGTGACGAGAGGCCACCGGGGGGAGAAGGGAACGCGGCCGAGCAACGGGGCATGAACGGGCGCATTGGTCGCCAGCCGATCCGCCAGCGGCCCGACGACGAGCCCCGCGAGCAGGCCGAGGAGTCCCGCTCCGAGGTCCACCGGTTCCGATTCCCGGACAGTGCGCGCGTTCCTCCTCGTCGCCGATCTGTCCACATCCCCTGCCCGGGGGAGACGGACTGTGAGGAATTCGCGTCAGACCGGGCTTTCCGGGTTTCCTGTTCCCTCGATTCGGGGATCCCTCTCACCCCCTCTAGGGGTGATGGAGAAGACATGAGCGACTACGGTCGGAGAGGTACTGCGGCGGCCTGCGCTCTGGGCCACGAACGATAAGGACGAGGTGAAGATCCGAGACAGGCGGCATCTGCGGGGAACGATTGCCTGGGCGCTGACACTGGCGGCGCTGGTGTTCGTCGCGGGAGCGGCAGCCGTGTCCCTCCGCGCCGAGCCCGGGCGCGTCGTCGGGGCGCTGATGCTGGTCGGCATGATCGCGGGCGCCTGCGGAGTCGCGCTCGACCGACAGCTGCGGACCGCGCGCTCGGACGCGCTTCGCGATCCCTTGACGGGCCTCCCCAACCGCGTGCTGCTCGAGGATCGAATCGATCAGGCGCTGCGGAGCTTCCAGCGGTCGAACGTCGGGTTCACCCTCATCGTGGTCGACCTGGACGGCTTCAAGGAAGTGAACGACGTGCGGGGCCACGGCGCCGGAGACGACGTCCTCCGCTCCCTGGCCAAGCGCTTCGAGGCCATCGTGCGCGCAAGCGACACCGTGGCCCGCGTCGGCGGGGACGAGTTCGTCCTCCTCTCGCTCAACACGACCACCGACGACGAGGCTGCTGCGCTCGTCGGACGGCTCCGGCACGCGCTTCGGCGCCCCTTCAGCGTCGAAGGTGCCACGGTAGAGATCGACGGAAGCATCGGCTGGGCGGTCTTCCCGGCCGACGGTGCCACGGCCGACGAGCTCCTGGCACGTGCGGACGGGCAAATGTATGCGACCAAGCGCGACAGCTCGGACGACGCGGTCCTCTTGCGCCGCGGTGTCGACGCGGGTGTGATCCGCGACGTCGAGACGGCCATCACTCGAAACGAGCTCGTCGTCGTCTATCAGCCGATCATCGACCTCCAGACCGGCGAGCCGCATTCCGCCGAGGCCCTCGTGCGCCGGCTCCTGCCCGACAAGGCGTTGCTCGCCCCGGCCGAGTTCGTGCCGCACGTGGAGCGGACACCGCTCGTTCGCGAGCTCACCTTCATCGTGATCGCCGACGCGCTGCGCGCGACCCGGACCTGGGCCGAGGAAGGACACGACCTCGGCGTATCGGTCAACGTGCCGTACAAGCTCGTGGACGATCCGCTCTTCGTCGAAGGGCTCGCCGGGCTCCTCGGCTCGTTCGAGGTACGGCCGGGCATTCTCACCCTCGAGGTCGTCCCGGCGGGACCGGGTGCGGGCTCCGAGCTCGACGAAGAGGCCCTCAGCCGTCTGTCGAGCCTCGGGGTGCGGCTCTCTCTCGACGACGGCGGCCGCGCTGCGTCCTTCGCAGCGCTTCGCGTGCTCCCGCTCGACGAGCTGAAGATCGACGCGGCGTTCGTGCACGGCCTCGGGCGCAGCGCGACGGATGCCGCGCTCGTGCGGGGCCTGGTCGAGATCGGTCACGCTCTCGGCCTCTCCGTCGTCGCCGAGGGAGTCGAGACCCGCGAGGCGTGGAACGTCCTCGGGGCGTGGGGCTGCGACTACGCGCAGGGCTTCTACGTGGCAACTCCCCGCTCCGCCACGGATCTGAACGAGTGGCTGCGCGGCCGTTGGCCTGCGGTGGCGTAGCGCGTCAGAGAATCGCCTGCACCGCGAACGCGACGCCGACCAGGACGAGCACGACGCCGAGCGCGAGTCGCAAGACGTTCTCCGGCAGCTTTCCGGTAGCCCGTGCCCCGAGCCAGCCGCCCGGGATCGCGCCGGCGAGGCCGACCGCAAGCACGCTCCAGTCCACGCCCACCCCCGCGGCGTAGGTCGCGAAGCCCGGCGACTCCGAGGAGGAATCCGACGACGAGGTTCGTCCCCGCCGCCCGGCGCACATCGAGACCGACGGATCGAACCAGGGCGGGCATCCGAAGGGTTCCGAGGATGACGCCGGCCGCACCTCCGAGAATCCCGATCGCGAAGGCAAGTCCGCTGCCGCGCACGACGCGGAGCCGGTCGCGAGCACGAGGAGCGATGGGGCGAAAGGCGAGGTCGATCCCGCTCCAGACCAGCACTCCGGCTATCAGCCCGTAGAGCAGCGCCTCCGACACGTCGTTGGCGAGAAGGGCGCCGAGCACGGCCCCCGCAATCGAGTGAGGCGCCGTCCAGCGAACGACCCGCCAGTCCACGCGACCCTCGCGAGCGTGCTTCCATCCTCCGGCACCGGCAGAAGCCGCCGAGATCGCCAGGTTCGTCCCCGCAGCCGCCAGCGGGCTCCCCGTGACGAGGACGATGAGCGGGAGCCGCAGCGTCCCCAGCACGAGACCCAGCATCGACCCGAGGTAGCCGGCGACGAACGAGCCGGCGAGAACTACACCGAGCTCCCAGGCCTCCAGAGCGGCTCCTCCCGACCGTCGGCGGCGTTCGCGGCTCTCGCGAGGATGAAGAGCAGATCGGAGAGGCGATTCAGGTACACGAGAACGAGCGGGTTGAGGGCGTGTGCACCCGCGGCCAGCAGCGCGTCACGTTCGGCCCGCCGGCAGATCGTACGGGCCACGTGCAGGCGAGCCGCAACCTCGCCACCACCCGGCAGCACGAAGCTCCTGAGCTCCGGAAGGGATGCGTTGAAGCGATCGCACTCGTGTTCCAGGACGTCGACCTGCCCCTGTGAGACACGCAGGCGCCCCTCGTTCTCGAGCGGTACCGAGAGATCGGCGCCGAGGTCGAAGAGCTCGTTCTGTATGCGGGCGAGCACGCGCGTGCATCTCCTCGGGGCACTCCGCGGCCAGAACGAGCCCGAGCGCCGAGTTCAGCTCGTCCACGGTTCCGTAGGACGCGATCCGGAGATCGAGCTTCGAGGTGCGCGAGCCGTCCCCGAGCGACGTCTCACCGGTGTCTCCACCGCGCGTGTAGATCTTGGTCAGACGAACGGGCTCGTCTCGGTCGCGCGGAGTCACGCGCCGTAGATTAGGCGTCGTGGTCGTGGGTTCCGGACCGAGAGCACGGGATCGACACGATTGCAGCCCGCACGTCGCGCACTGCCGAGCGGCGACGAGGTCGATTCGCCGAGCTACGAGTGGGTGCTCTGCGGGCTGGGGGCTGCTTCGCGCAACTGCTTGCCGAGGAGCGAGCGCGCGATGACGAGTCGCTGGATCTCGCTCGTACCTTCGTAGATCTCCGTGATCTTCGCGTCCCGGTAGTAGCGCTCGACCGGGAACTCCTTCGTGTAGCCGTACCCGCCGAGGATCTGGATGGCCTCTGCCGTCTGGCGGCGGGCCATCTCCGAGCTGAAGAGCTTCGCCTTGGCGCCCTCCGCGGTATGCGGACGCCCTTGCTGCTTGAGCCATGCAGCGCGATAGGTCAGGAGGCGCGCAGCGTCGATCTCGGTCGCCATGTCGGCGAGCTTCCACTGGATGGCCTGGAAATCTCCGATCGGACGCCCGAACTGCATGCGTTCCTGCGCGTACTTTCGGGCGACGTCAAAGGCGGCCTGGGCGATCCCGAGCGCCTGTGCCGCGATTCCGATCCGCCCGCCGTCGAGGGTCGCCATCGCCACGCGGAAGCCACGCCCCTCGTCGTGGAGCAGCCGATCCGCGTCGACCTGGACATCCTCGAGGACGAGATCGGAGGTCGTGGAGGAGTTGAGCCCGAGCTTCTCCTCCTCGCGCGTGACTCGAACGTGCGAGGCGTCGAGGACGAAGCAGGAGATCCCTCTGGCTCCTTCGGTTTGCAGGTCGGTTCGCGCGAAGAGCACGAACGTGCCTGCGCGAGATCCGTTCGTTATCCACTGCTTCGAGCCGTTGAGCTTCCAGCCGTCGTCGCCGGCACGAGCGGTCGTTCGCAACGAGGCTGCGTCGGAGCCCGAGCTCGACTCGGTGAGGGCGAACGCGCCGAGCTGCTCGCCGCGGGCCAGCGGCGGGACGAAGCGCGACCGCTGCTCTTCGGTCCCGAAGGCGAGGATCGGGAGCGTCGTCGCGCTCGTGTGCACCGAAAGGGTCACCCCCACCCCCGCATCGGCCCGCGAGAGCTCCTCGAGGACGAGGATGTACGAGAGGAAGTCGGCCCCGGCGCCACCGTACTCCTCCGGAACGCACACGCCCATGAGCCCGAGCTCGGCGAGCTTGGGAAGGAGCTCGTCGGGGAAGCGGTGGTCGCGATCCCACGCGGGAGCGTTGGGGACGATCTCGGCTTCGGCCAGCTCGCGGGTGAGCCCCTGGATCTCCCGCTGATCGGCGGTGAGCTCGAAGTCCATCTCGAACGACTATACGGCTCGCCCGACGAGGGTCGCGCGACGAGATGTGCCGTTTGCAACCAGGGTCTGACCCTGGACACGTCCTCCGGGGACACCTCAAACTGCAGCAAGAGTGCGCGGATCCATCCACAGCGGCCGCGCCGCGGGTTTCTGCTTCTCGGCTACGCGTACTCGTAGAAGCCGCGACCGCTCTTCCGTCCGAGCCTCCCCGCGGCGACGTGCTCGCGAAGCAGCGGGCAGGGCTCGTACTTCGCATCCCCGAGCCCCTCGTGCAGGACCTCCATGATCGCGACGCACGTATCGAGCCCGATCAGATCGGCGAGCGCGAGCGGGCCCATCGGATGGGCGAAGCCGAGCTTCGCGATCGTGTCGATCGCCTCCGGCTCGGCAACGCCTTCCTGCAGCGCGTAGGCCGCCTCGTTCAAGAACGGCATGAGGATGCGATTCGAGACGAACCCCGGTGAGTCGCGGGCCTCGGCCGGAACCTTTCCGAGATCCTCGGCGAGCGCGACGATCGCAGAGCGCGTTTCCGCGGACGTCTCGTCGGAGCTGATCACCTCGACGAGCTTCAAGACCGGCACGGGATTGAAGAAATGCATGCCGATCACCTGTGCCGGTCGGCTGGTGGCCGCCGCCAGCGACGCGATCGGAATCGACGACGTGTTCGAAGCGAGCGTCGCTTCAGGAGGAAGCAGCCTGTCCGCGCGCCGGAAGAGATCCTTCTTGACGTCCGCGTCCTCGATCACCGCCTCGATCATCAGGTCGGCCGCGACCACATCAGAGACGATCTCGACCCGCTCGAGTACACCGACCGGGTCCGCGCCGCCCTTCTCAGCCAGCTTCTCGAGGCTTCGCCGCATGGATTCGAGCGCATTCTCGGCCGCTCCGGGAAGCGCGTCGTGAAGTGACACTCGGCGGCCCGATGCGGCGAGGACCTGGGCGATGCCGCCGCCCATCTGGCCGGCGCCGACGACGAGAACATGGGCGAACCGCACGTGCGAAGTATCTACGGCTCGGGCGCTCCGGGAAGGTCGGGTCGGGTGCCGCGAGCCTTCCGTCGCAGTGCCCACGCGAGAACGAGCCCGAGAATGACGAGACCGATCACGATCTTGATGCCTCCGCCGCGCACGTCCCCGCCCTCGGCCACCAGGTCTCCCGGACCCACGATGCTGCAGGCCGTTGCCTGCCATTCGCCTCCCGGCCCCCGCGTGAGCAGCAGGCCGACCGGCACGTTCTCTTCGACATCCAGATCGCAGTCGGACTGTGCGGACGAGTCGATGACGAACGTCTCTTCGACATCACCCTTGACACGCTGATCGACCTCGAACGAAAGGGATCGCTGCGGCGGAAACGACTGCGTCTCGCGCACCGCCACGAGACGCGCCACAACCGCCGCGTCGGCGGCATCGAGCCGCTCGTCGAGCGGTTGCTCCGCACACACACATGCCTGTGCCTCCCCTGCGCCCGACAGAACGAGCGCGAGCACGACCCCGACGACGAGCCGACGAAGCCCGCGGATCACGCCAAGTTACAAGTTGTAACTTGGCTCACTTCTTCTCGACCTCGATCAGGAGGGCGTCGCCCTGCCCGCCTCCTGAGCAGATTGCTGCCAGCCCGATGCCGCCCCCCTCTCGTCTGAGCTCGTGCACGAGCGTGGAGACGATCCGGCCACCCGAGGCGCCAATCGGGTGCCCGAGAGCCACCGCACCGCCGTTGACGTTCACGACCTCCTCGTCCGCGCCGAGCATCGTGGTCGAGTTCTTCGCCACCGACGCGAAGGCCTCGTTGATCTCGACGCGCTTCACATCGGCGATCGTCTTCCCCGCCTTCGTCAACGCCTGCTCGCCAGCGCGAGCCGGCGTGCGCGCGAGGTACGCGTAGTCGTCGGCGACGTACCCCTGCGCGAGGATCGTGGCGAGTGGTTCGAGCCCACGGCGCTTCGCGAACTCCTCCGAGCACACGACCACGCAGGACGCGCCGTCGTTGACTCCCGGCGCGTTTCCCGCCGTCGTCGTTCCCTCCGGATCGAAGACGGGCGGGAGCGCGGCGAGCCGCTCGAGCGTGGTTTCGCGTCGAATCCCCTCGTCGGCCGTCAGCTCGCCGACGGCGACGATCTCGTCCGCGAATCGCCCCTCGTCCTGGGCCGCGGCGGCCCGCTGCTGCGAGCGATAGGCCCAGGCGTCCTGGTCCTCCCGCGAGATCCCGAGCTCACGAGAGACCTTCGACGCCTGCTGCACCATGTGCAGGCCGTCGAAGGTCGAGGTGAGCCCGTCGAAGACCATGTGATCGACGAGCTCGCCGTTGCCGAGCCGGTATCCGAACCTGGCTTTCGGGAGGAGATACGGCGCGTTCGACATGGACTCCATCCCGCCCGTGACGACAACCTCGTGCCCACCCGCTCGGATCATCAGGTCGGCGATCTCGATCGCGCGGATCGACGACGCGCACACCTTGTTGATCGTGTCGGCGGGAACCTCTTTCGGGATCCCCGCGCCGATCGCAGCCTGTCGCGCCGGGGCCTGGCCGGCTCCGGCCTGCAGAACCTGACCCATGATGACGTACTCGACCTCGCCGGGCTCGATCCCCGCGCGCTCGAGTGCCGAGCGAATCGCGATCGCACCGAGCTCGGTTGCAGGAACCTTTGCGAGCCCGCCACCGAGGCGGCCGAACGGTGTTCGCACGGCCGAAACGATGACCGAACGGGCCATGGGCTCAGCCTACACTCGGAGCGTGTTGATCCTGATGATCGACAACTACGACTCGTTCACGTACAACCTCGTGCACCTGCTGCAAGAGCTCGGGGCGGAAGTCGTGGTTCGCCGAAGCGACGAGATCGACGCCGACGAAGCGCAACGCTGCGCGCCGGATCGGCTGGTGATCTCCCCCGGCCCGGGCCGTCCGAGGAGCGCCGGAAGCTCGATCGAGCTGATCCGTCGCCTCGGCCCGTCGACGCCCGTCCTCGGCGTCTGCCTCGGCCACCAGGCGATCGTGGAGGCGTTCGGGGGAGAGATCGCCCAGGCACACGCGCTCCTGCACGGGAAGGCATCGCGCGTACGACACGACGGACGCGGTGTCTTCACCGGCCTCGGGGAGACGATCGAGGCCGGCCGCTATCACTCGCTGGCCGCCAGCCGTGTGCCGGACGAGCTCGAGGTCAGCGCGCGGACCGAGGACGGCGAGGTCATGGCCGTACGCCATCGAACACATCCGATCGAGGGCGTCCAGTTCCACCCCGAGAGCGTCCTCACGCCCGAGGGACCGCGGCTCCTCGAGAACTTCCTGCGTTTCCCTAGGAGGGATCCGCGGGGCCGACCTTGACGAGCATCTTCCCGATGTTCTCCCCGCGCAGGAGGCCGAGAAAGGCACGAGGCGCGTTCTCGATTCCGTCGATCACGGTCTCGCGGTAGCGCAGGCGACCGTCCTTCACCCACTCCTGCGCTCGCTGCAGGAACGCGGGAAAGTGCTCGTAGTGGTCGCTGATGATGTATCCCTGGATCCGAAGACGCTTGGTCACGACCATGAACATGTTTCGCGGGCCCGGAGCCGGCTCGACGTCGTTGTAGCGCGCGATCGAGCCGCAGGCCACGATCCGCCCGTGCGTCCTGAGCGCGCCGATGCCTGCCTCGAGCGAGTCGCCGCCCACGTTGTCGAAATAGATGTCGATGCCGTCCGGCGCAGCATCGGCCAGTGCTTCACGCACGGAGCGCTCGCGGTAGTCGAAGGCGTCGTCGAAGCCGAGCTCGCGGAGCCACTTCACCTTCTCGGCCGATCCCGCGCAGCCGAGGACACGGCAGCCCGCGATCTTCGCCATCTGCCCGACCGTGCTGCCGACCGCACCCGCCGCGCCCGACACGAACACCGTCTCCCCCTCCTTCGGCTGCCCCAGCTCGTAGAGGCCGTGGTAGGCGGTGAACCCCGGCATTCCGAGGACGCCGAGCGCCGTGGAGATGGGCGCCCCAGTGGGATCGATCTTGCGCAGTCCGGAGCCGTCGGAGAGCGCCCACTCGCGCCAGCCGAGCCCGTGCAGCACCCAGTCCCCATCCGCGTAGCGCTCGTTGCGCGAGGCTGCGACCTGCCCCACGGCTCCACCGGTCATGGCCTCGCCGAGCGTGAAGGGCGCGACGTACGAGCGGACGTCGTTCATCCGCGGCCGCATGTACGGGTCGACGGAGAAGTAGGCGTTCCGGACGAGCAGCTGCCCTTCGCCCGGATCCGGGATGGGCGTCTCGGCGAGCTCGAACAGATCCTCGTCCGGGAAGCCCCGGGGCCTCGCCACCAACCTGATCTCGCGGGACATGCGGTCCATCCGGCGATGATACGTCCCATGCAGTCGCTGAAAGGTCATCTCCTGATCGCGGGGCCGGCGCTCGTCGACCCGAACTTCCGACGTTCGGTGGTGCTCGTCGGAGAGCACTCCGAGGAGGGCGCGCTCGGGTTGATCCTCAACCGCCCCTCGGAGGCGACGGTCGGCGAGGCGGTGCCCGAGCTCTCCGTGCTGGCCGACGGCACCGAGCAGGTTCACTTCGGCGGCCCCGTCCAGCCCTCGGCGATCGTCGTGCTCGCCGACTTCGTCGAGCCCGATCGCGCCGGAGCGCTCGTCCTCGACTCGGTCGGGTTCCTCCCCTCGGAGGTGGATCCCGAGGATCTCGGCGAGCTGCGACGTGCACGCATCTTCGCCGGATATGCCGGTTGGGGGCCGGGTCAGCTGGACGGCGAGCTCGAGGAGGGGTCCTGGATCGTGGAGCCTGCCCTGGTGGACGACGTTTTCACCGTCGAGCCCGACGAGCTGTGGAGCGCCGTCCTCCTCCGCAAGGGCGGGCCGTTCGGCGTCCTCGCGCTGATGCCGCTCGATCCCTCGCTCAACTGACCGTGGCCGTTGTCGCCTCGACCGTCTCGGCCCTCTCGCGGGCGGCAATCCTGCGCGCCGCCGACAGCCCACTCCTGCGAAAGGTGGTCGACCGCTACGGGATGCGGCTCGGAGCAGCCCGCTTCGTCGCCGGGGAGACGCTCGACGAGTGCGTGCCCGTGCTGCGGCGACTGAACGACGCCGGGTTGCATGCGAACACGACACTGCTCGGTGAGGCGATTCCCGATGCTGCCGGCGCCGCGGCGACGGTGACGGAGTACGAAGCGATCGTCGACCGGCTGGCTCAGGAGGGGCTGAGGGCCAACATCGCTCTCAAGCTCACGCACCTCGGGCTGTCCTTCGACCGCGAGACGGCTTACACGAACCTCGAGCGGATCGTGGCCCACGCAGGCCGTCTCGGTCAGTTCGTGCGGATCGACATGGAGCAGTCGAGCTTCGTCGATTCCACGCTCGAGATCTACGAGCGCCTAAGGCGGACGGATCACGAGAATGTCGGCGTCGTCCTGCAGGCGTACCTCTACCGCTCCCCCGGCGACCTCGAGCACCTACTGCAGTTCGAGCCGAACCTTCGCGTCGTCAAGGGCGCCTATCTCGAGCCTGCAGCCATCGCCCATCCCGACAAGCGGGACGTCGACCGAGCGTACGTTCGGCTGGTGGAGCGCGGGCTACGAGGAGGCGCGTACGTCGCGGTAGCCACCCACGACGAGCGCATCATCCGGCACATTCGTGCGTTCGCCGAGCGCGAACGCATCGGCCGCGATCGCTTCGAGCTCCAGATGCTCTACGGCGTACGTCCGGCATTGCAGCGAAGCGTCGCCGCTGCGGGGTACAAGGTGCTCGTGGCGACGCCGTTCGGACCCGACTGGTACCCCTATCTCATGCGTCGATTGGCCGAGCGTCCGGCGAACGTCCTCTTCTTCCTGCGGAATCTCGTCCGCCGATGAGCGCAGTCCCCGACCACGCAGAGGTCGTCGTCGTCGGCGGCGGCGCCGTCGGCACGAGCATCGCGTTCCATCTCGCCGAGGCCGGGGTCGACGTCTCCCTGCTCGAGCGTGACGCGCTCTCCTCCGGGTCGACGAGCCGGGCGGCAGGCGGAGTGCGAACGCAGTTCTCGGATCCCCTGAACATCGCGATCGGCCTCCGTGCAGTCGAGGCCTTCACGCGCTTCACCGAGCGGCCAGGCGGGGAGATCGACTTCCGGCAGGTCGGATACCTGTTCCTGCTCGACCGGCCGGAGGACGTTCCCGCGTTCGAGCGGAGCGTCGCGCTCCAGAACGAACTCGGCGTCCCGAGTCGCCTGGTCGACGTCTCCGAGGCCGGGCGACTCTCGCCTCTCGCCGGACTGGACGGCGTGCTCGGCGCGACATTTTGCGAGCTGGACGGGCACGCGAGCCCCGAGGCAGTCGCCCAAGGGTACGCGGCGGGGGCTCGAGCGCACGGCGCGAAGGTCGTGACCGGCTGCACGGCAACCGCCGTCCGGTTGGACGGCAAGGACGTGCGGGGCGTCGTCACGGAGCAAGGGACGATCGGGACGGACACCGTCGTGTGCGCAGCCGGGGTCTGGTCGCCGGCCTTCGCGCGCACGGCCGGAGTCGTGCTTCCCGTGGAGCCAGTCTTCCGGGAGGTGGTAACCACGAGCCCGGTCGAGACGCTGCCCGATACGATCCCGTTGACGGTCGACTTCACGACCGGCTTCTACTTTCACCGAGAGGGTCCCGGTTTGCTCATCGGCATGTCCGACCGAGATCAGGCGCCCGGATTCGATGCGCCGACCGACCCTGCCTGGCTCGAGCACGTCACCGAGGTCGCGGCCCGCCGGGCGCCGTCGTTCCTCGACATGGGCCTCGCGCACGGATGGAAGGGCTACTACGAGATCACGCCCGACCACAATGCGCTCGTCGGGGAGGCACCGGAGCTCGAGCGGTTCTTCTACGCGACCGGGTTCTCCGGGCACGGTTTCATGCAGGCACCGGCGGTCGGCGAGATCGTGCGCGACCTGATCCTCGGCCGGGAGCCGTTCGTCGACGTCTCTCCGCTCGCCGCTGAGCGCTTCGCGCGGGGCACGACGAGGCCGGAGCACAACGTCATCTGATGGCCCGCACCATCGTCTTCATTCCCGCGCTGAACGAGGAGGACAACCTCCCAGCCGTGCTCGAGGAGCTTCGCGCCGAGCTGTCCGGAATCGACGTGCTCGTCGTCGACGACGGCTCCACCGACGGCACCGCGACCGTTGCGCGAGAGGGTGGCGCGGAGGTGCTGTCCTTCGGCGAGAACCGCGGCCTGCGGGAGGGCATCGCCGCCGGGTACCGCTACGCACACGAGCACGACTACGACTTCGCGGGCCGCGTGGACGCGGACGGGCAGCATCCCGTGCCCGAGCTTCGCCGTCTGCTCGACCTCGTTCAGGCCGACGAGTGCGACGTGGCGGTCGGCTCCCGCTTCGCCGTCGGCGAAGGCTACGAGCAGTACCGGTACGAGCCGTCGTCCAGCCGCCGCTTCGGCACGGCGGTGCTCCGTCGCGCGATGCGGGTCGTGCTGGGCCATCCGTTCCACGACGCGACGAGCGGGATGTATGCCGTGAATGCGAAGGCCATGCCGATCCTCGCCGAGCCCTACGAGAGCGGCGCGCCCGAGGTCGAGTCCCTGCTCCGCCTCCGGAAATCCAAGCTGCGCGTGCTGGAGATCCCCGTCGACATGCGCGAACGCGCGAGCGGGGAGTCCAAGCTGCGTGGACGCCGAGCCGTCGAGCTCGTGCTCACCGTTGCGGGCACGCTCTTGCTCTACGGGCTCTGGCGACGCCGGCGGGGATGACATCTGCGAGCGGATCGCGTCTCGTGGCCGTTCTCGGCTATTCGAGCGGGCGCGGCGCCAACGAGCTTCATCGCGTCTGCGCCGCTCGGCTCGAGCGAGCCGGCGTCGAGGCGCTACCGGGAGACACGGTCTTCCTCTCCGGCTGGCGGCGTCCCCGAAGGCGCGCTTCCGAGGCCGCGCTCATGGCCGAGCTGTGGAGCGGCGACGCTGGACAGGTTCTCGTCGACGAGGCCTCGCGCTCGACGTACGGAAACGTGAGAGCCGCCGCGGCCGCCGCCCGGAAGCTCGGCGTCCGCGAGATCGTCCTCGTCACCTCCGGCTGGCACAGCCGGCGCGCCGCGACCCTGCTCGAAGCCGCGCACGAAGGCCACGTCTCGCTCGCGGCGACGGACGAGCGAGGAACGAGGGCGGCACGCGTGCGCGAGCGCGTCTGCTGGCTCATCGTCCCGGTGCAGGTCGCCCTCGCGCGCCGTTCGCGCTAGCGTGGGAGGCGTGAGATCGGCCGTTGCGTGCGTCGTTGTGCTGGTCCTCGCCGTCACCGTCGTAGGGTGCGGTGGAGACGACGGCTCCGCGTCCGGAACTTCGACCGCAGACTGGGCTGAGGACTACTGCGCCGCGATCACGGACTGGGCGAACGAGCTGAAGCTGGCGACCGATCAGCTGCGTGAATTCAAGACGCTCTCCCGGGAAGGCTTCGAGCAGGCCGCGGACGACATCCGCGCGGCCACCGAGACGTTCACCGGCGAGCTGCGGGCACTCGGCGCGCCGGACATCGAAGCGGGTGAGGAGGCGCGGCAGGCGGTCGAGACGTTCGCGACGGCGGCCGAGACGGATCTCGTCGCCATCGAGAGCGCCGCTGACAACGTCTCGGCCGTGGCCGGGATCTCGAAGGCGGTCGTCTCCATCACCGCGTCTTTGACCTCGATGAACGAGGCATTCATGACCATGGTCGGCACGCTTCGGAAGATCGATCCGAAGGAGGAGCTCCAGTCGGCGCTCGAGGACGCCGACTCCTGCGACGACCTCGGGTAGCGGCGAGGTGGTCTCAGGTCCGCACTGACTCGTGCACTCGCGCCAGGTAGCGGTGAACCTGCTGGATCACGACGGAGCCCTCCCCCACCGCCGAGGCCACCCGCTTCACCGAGCCGCTGCGGACATCACCGACCGCGTACACGCCGGGGAGGCTGGTCCCGAACATGTGCTCGCCCGCCCCCGTCTGCACGTAGCCGTGCTCGTCTCGGGCGATCTGCGGCGGAAGCCAGTCGGTGTTCGGATGCGCTCCGATCAGGATGAAGAGCGCGTCGGCGTCGACCCGCTCGGGCTCGCTTTCGGCCTCGCGGAGAGCGAGCCACTCGAGCTGTGACTCTCCACCGCCATCCACGACCTGGCACGACGTCCTGATCGTCACGTTCGGCTTCGCCTCCACCTCGTCGAGCAGGTACTGCGACATCGCATCGGGAGCGCCGCGCCGGCAGACGAGCGTGACGCTCGCCGCATACCGGCTGAGGTGCACTGCCGCCTGCCCGGCCGAGTTGGCGGCGCCGACGATGAACACGTTTCCGCCGGTGAACTGCTGCGCGTCCGACGGGGACGAGCCGTAGAACACACCCGCGCCCTCGAGCTTCTCGAGCGCGGGGATCCCGAGGCGGCGATAGGCCACTCCCATGGCGAGGACGACGCACTTCGCCTGGATCTCGTCCCCCTCGATCGCGATGCGGTAGCCACCCTCGGTGGCGCGGATCCCGCTCACGGAGCGCATGAGAAGGAACTCGGTACCAAAGATCCAGGCCTGCTGGTAGGCGCGCGTCGCGAGCTCGCGGCCGGTCAGCCCGCGCTGGAACCCCAGGTAGTTGCGGATCCGAGCGCTCGACCTCGCCTGCCCGCCGATCGAGGCGTGGTCGACCACGAGCGCCCGCAGGCCCTCGGACGACGCATAGACGGCTGCCGCGAGCCCCGCCGGCCCCGCCCCCACGATGACGACGTCCAGCTCGCCCGGATCGTGGATCTCGGTTCTGACCTTGTACCCGTGCTTCGCCAGCTCCTCGTCGGAGGGATCGTCCAGCACCGTGTCGTCGGGAAGGACGACTGCCGGTCGGTTCGAGACCTCGAAGCCGCATGTCCGGAGAAGATCACGAGCTTCCTGGGAGTCGTTCGCATAGAACGCATGCGGGACGCCGGTTCGAGCCAGGAGATTCCGGATCTCGTACCCGCGGCTCGACCAGGGCTCGGCAACGACGGTCAGCTCGAGGCGTCCTTCAGTCGCCCGGCGCCACTCCTGGAGGAACTCGGAGACGAGTCGATGGAAGAGCTCGTCGGGCGTCGTCCACGGCTTGAGGACGTAGTAGTCGATGTGACCGAGTGTCATCGCCCGCCGGATGACCTCGGCGGTCTCCTCGTCGGCCCAACCGCCCCACGGGATCAGAAGTCCCCGCTTCGCGTAGGGGTGCAGCTCGTAGACCCGCGCGAGCAACTCCTCGCCGCGAAGCTCCTGCTCCCCCCGGGCTGCGAGAACGATCGCGACGCGTTGTCCTTCGTCGCGCATCCGCTCCAGCTGTGCGAGGGCCGCCTCCGGCGACGGACCGCAGACGACCCGGTAGTCGGCCCGGTAGCGCTGGAGCTCGCCGGTGATGCGTTGAATCGCCTGCGGGTCGGGATCGATCGCGAGAATGAACGGCCGGTCGTCCGCGTCTTCGCTCATGCGGGCGTTGCGACGAAGCGCGAGAGCCGCCACTCACCGTCGAGACCCTTCAGCGTGTGGACTCCCCGATCCTCGAAGCTCAGATCCGAGCCGGCAACGATGCGCGTCGTCTCGGAGACCAGAATCTCGTCACCGTCCGCTTCACCCATGATGCGCGCAGCTTCGTGGACGGCGATGCCACGAACACCGCGGCCCACGAGCTCGACCTCGCCGATGTGCACTGCCGCTCGCAGCAGGAGACCTTGTTCCCTGCCGGCACGCTGAATGGACGCGGCGCAGTGCAGCGCAGGTGCGGGCGCCGCGAACCTCGCGAGAAGCCCGTCGCCGGTCGTGTCCACCTCCTGCCCCCGATAGCGCTCCAACTCGACGCGCGCTCCCTCGAAGTGCTTCGACAGGAGCTCTCGCCAGGCGGTCAGCCCCATCCGCGCGGCGGTAGCCGTCGAATCGACGATGTCCGTCAAGAGGAGGGTCACGAGCGCACGGCTGTGGATGCCGGTCGGGAACCCGGCGAAGGCACGGATCCCCGCCCACTCGATCTGCACCACCGGCTCGTCTCCGATGACCCAGCCGTTGTGTCCCGGAGGAATGTCGAAGACCTCGTCCGGGCCGACCTCCATCTTGAAGCCGTCCGAGAACTCGACCCCGAGCCGGCCCGAGATGACCATTCCCAGGTGCCGAGCCTGACACCACTCGCCTCCCACGGTCGGCTGCACGCACTCCTTCCAGCTCCAGCCTGGCTCGTTCACGAAGTGACCGACGGTGATGTCGCCGAGATCGACGACGCGCACCTCGAGGAGCGGGAACGTCATGACCTCGTCCGGCCTCGCCAAGCTCTTTACGCGAGGCTCGGCCATGCGCGCTACCGGGCGGCGACGGTGTCGCCGACGTCTGCGATCGCCCGCAGCGCCTGCGCGAGCGCGATCGGCAGCGTGGCGAGGAAGATCGACACCGGCCCTCCGATGAGGACCACTCCCAGCGTCTCCCAGAAACCTTCCACCTCGATCGCCCAGATCACGGTTCCTGCGACCGCGGCGAAGACGCTGAGAATCCCCAAGAACGTGAGGAGCGCCGCCCACGTGCGAAGCGTGCCGTACTGCGTCATCTCGACCTCCCGTGAGAGCTGAGCATCGCCATTTTCGCGCGAGTCTACGCGCGGGAGAAACGTCAGGTGGTCCGTCCCGCGTGGATCGCGCGGACGGTTTCGATCGTGTCCGCCTCGTCCGCGCGCTTGTCCTCCCGATATCCCTTGACTCGAGCGAATCTGAGCGCCACTCCGCCGGGGTAGCGCGAGCTCGCCTGAACACCGTCGAACGCGATCTCCACCACGAGCTCGGGGCGGACGTGCACGACATGCCCGTCCTGTCGGGTCTCGAGTTCGAGCAGGCGCTCGGTCTGCCAGGCGAGCAGCTTGTCGGTGAGCCCTTTGAACGTCTTTCCCAGCATCACGTAGCCGCCGCTGTCGGGATCGCACGCGCCGAGATGAAGGTTCGACAGCTTTCCTTGCCGACGGCCATGTCCCCACTCCGCGGCAAGGACGACGAGATCGAGTGTGTGCGCCACCTTGACCTTGAGCCAACCTGCCCCGCGCCGCCCGGCTTCGTACGGCGCATCGAGGGACTTGACCATGACCCCCTCGTGGCCCTGGGCCAGAGCACTCTCCAGGAACCGCTGGACCTCGGCCGGGTCGTCTGTCACCGCGCTCGGGACGCGAAGCGAAGCTGGAAGCAGACGCTCGAGCGCCTCGAGCCGGTGACGCGCGGGCCGGTCGAGCAGATCCTCGGCGTCCAGATGCAGACAGTCGAAGAAGAACGCAGACAGCGGCACCGCCCGGCGCAGCTCCGCGACGTTCACCCTGCTGCCGAACCGGCTCATCGTCTCCTGGAAGGGACGCGGCCGCTCGTCCGGCCCGAGGGCGATCACCTCTCCGTCCAGGACGACAGCCTCGACCTCGAGCGCGCTCACGGCGTCGACGATCTCGGGCACACGATCGGTGATGTCCGCGAGGTTCCGCGTGAACGCGCGGATTTCGTCGCCGAGCCGGTGCACCTGCACTCGAGCGCCGTCGAGCTTCCACTCGATCCGGGCGGGGCTGATCTTCGCCAACGCGCTCTCGACGTCGTCACCCGTCTGCGCGAGCATCGGCTGCACGGGGCGAAGCACCGTCAGCCGGAACTCCGCCAGCCCGGCCGATCCCTCGGCGATCGCGGCCGCGGCGACCGGGCCGAGCTCGCCTGCGACCATGACCGCCCGGCGCACGTCCGAGACGGGAACGTCCCCGACCTTCGCAACCGCCTCGACCATGACGCCCTCGAGCGCGCCCTGCCTGAGCTCGCCGAGGAGCAGGCCGGTCAGGAAGCGCTGCTCGCGCTCTGTCGCCCGTGTGAAGAGATCGGCCAGCGCCTCTCGGCGAGCGGTCTGCGATCCGTGGCCGGCGATCGTCGCGATGTGCGACACCGCACGCTGCACGTCGAGCACCTCGAGCGTCGGTGAAGCGGCCGGCGCAGCGGGCTCGCGGAGGGCCGCCCAGCCGACGCCGATCGTCCCCTGCGGCAGGAATCCGGAGAGATAGGCGACGGCAACCGCGACCTCGTCGGGGCTCGCCCGGGCGAGCGCCTCGGAAAGCCGCGCGACCTTCGCGAGCTTGGAGCGGGTGGCCGCAACGTCGGCCGAGGCACGCGCGATCTCGTCGAGGAGCATCACCGGACATTCAACCGGAGCGCCTCGCTCTCACCGGCATCTCATCGAGCGCGGCGCGGACTTGTGGCTCGCGCTTCCGAGCCTCGGGCCTTAGGCGGCGGCTCGAAGCGCCGGGAAATCGTCGTCACCGAGCTTCCAGCTCGCCGCCGCGGCGTTCGCGCGCACCTGGTCGGGCTTCGTCGCTCCTGCGATCACCGACGCGATCCCTTCAGTGGAAGCGAGCGCGGCGATCGCAAGCTCGTGCAGCGTGTGGCCGCGCTCCTCGGCAAGACGTGCGAGAGCCTCGACACGATCGAACTGGTCGTCGTCGATCGACCGGCCGGCGAGACGCGTCCCTTCCGGCGCGGGCTCACCTCGCCGGTACTTGCCGGTGAGCAGCCCGCTCGCGAGCGGGAAGTAGGGGATGTAGGCGACTCCGAGCTCGCGGCAGAGCGGAAGAACCTCCTCGTCGTCGTCTCGGCGAAGCAGGTTGTAGTGGTTCTGGAGCACGGTAAAACGCGTCGTCCCTTGCTCGCGCGCCACGCGGTCGGCTTCCGCCAGCTGCTCGGCCGAGAAGTTCGAGCAGCCGATCGCGCGCACTTTCCCGGCCTGCACGAGCTGGTCGAGCGCACCGAGCGTGTCGCCGATCGGGATCTCCGGATCGGGGCGGTGCAGGTAGTAGAGATCGACGTGGTCGGTCCGCAGCCGCTCCAGTGAGCCCTCGATCGAGCGGCGGATCGCCTCGGGAGAGGCAAGGCCGTCGCCCGGCTCCCAGGCGAACTTCGTCGCGAGCACGACCTCGTCGCGCCGACCCTCGAGGATCTCCCCCAGAAGACGTTCGCTGCCGCCGCCGTTCCCGTAGATCTCGGCCGTGTCGAAGAACGTGACGCCGACCGCGAGCGCGGCGTCGACGACGGCCCGCGTCTGCTCGAGGGCGAGGCGGCCACCGAAGTTGTTGCAGCCGAGACCCACGCGCGAGACGCGCAGCCCGCTGTCCGCGAGATCGACCATCTCCATGCCGGCGAACGCTACCGGCCGTGTCGTTACGCTCGCCTCGTGTCGCCTCTCCACACTCTGCTCGAGCAACTCGTCGCGATCGACTCCGTGAACCCGACGCTCGTGCCGAGCCCGCGTGGGTTTCCAAGCGCCGCCCGGGTGGAAAGCACATCCTCTGTGGTCCCCGATGCGCGCGACGCGGTCCGTACGCCCACCCCGGCAGCCTCCCCGCCGTACTCGAGCTACGCAGCGATTCTCGGCACGTTCGTCGGGGGGCTGGCCGCGGCCGGCGCGCTCGCACGCGCGCTCGAGAAGGAGCCGCAGAGATTGACGGCCCTGGATTTCGTCCTGCTCGCGGGAGCGACCTTCAAGACGGCACGAACCCTCACCCACGACCGCGTCGCCAGCTTCGTGCGGCAGCCGTTCGTCGAGGAAGAGGCAGGTACGGGCGACGAGCACCCCGCCGGCAACGGTTCGCGACGCGCGATCGGCGAGCTCGTCACCTGCACGCGCTGCGTCGGCACGTGGGCGGCCGCGGGGCTCGCGTCGACGCAGATCGTCGCGCCGCGCTTCGGAAGGCTACTGACCTGGACGCTCGGAGCCGCGGCCGCCAGCGACTTCCTGCAGGCGGCGTTCGTGAGCCTGACCGACAGAGCGAACGCGGCGGAGGCCGCCGGAGAGCCCACCAGCGAACGAACGACGAAGAGGAACGCGTGAGCCCTGATGATGACCTGTGCTGTGACGCCCCGTGAGCGGCGCACGCCACACGAAATCGGAATACTCTGTGTGTTCTGGTCGTTTGAATCACTGGTTGCGCGGTGGAGCCTGGATTGGCGTCCCTCTGGCTCGACGTGCGCTGCCGATTCTGTGAGCGAAGGACGAGAGTGAGACACGAGCGAGACGCCGGGCGCGAGAGACGCACCGGGACTCTCGACTGAAAGGAATGGTGAACAGCTTGTTTGAGACGGATATCGAAGTCTTTCTCGAGAAGGCCGAAGAGCGAGGGGTGATCGAGGACACCGAGCTGGAAGCGCTCGCGTTCACGCACGACCTCGACGAGGACGAGCTCGGCGGCGTTAGAGCGGAGCTCGCGGCACGCGAGGTCGAGATCGCACGCGCAGTCGAGACCAGCGAGGACGAGGCGCGCGTCACTACCCGCGAGCCCGTCGCGTTCGTGACCACGGACTCCCTCACCATGTTCATGAACGAGGTCGGCCGGCACGATCTGCTCACCGCGGCAGAAGAGGTCGAGCTCGCAAAGCGGATCGAGCGCGGCGACAAGCAGGCGAAGGAACGCATGATCAACTCCAACCTGCGTCTCGTCGTCTCGATCGCCAAGCGCTATCAGGGTCACGGCCTGCCGCTCGGCGACCTGATCCAGGAGGGAATCATCGGCCTCAACCGCGCGGCCGAGAAGTTCGACTGGCGGCGTGGCTTCAAGTTCTCCACTTATGCGACCTGGTGGATCCGACAGGCCTGCCAGCGCGCCATCTCGAACCAGTCGCGGACGATCCGCGTACCCGCGCACGTCCACGAGCGTCGAGTGAAGCTGGCACGCGTGACTCGACAGTTCGAAGCTGCCAACGGGCGCGAGCCGACGAACGAGGAACTGGCCGAGACGTCGGGTCTGGAGCTCCAGCACGTCGAGGAGGCGCTCGGCGCCGTCGAGGCATCGGTGTCGCTCAATCAGGCGGTGGGCGAGGACGGGGCCGGCGAGCTCGGCGACCTGTTCGCCGATCCGCTCGCGACGGATCCGGTCGAGGAGGCCGACGTGTCGCTCCGCCACGAAGCGGTGCGCACCGCGCTCGGCCGGCTCCCGGAGACAGAACGCCGGATCCTCGAGCTCCGCTTCGGCTTCGGGGGAGAGCAGCAGCCGCTGGAGACGATCGGGCGCGAGCTCGGCCTGACCCGCGAGCGTGTTCGTCAGCTCGAGAACGAGGGTCTCGCCCGGCTTGCCGAAGAGCTCGACGGTGTCGTCGGCATCACGCCCGGCGATCTGGCCGACTCCGCATAGCCTCAGCTCCGCGGAGCGGACCCGAGGAACGCGGTGAGACTCCCGCCGAGGATCGCCGAGCGGAGTTCGTCTGCATAGCCTCGGCTCTCGAGGGTAGCCACGAGGTTCGGGTACTCCTCCGGGCCTCGTAGGCCCTCAAGTGCGGCGTCAGGGCGTGCTCCACATGGTCGATCAATCGTTGCGCGGTCTGGGCGTCGAGATCGAACTCGCGCTGGTTAGCTGAAGGAAGAGAGCGGCTCGCCGAGCAGGCTCGTGTCCACCTCGACGCCGAGGCCCGGTGCGGACGGCGTCTCGCCGATCCCGTTCTCCGAGCGCGGCTGGAAGCCCGCGACGTGCTCGTTCACCCAGGAGTTCATGAAGGAGACCGTGAAGAGGGCAGCCGGATCGGTGCTCGCGGCGAGATGGCTGATGGCGGCGGTCGTCACGTCGCCGCCCCACGTGTCTTCGATCGTCAGGCGCAAGCCGAGCGACTGCGCCAGGTCTCGGATGAGCTTCGCCGCGGTGAGCCCACCGACTCGTCCGATCTTGAGGTTGATCGCGTCCATGCCTCCGGCGTGGAAAGCGCGAAGCAGTGCGGGCACATCCGTGATGAGCTCGTCGAGCACCATCGGCAGCGTCGTTCGCGCACGGACGTAGAGGCACTCCTCGAGCGTGCGGCAGGGCTGTTCGAGGTACGTGCGTGGCAGCGGTTCGAGCAGCCGCGCGGCGAGGACGGCGTCCTGGAGACGCCAACCGCAGTTCGCGTCGGCGATCACGATGTCGTCATCGTCCGTCGCCTCCACGACCCGGCGGACGCGCTCTCCGTCGGCGGTCGGATCCGCACCCACCTTCAGCTGGAAGTGCCGGATGCCCTCGTTCTTCAGCCGTGCGACGTGTTCGAGCATCTGCTCGGCCGGCCCGAACGGCACCGCCACGTAGAGCGGCAGGCGCTCTTGCCGGCGCCCTCCGAGAAGCGTGCTCACCGACTGGCCGGTCGCCTTGCCGAGCAGATCCCAGCAGGCGATGTCGACCGGGCTCTTCGCGTAGCCGTGGCCACCGAGAGCGCCGTCCATCGCTGCCTGCACGCTCGCCAGGTTGCGCGGGTCGAGACCGAGAACGTGAGGGGCGAGCTCGCGGAGGGCGGTGCGGGCTCCCTCTCCGAATGCCGGCAGGTAGGTCGAACCGAGCGCACAGCTCTCGCCCCAGCCTTCGAGCCCGTCGTCGGTCGTCAGTCGGACGAGCGTGCTCGGCAGCGACGAGACGACGCGGCCGCCCGACATCACGTACTCGCCGTCGACGTACGTCAGGTCGTAGCCGAAGAGATCGATCCTGGAGATCACCACGGGTCGGCTCGACCATAGATGGTCAACCGATCGTGCTCGGTCGTCGCGCTCAGTCGAAGGCGAAGAGCGGGGGGAGGATCACCACGACCGCAGCGGCCCAGAGGGCGAACACCGGAAGGTAGGAGGTCTGCCAGCGCTCGAGCTGGTGGAGCCTGCTGCGTCGCGTGAGGAAGCGGGCGGACAGCCAGCCGGCCCACGCAAGGTTCACGAGCAGGACGAGGTTGAGTCCGAGCGCTGCCGTTCGGTTCGGGGTGAACCCGAGGTCGCCGATCCGAGCGATCATCGCGCCGAGCACCATCAGGTCGAGCACGAGGGCACTGACGACGGCGACCAGTTGGATGCCGTCCATCCAGTCAGGCGACGTGGACGGATCCCGCGCGGACATCCCGTACAGGACGAGCCCGAGGACGACCAGGAGCAGGGCGTCGCAGACGCTCACGAGCTCGCGATCGAAGGCACCCCCGAGGCCAGTGACGGCGTAGACGACGGCAGCGCCGGCCAGCATCACCGCGAACAGCGGCGTGAAGAGCATCGTGAGCACCGGCGCCATGTTCTCGACGACCCGCTGCTTCGACTCGACGAGCCAGGCGGCCACGATGACGGCACCCGCCGCACCCGAGAGCACCACCCACTCGGCGACCCGGTCGACGTCGATCCCCGTGGGCTCGAGGATCGCCGCGGTCAGGCCCATGAGCACGCCGCCCCCGAGGGCGATCAACACGTAGTAGATGAACCATTCGCCCGTGAAGCGGACGAAGTCCATGCGCCGCTCGTGCGCTCGGACCGTGCCCCCCATGTACGGAATAGGCCACGACGAACCACAACACGACGGGCAGATGGAGCGCGACGAGGACCTCGGTGGCGGAGTCCGCACCGTACGGATAGAGGTTGACCACGAGCGCAGCGAGCACGAACGGCACCGCCAGCAGCACCCAGTGCCGGGCAGCGAGCTGCCGTCGGCGGGCGAAGTACCCGGCAAGGAACGGCAACACGAACAGACTGGCGTTTCGCACCAGCCAGTTCGGCTCCTCGTCGGGGGCGTCAGCAGCGAGGCGTGCAATCTGCACCACGACGGCCGCAGCGAGCGCGAAGCCGAGCGTCTCGAGCCAGCCGCTCGGCCCGCGCGCCGGCTCGTCGTCACCGCTCAGGAGAAGCTGTTTCCACAGTCGGCCGCTGTGCTCGCGTGCGAACTCCCGGGACAGGGCGTCGACGTCTCCTAGCCGTTTCACGGCGATGAGGAATCCCTCGTCGACGGTGAGACCGGCGGCGTTCAGCTCGCCGATCTGGTGACGCAGATGATCCTCCAGCTCATCGATGTCATGGCCGTTGACGCCCGGGGCATTCGCCACGTAGGCCCGCCATTCTGCGATCTGCGATTCGACGCTCTCCATCGCTCAGGCCTCGCCGAGCGCCGCCAGCACCCCACCCGAGCCCGGCCAGACGTCCTTCAACGCATGGGTGACGGTCGCCCATTGCTGCTGGTGGTCGGAGAGTGCCGCACGTCCCTCGTCGGTGATCGCGTAGTACTTGCGGCGACGACCCTCCGCTGGCGTTCGCCACTCCGTCGTCACGTACCCGAGCCGAAGGAGGCGATGGAGCAGTGGGTAGAGCATGCCGTCGGTCCACTCGAGCTCGCCCCCGGAGAGCGCGCGTACCCGCTTCAGGATGGCGTAGCCGTAGCTCTCACCCTCTGCCAGGATTGCGAGCACGAGCGGTGTCGCCGAAGCCGCGACCAGGTCCTTGTCGATGCGCACATCGCCTCCTACGACTCGCAGTGCAATGCATAGAAGCACAAGGTACCGAGAATCGCAACACGGTCACGGATTACCGCGGAGGCGAGGCGGCGAACGACGCGTAGGCCCGTTGCAAGAGCTCTGCGAGGTCGGTTCCGCCGACGCGCAGCCCGCTCGGTCCGAGACGCATCAGCACCGCGCCGGTGGGAAGCGGCCGCAGCGGCCGTGGCGCCGGTAGCAGCCCCGCCTCCCACGCGTCTTCGGGTACGACAGTTGGGGCATCGTCCACCGCCGGATCGGCCTCCTCCTGCGCCGCGTCACAGCCGCGCCAGCTGAGCAGGATCGATGGATCGCGATCGATCTCCTGCGCAAATGCGTAGGCGAGCGCGGCGAGGTGCTCGCACCCGTCCGCTCGCCCGCAGGTGCAGTCGAGCGCGAGCGCGGCCGTGCGTGGAACGAGTGGCTGCTCCCAGTCCGCGGTCATCAGGTACTCCAGGTGCAAGGACTGCTCGCGTCCGTCGACGGCAGCCTCGAGTGGCTCGTTGCCCCGCGCGGATCGCGTCATCGCCGCCCAGATGCGCGGCGGCACCGGCTCGGCGCCGATCGTCACGTCGCAGCCACCGACGCGCCCCGTGACGGCTGCCGCCGCCACGACGAGGTCGCGAACGGCGCCCGACTCGGACGAGCTCACGGCCGCGCTCCGCAAGCGACGACCCCTCGTCGGGAAGGACTGCGCTGGCGAGCAGGCGTGCCCAGGGCCCTCTGCCGATCCGCTCGTTCACGCGGCCTCCTCGACGGGATCGACGGAGAGCTCGACGGCCGCTCGGATCGCGCCGAGATCGAGGTCGGCGAGCCAGTCCTCCGAGCGGCCCGAGATCACACTCTCGGCGAGCTCCCGCTTCGATTCGAGCAGCTGGTCGATCCGTTCCTCGAGCGTGCCGGTGCTGATGAGGCTGTGCACGAACACGTGCTTGCGCTGGCCGAACCGGTGCGCCCGGTCTGTTGCCTGCTGCTCGACCGCCGGGTTCCACCAGCGGTCGAAGTGGATGACGTGGTTGGCGGCGGGCAGGTTGAGGCCCCGTCCACCGGCCCGGATCGAGATTACGAGCACCGTGGGGCCCTCTTCGGACGCGAACGAGGCCAGCAGATCCTCGCGCTGCCGGGCACTGAGGCGACCGTGGAAGAAGCCGACGCTCTTGCCGAGCTGCTGCTCGAGGTGCGGCACGAGCCGGTCGAAGCCGGGGTACTGCGTGAAGACGAGAGCCTTGTCGCCGGACGGCACCACCTCGAGCAGCTCCAGCAGACGGTCGAGCTTGCCGGAGCGGCCCTCGAGCGGCTGACCGGTCGTCAGCAGCAACTCGGGGTGATTGCAGACCTGCTTCAGCTGGCCGAGCATCGCCAGCACGGCGCCCCGGCGGCCGAAGCGATCCTGGTGCGCCTCGACCCGCGCCATCCAGCGGTCGACCGTCGCGCGGTACAGGCTCGCCTGTTCCACGGTGAGCAGGCAGTAGTCCTTGGCGATCGTGATCGGCGGCAGCTCGAGCTCGACCTCGTCTGAGTCCTTCGGCCGCCGAAGGATGAACGGTCGTACGATCGAGCGCAGCCGTTCCAACGCCTGGGCGTTGCCGTACACCTCGATCGGCTTGGCGAAGGTGCGCTCGAACCAGTCGCGCGAGCCGAGCAGGCCCGGGTTGACGACGTCCATGATCGCCCACAACTCACCGAGCCGGTTCTCGATCGGGGTGCCGGTCATCGCAAGCTTGCGACGTGCGGGAAGCCGGCGGAGTGCACGCGCGCGCTTGGTCGCCGGGTTCTTGACGTCCTGCGCCTCGTCCAGCAGCAGCCGATCCCAGGTGACCAGGGAGAGCGTCTCGACGTCGCGGGTGGCGATGTCGTAGGAGGTGACGACGACGTCGTGGGTGCGCGCCGCGGCGGTGAGGGCGGCGCCTGTGAGTCGGCCGGGGCCGTGATGGAGGTGGACGTTCAGCGTCGGAACGAACCGCGCGATCTCGGCGCCCCACTGCTTGACGACGCTCATGGGGCACACGACGAGCGTGGGCCCGAGCGCCTCCGGAGCGAACTCCTCCCGCTCGGAGGCGAGCATCGCGATCGCCTGCACCGTCTTGCCGAGACCCATGTCGTCGGCGAGGATTGCGCCGACCCCGAGGTCGCCCAGCATCCGCAGCCAGCCGTGGCCGCGTTCCTGAAACGGGAAGAGGTCGAACTGCATCGCGGCGGGCGTCGGACGCGAGCGAAACCGCCGTTCGTCGTCGTGCAGGAGCGAGGCGAGCGGGGCATCCAGGGTCACCTCGCCGAGCTCGACGCCCGCCTCATCGGTCTCGAGGCCCGAGACTGCACGAACGAGATCGACGATTCCGGCCCCGGCGCGTCGGCGGTCGAGGAAGCGAAGCGCGCGCTCGACCTCCGAGCGGCGGAGGGCATGCCACCGGCCGGCGATGCGGATGAACGGCTCCTTGGCGGCAGCGAGCTCCGCGAGCTCCTCCTCGGTGAGGACGACGTCTCCCACCGCAAGTCGCCAGTCGAACCTCGCCAGCTCCGTCGGGGAGAGGAAGCCGCTCGCGCGGCGCGGCGGCTGGCTCGAGGCCGTGAGGTTGACCCGTACTCGGCCCGGCGAGCGCATCCAGGCGGCGGGAAGCAGGACGGGGATGCCGCGCTCCTCCAGCCTCGGCAGCGCGTTGCGCAGGAACGCGCGGACGGTGTCCGGCTCGAGCTCTGCTTCGTCCGGTTCGGCCGGGTCGAACTCGATCCCGGTGTCGGCGAGCACTGCATCGAGGTCGGTGAGCTGGCGGATCAGATCAAGGCGCGGGTCACCGTCGCGCAGGAAGGTGAAGACGTCGTCGTCGCCGCTCCACAGCAGCGACGCGGGAAGCCCCAGCGTCGGGTCGTCCTCGGCCTGCAGCCAGAGCTCGAGCACGAGAGCGTCTCCGGCCCGCTCGTCCAGGTGCAGGCCGAGCGTCCAGCGGGTCGTCGTGCGTCGGCCGAGGCCGGCGCCGACCCAGCCCGCCAGCCGCCGGTCGAGCGCCGTGTAGCCAGAGTGGCGTGGGAGCACCGGGTCGGCGGCGGTGAGCCCTTCGAGGAACAGGTCGAGAGCGGCCGGACGAGCCGACCTCAGCGGATTCGCGAGGCGGACGCCGTCCGCGCGGAGGCGATCGCGCGCGATCTGGTCGACGAGTACGGGGTACAGATCGTGCACCGTCGCGTCCCGGTCGCCACCGAACGCGTCGGCGGAGACAGCGGGTAGCGCCTCGGCGATCGTGGTCAGAGTCCCCTGGATGCTCTGGTCGAGCGTCGCTCCCCAGAACGCGTGCCACCAGCCGCCGTCGTGGTCGAGGTCCGGGTGGACGAGACCTTCGGCGACGGAGCGACGCGCCAGCTCGACGAGAGCGAAGATCGCGCGCGCGCTCCCGCCGGGGGCCGGCTCGGCCGGAGGGGCGTCCGACATGCGAATCAGCTCGTGAACGTCGAGCCGCCGCGCGGGAAAGCCGCCGCCACCGAGCGCAAGCCTCGCCACGGCAGGCTTCCCGAGCTCCAGATCGCCGGCCGACAGCGCTCCATCGGCGTCGCGGACGAAGAGGATGGCCGTCGCATCCTGCTGCCAGACGAGCTCCAGTGTTGTCCTCGTGGTTGTGTCGCGCTCGAACATCAACCTTTCAAGGTAACTGCAAGAGCCGACAGTGGCGCCCCCGAGCGTGACCACGTCGACTGCCGGCGGATCGCCGCAGTGAGAACGGAAAAGCCCCGTTTCCGGGGCTCTTCCAGTAGTCAGCTATGCGTCCGCGGTGGGCGACGATGGTCAGCCTGATCTGACACAAATCTGACACGAACACGCGCTCAAGGGTCGAGCGCTCGAACGCGCGAGCCTTCCGCGGACGACGAGCACCACGTCGGCGATCGCCACGGTCGCGAGGAACATGCCCAGGAAGAACGGTGCGATCGCGTCACGAACGGTCATGCGCTTCCGCATCGTCCCAAAGGTGGAACCCGATCTAAGCGAGTCCGTAATTCACGGTCTTCCCTCCGGACGCCGGCGTCGCGCGGGCCACCGATGCCAGGGAGCCGCGTCACGCAAGGCCCAGTTCGCGCATACGCGCCGTGATGAGCTTCTTCACCAGGGGCTTGGGCAGCGGCTTGTCGATCGGGAATCGCAACGCCCCCTTTGACGTTTCGTAGCCGGCCACGTCGCCGGCGAGCGTCGAGAGCACGGAGCCGCTGTGAGGCAGGTAGCTCAGATGGTGCTCGAAAGCAGCGAAGCCGGCCACCGTCCTACCCGCGACCTTGAAGGCCGGCATGCCGTACGAAATGCACTGCTCCGCGTCTGGCACCACCTCCAAGATCGACGTCCGCAGCACCTCCAGAGTGCTCCGCTTCGGCCCGTCCAGCGCGGCCAAGTACAGGTCGACCTCCGCAGTCGCCACGACTCCAGTCTCGCATCTGACGAACAGCCGAAGCGAGCACGTGACTGCCGAAGTGGCGGCGGCGGCCCCGTCCGGTCAGAGACACTTCCGAACACTCGGGCACGTGACTGATTGCTCCCGGCTCAGGCGGAGACGCGGGGGTCGGCAAAGCCATGACTGAGATCGGACAGCTCTTTCTAGTCAGCCCACCAGTCGCGCTGGCCATCGACGTCTTCGCGCGGATCCTCGCCCAGATTGGGCGCGCCCGTGACGAGGATCTCGAGGCCCTCCGGCCCGGCCTCGTAGCCTCGCCACGTACCGGGCGGGACGCGCACCGCGTCCCATTCCTTGAGCTCGACGATCTCGTCGTCGAGCTTCATCCGCCCGCTCCCGCGCAGGATCACGTACACCTCCTCTTGCGTTTCGTGCGTGTGGCCGTACGGAAAGCGATAGCCGGGCGGGACGCGCTGGTAGCTCAGGGCCGATGTCTCGAGCTCGAGCGCTTTGGTCGCCGCGCGGAACTCCAGATCCGGCGCGCCGTCGAACCTCGAGCCGATGTCCTCCACATCCTCCTTGATGTTCCTGAGCGTGAACGGCACGGCGCAATCTTATGGCGCCGCGCGCTCGATCCAACGCTGCGAATCTCTCGGAGCGCGTAACGTTGGGAGATAAGTCGCCGCGCATCGCGACTTTGAGAAAACAAAAAGCCCCGTTTCCGGGGCTTTATCAGTAGCGGGGGCAGGATTTGAACCTGCGACCTCCGGGTTATGAGACGTTGCTTTCTAGGTCGAGTAAGGCCAAGAGGGCCTGGTTGCGTAAGGCTCGATCGGCTGAGGTCAGCCCAGGTCAGCTCAGGTGGGCAAAAGT
>CAWHKX010000002.1:0-242388 GCA_963830035.1 uncultured Actinomycetes bacterium | reverse complement strand
CTCCACCCGAGGCAGAGCGGTGCCGACGCGATAGACGAGCAGCTCCACCGCGAGCGGGTCGACTTGCGAGGGCTGAGACAACGTCTTCACCGCGCGCCACTGGACGAGCTTCCCGAGGGTGCATTCGTGCTACGCGCTCGCGAGCCATGGCTCGTCCTCGGCTCCGAGCTCGTTCGCTGGACGCCCCCCGGCTACGCGGAGCGGAGACGGAGACCGCGTGGAGAAGACGCGCTGCTCATCACCCCGCCGTCGCTCGTTCCGATACTGCGTGCCGACTGGCACCCGGCCGTGCCGCTGCTGCACCCGTCGGCGCAGCGCTAGCGCTGGTCGCCGAGCCAGAAACGTGGCCCGGGACCCAGGCCGGCCACACGATCGCCAGGGTTGGCAAGCTTGCAGCGGTCGAGCGAGAGGCAGCCGCAGCCGATGCACTCGGTGAGCCCGGCCTTGAGGCGATCGAGCTCTGCTATTCGCTCGTCGATCCGGGCCTCCCAGCCCCGGGACAGACGCGACCAGTCGTTACGTCCCGGCGCTCGGTCACGAGGAAGTCTCGCGAGCTCGACGCCGATCTCCTCGAGTGTGAGCCCCACACGCTGGGCAAAGACGATGAACGCGATCCGGCGCAGGACCGTTCGCGGATAGCGTCGATGGCCGGGGCCCGGCCGCTCGGAGTCGATGAGCCCCCGCTGCTCGTAGAAGCGCAGGGCCGATGCGGCCACTCCGCTACGACGGGAGACCTCGCCAATCGTGAGCAGCTCTGACACTTGCGAAGAAAAGCACAGCGAGCGCTTGACTTCAAGTTAACTTCAACTTGTACATTGCGACTACCAATCGTTCGGAAAGGGGAAGAGAGATGCAAGAGACACAGACGCCGAGTCGTCGGATCACCGAGGAAGTCACCTCGTGGCCCGGAGTCGAGGCCGGAATCGGTTCTCGCGGTGAGTTCGCGTTCACGGTCGACCGAAAGGAGATCGGGCATCTCCACGGCGACCATGTGCTCCACATCGGATTTCCGAAGGCCGTGTGGCACGAGCTTCACGCCGCTGGAAGGATCGACTACCACCCGGTCTTTCCGGGCCAGCCGGGCTTCGGCGCTCGTCGTATCGAGTCAGATGACGACGTGCGCGACGTGATCGACCTCCTGCGAATCAACTACGACCGTGTGGTCGCCCGGCACGGCGCCCCGACTGCGGCCTGACGTGAACGGGATCGTCACCGGTGCCTCGCGCGGCCTCGGGCTCGCTCTGACCCGAGCCCTGGCCGAGCGAGGCTGGCAGCTGGTGGTGGACGCGCGCGACGGCGCTGCGCTCGAGCTTGCCGTCGGCGGGCTCGACGGAGTCGCCGCGTTCGCGGGGGATGTCACCGATCCGGAACACCTCGAGCGGGTGGTCGCTGGCGTCGGCAAGCCGATCGATCTGCTTGTCAACAACGCCAGCGCACTCGGCACCACGCCGCTGCCCGTGCTCGCCGACTACCCGCTCGACGAGCTGCGTCGGGTCTACGAGGTCAACGTGCTCGCTCCGTTGGCCCTCGTCCAGCTCGCGCTCCCGCATCTGAGCGATCACGCGCGGATCGTCAACGTCAGCTCTGACGCGGCGGTCGAGGCGTACGAGGGCTGGGGCGGCTACGGCTCCTCGAAGGCAGCGCTTGCGCAGATGAGCGCCGTTCTCGCCGCCGAGCATCCGAAGCTCCGTGTCTACACCGTCGATCCGGGCGACATGCGCACCCAGATGCAGCAAGACGCGTTCCCGGGGGAGGACATCTCCGACCGGCCGCCGCCCGAGGAGAGCGTGCCCGGCCTGCTCGAGCTGATCGAAGGCGACCTGCCAAGCGGCTCCTACGGCGCTCGTTCGCTCGTCGAGGTTCCGACGTGAGCCTGCTCGCCGTCGAGCGTCCGGTTCGCCTCGAGGCGAGCGAGCCGCCCGAGGCGCGTGGTCTGACCAGGGACGACGTCCGGCTGCTCGTCACCGACCGAGGGGCGGGCTCGACAGCGCACCGCAGGTTCTCGGACCTGCCTCGACAGCTCGCGCCCGGCGACCTGATCATCGTCAACACCTCGGCGACCCTGCCGGCGGCGCTGACGGCGACACGGGCGGACGGCGCGCTGCTCGAGCTGCATCTCTCGACTCCGGCGAACGATCGGGATCACGATCGCTTCTGGATCGTCGAGCTTCGGTCCGAGGGCCGGCCGTTCGCTCGGATCCACCTCGGTGACCGGCTGGGTCTACCGGACGGAGGCTCCGCTCAGATCCTCGCTCCGCACTCGGGTGTCCGGCTCTGGGTGACCCGCCTCGACCTCCCGAAGCCGCTCCCTGCGTATCTGGCCGAGCACGGGCATCCGATTCGCTACGGCTACGTCCCCCGGCGGTGGCCCTTGTCCGCGTATCAGAACGTGTACGCGCTCGACCCCGGCAGCGCCGAGATGGCGAGCGCGGGCCGGCCGTTCACCCCCGAGCTGATCACCCGGCTCGTCGCCGAGGGCGTGCTCGTCGCCCCCGTCACGCTGCACACCGGCGTCTCCTCGCCGGAGAGCCATGAGGCCCCCTATCCGGAGCGCTATCGCGTGCCCGAGCACACGGCGAAGCTCGTGAACGCCGTGCACGCCTGGGGCGGTCGCGTGGTCGCCACGGGGACTACGGTCGTCCGCGCGCTGGAGACGGTGGCCCAGCCGGACGGCACGGTGGCAGCGGGCGACGGCTGGACGAGTCTCGTCGTGACACCCGAGCGCGGCCTGTGGACCGTCGACGGGCTCGTGACCGGCTTGCACGAGTCGGACTCATCGCACCTCGAGCTGCTGCGTGCGGCGGCAGGCGCGGAGCTGCTCGCTCGCAGCTACCACGAGGCAGTCGAGCACGGCTACCTCTGGCACGAGTTCGGCGACAGCCACCTCATCCTCTGAGGGCTAGGCCGCCAGCTCGTCGGGCTCGCCGACCTCGATCGGGTTCGCGCCTGGATCTCGGCTCCACTCGTGCCAGCCGCCGTCGTAGACGGCGATTCGCTGCCATCCCATCAGATAGGCGTAGAACCAGGTCTCGCTCGCCCGCCAGCCCGTGCCGCAGTAGAAGGCGACCCACTTGTCGGGGGTGATCCCGGCCTCCTCCCAGTTGGCTGCGATCTCCGGGTACGCGCGCATGGTGTTGTCGACATTGCGGTAGTGCTGCATGTGGTACGCGTCGGAGCCGCAATTCCCCCATACGTCGCCGGCGATGCGGCCGGCCGGGCGAATGTAGTTGTAGCCCGAGACCTTGCCGATGTGCTCGTTCCAGGTGCGAACGCTGACGAGGGCTGCGCCGTCCGGATCGGCGAGGATCTGCTTGGCCTCGTCGATGTCCACGATCGCTTCCGGACGCTGGGGAATGGCCACGCCGAAGGACGTGACTGGCGTCGGCGCGTGAGGAGAGGTGTCGAGCGCGTTCCCCGCTCGAACCCAAGCGTCGTAGCCCCCGTCGAGGACGCGAACGTCCCGAACGCCGCAGTAGTGCAGGATCAGCGCGGCTCGGCAGGCCGAGATCTGTCCTGCTCGCCGGCCCGGCCACTTCTCGTCGGCATGCCCTTCGGTATCCCGCCCGTAGACGATCACGGTCGTGTCGTGCGTGATGCCGAGCGCGCGCAGTGCCACCTCGAGCTCCTCGGGTGTGCGGCGGTTCCAGTCGATCGGGTTCTCGAGCCGATTCGTGTCGAGGTAGAGCGCGCCCGGAAGGTGGCTCTCTTCGTATTCCTCGGGGACTCCGAAGTTGACGTGGAAGAGGAGAAAGCGTCCCGCCGGCGCGGCGTCGGGCCCTTCATGGGCCAGGAGTTGCAAGAGCCATTCCGGTGTGGACCAGGCGCTCGTATCTTGGGAGCCGCTCGACGGGCAACGCGTCATCCGCCGCCCACTCCGGCCAGCCGCCCTCGTACATGCGGACACCGGTGTGACCGATCTCGGACAGCCTGTCTCGAAAGGTCGAGACCTCCCCTGGATCATCGCCGTAGACGACGATCTCGCGGCCCCGGCCGATGTTCTTCTCGTCCAGCAAGCGCTCGATCTCTGCGCCGTCGATGGTCTCCAGCCACGCGCTCGGGAAGGTAACGGCGCCAGGGATGTGCCCGCCTCGGGGCTCGTCGTTCAGGCGCCAGCCGTGGTACCCGGCAAGGGGCCGAACGTCGACGAGCGTCAGATCGGGATCGGCGAGTCGGCGGTACAGCTCTGCGCTCGTGACGGTCGCTCGGGGGTCCTTCTGTGTGGGGAACGTCATCTTTCGCCTCCTTCGCACCGAGGAAGGCATCCTAACGCCATTAGTTTCCGAAGTAAAGCGACTATGCAATATGAAGCGATGGCGCTGAAACCAGCGACGCGCGGCCGCAGTCAGGAAGCCGCGCGGAAGATGTGCGGGCGGAGGAAGGCCGCGAAGGCCGCCGCGCCGGCGGTACCCATGTGCAGCCCGTCTCCACGGAACCAGGGCTTGCCCGCGCTGTAGTCGTTCCAGTCTGCGACGAGCATCTGCGGCCAGCGGGTTGCGGCCGTTCGAATCGCGACGTTCGTCTGGCGGTAGATCCCCTTCTGCTCGCGCAACGTCACCCATACGACTCTCTTGACGCCCTGGGTGAGTGCCGCGCGCATGACGCGGTCGACGCCGACGCCGTAGCCTTGCGCTCCGTCGTTGTAGCCGACGTCGATGACGAGCACGCGACCGAGCGACCCTCCGGAGGATTCCACCGCCTGCAGCGCCGTTGACGGCTTCGTGCCCCTGAAGGCGCAACTCGGTTGCACCAGCCTGCGGCAGACCTCGAGATCGAGGCGCACCTCGAGTCCCTTTCGTAGCGTCGTCTGTGCGCTCGGAGCGTGCTTCATCGACGCGGCCACGGAATCACCTATGACGGTCACCGGAATCGGCCTCGGCGCGCCGTTCGCCGAATATCAAGCACCGCGACGAGGGTTGACGCAACGACGAGGGAGCACAGCGAGGCGCGACTGCTCATCCGAGCCACGGTAGCCGAGCCGGTCGACGCATCTGGTACCCGTCCTGACCCGGGAGCGGTCGAAGTACAGTCGGGACTCCATCGCCGTTCTCCCTCGAGGAGGAGATCGATGAGCGAAGCACACGAGGGTGGCTGCGCGTGCGGAGCGGTTCGCTACCGGCTTGCGTCCGATCCGCTCTTCATTCACTGCTGTCATTGCCTGAACTGCCAGCGACAGACGGGGAGCGCGTTCGTCATCAACCTGCTCATCGAGGCCGACCGAGTGGAGCTCCTCGCCGGCGACCCGCAGCCGGTCGCCGTGCCTCGCAGCGGCGGCAAGAAGCAAAAGATCTGGCGCTGCCCGACCTGCCAGGTAGCGGTCTTCAGTCAGTACACCAGCCCGCGGGTCAGGTTCGTTCGCGGGGGCACGCTCGACGAGCCCGCGAAAGTCACGCCTGACGTCCACATTTACACGCGATCGAAGCTGCCCTGGGTAACGCTTCCTGAGTCCGTGCCGGCATTCGCGACCTACTACGACAGGAAGAAGCTCTGGCCCGCGGCCAGCCTCGAGCGCTTCGACGCGCTTGTGGGATAGCGATCGGCGTACCTTTCGAGATGCCCGAGCGGAACGAGTGGGTCGCGGTCGAGTCGGGTGAGGACGGCGTCGCCATCGGTACGTGGAAGGTCGTGCGCGGAACCGGCAGTACGCCGGGAGCGTCGGGAAGGGGCGAAGTGGCCATGCGGGCCTCGGGAGCCCGTGGTTCGCGCGCTACGAGGGCTTTCTCACGCTTCCCTGCGCGCAATGTTGCGAGGTGTGGCTAGGAGCCGCGCGTCGAAGCGCGGATCTTCTCGGCGACCGTTCTGCTTCCCACGAGAAGGATCAGTAGTCGCGCTCGGAGCGGCGGCTCCTCGTACCCGTGCGCCATGACGTCGGGCACCTTCGCAAGAACGTCGTCCGACACCGCGAGTGCCTTCAACAGTGGCTCGGCAGTCGCGCCGGGCATGCCCGCTGCACCAAGGGCGGCCACCGGGTCCGCGTCCAGCTGAGCGCGGTAGGCGTCGTCGTTTGCGATTCGCTCGGCGAGAGCTACGAGCTCGCGAATCTCCCGCGCCAGTCCCAACGCGAGCTCGTGCATGCCCGCTGCCTTGGCCGCAGTGACGGGGTCGGCGTCGAAGCGGTCCCGGAACACCGGATCGATCTCGAGCTCCCTTGACAGGGTCGCCAGGTCGCCGTCGGTCAGTCCTCTCTCTTCCACGTCCGGTCGATCCCGAAGGCTCGTCTCCAAGGGAATCCGCTGCGCCCTGGCAACCCAAGCCTCGGGAGCGGGACGAAGCAGCCGCAACAGACGCGCGAGTCGCCCATTATCGGGAGAGTTCACCGGCACATCAATCAAGACGCCGACGGTGCAGCGATTCTTCCTTCGCGTTCTCGACTACGGCGAGGCCGTGCGCTCCGCCGGTTGCGAACGCGTGCGAATCCGCACTCGCTGCAGGTGCTCAGGCGCAGTTCCGTCAGCTGTTCGAGCCGGCCAGCGGGCGCAGGCCGTGATCACGGTCAGGGCCTCGGGCCGCGCCGGTGGCACCGCCAGCTCGAAGCGCACAGCTCGCGACTTAGCGCGGGACTCGGACACGGCGGCCTCCACATCTGCGACAGCCCGACGGTCGTGCTGGCGTTGCAGCACAGGAGCGAACGGCGGTCCGCTCCTGTGCGCGTTGCGGCTGGCTATCCCCTGGGAGCTGGATTAGCCGCCGGATCCCGAGCTCACGTGGAGCTAGGGAATGTTCGTACACCCCGCAGGCTGGGGCTGATCGATTCGGATGGCAGCGTTGGTCGTCCCGGGCGGAAGCGCATAGAACGCCCACAGCACGAGCGGCGTCGAACCTTCGTTTCTCATGTTGTGGACTTCCGTCGGAGGCTGCATGAAGCCTGCGCCGGTCGCGTACTTCACCGATGGGCAGCTCCCCGACATGCTGTGGTAGAGCGTTCCTTCTCCTTCCGCGACGGCCACGAACGTTGGACCCGGGTGGGTATGCCAGCCCGTGTGCCCGCCGGGTGCGATGGTCAGCTGCTGGTAGGCCGTGTCGCACGCGGTGGCCTGCCCGCACGTCATCAGGGGCGTCACCGTCGGGTAGGTGAAGCTCACCTTCCTCGTCACGACCTTGCCCTTCACACGGACGCGAACCGTCTTCGTCGCTGTCACGGTCTTGGGAACGCCGATGACGACGGATTGCGACACGGGGCCGCGAGCCATGTAGGCGCTGACCGCGCCGGCGCCCGCGGTGGCGAAAGCCTGTGCCGCTGCGAAGAGCGTCAACGCGCCGAGGGCCGCTGCCAACAACCAGAATGAACGTCTCATCTCGAGCCAGCCTCCTTCTCCTGGAACCTCACGACTGTCAAGGCGGGATAATCAACCTCCGCCTGAGTCGTGTCAAGATCTACTGCACAGAAATCATTGAGACGCAGGCAGAATCACCTGCTAGCCGAAGAGACTCGACAATGCAACTTTGCTCTCGCGGGCGATGTCGAATTCGACGACGAGTGTTTGCTCTTGTCCAGTTCGTGCGCTAGGCAGTAGCCTGAGCCTGTGGCCGAACGTTCGCGTGATCAAGACCCCGTCTACTCGCTGCACTTCAGCCAGGCAGCAGCCGAGGCGTCCTATCTCTTGAGGGTCACGCGCGAACCCCTGGTTGCAATTCGGGCTCTGTCGACAATCGAAGTCGAGGCGAAGAAGGTACTGGCCGAAATGGTCGTTGAGGCGAGGAAGGCCAACCACACCTGGGCTCAGATCGCGGAGGCGTTGGGCATCAGCCGTCAGGCCGCGCAATCCCGATTCGGGGGAAACGGCGGTGCCGACTCGCCCCGACGCCGCTAGTCGGCCTCATCTCAGGATCGCCTCGCGTGGCGGCAAGGAGCGCGCCGCCGCCAACGATTGGTTTGCCACCCCGCGGACCGTAGCCGACCGTTACCGCCAGATACGCCGAGGGTTGTGCGGTTTGCGACCCAGACGATGTCCGGGCTTGGTCGACGATGGTCAGGCTGATCTGACAAGAATCTGACACGCAACGGCGCTCTCAAGCGAGAGGACGCTCGCACACAGGAGTGACCACTCGCGCACAGGGGTAGTGTCAGCGCCGATGTCGGACTTCGAGTGGGATCCGGACTCGTTCCTGACCACGATGTTCGAGGAGATCCCCGGTTACGAGGAGCTGCAGGAGGCCATAGCCGTGGTGGCTCGCGGGCGAAACGTCCTCGAGCTCGGAACAGGCACGGGCGAGACGGCCGTTCGCATTCTGGCGCGGAACCCTGGCGCGCGCTGGACAGGGATCGACGCGAGCGCTCCGATGCTGGATCGCGCGCGCGAGCGGCTGCCTGACGCCGACCTGCGCGTGGGGCGGCTCGAGGATCCGCTGCCCGAAGGGCCGTTCGACCTCGTCGTATCGTCGCTCGCAGTCCATCATCTCGATGGGCCGAGGAAGCGCGATCTCTTTCGCCGAGTCGCGGAGGTCGGTGAGGTCTTCGTGCTCGGCGACCTCGTCGTATCCGAGCGAGCCGAGGACGCCGTGATCGAGATCGACTGGGTGATGGACCTCCCGAGCAGCGTGCCGGAGCAGATCGGCTGGCTCGAGGAGGCAGGATTCGAGGTGGAGGCAAGCTACGTCCGGCCGGATCTCGCGGTGTTCGTCGCCACGAAGTGAGGCGACCTCATGGCGGACTGAGCGCCACCCCTCTCTAGCCGCGAGCTTCAAGAGACATTCCCGCACACTCGCGCAGGCGACTAGGAACCGCCGCTGGACTTCGACGTACTCTGGCGGCTGGAGATTGTCGCCAACCTGTGCGCAGTTCGAGAGGATTCGGGCGAGGCTCAGCGCCTCTCGCTTACCGCGGCCGAGGTCGTCGAGCGAGCCAAACGGTGGAAGTTCCGAGTTCCGCTTTGGGTGGTCTCGTTCGTGGCTGAGATCTGACCAAATCTGCCATTCCACGATTCGGCCGACCTTGACATGCTCGCCGTCGCGGCGCGAATGGCTCGAATAAAGGACGGGAGCGACGGGACTCGAACCCGCGACCTCCGGCGTGACAGGCCGCGAGCGGGTTAGAACGACCGAAGATAGGTGACGACGAGAGGCCCAGATTGTGCATAGCCATGCGGGTTGCGGCGGATCAAACTGCTGAGTCAAGGGGGGCCCGAATGTGGTGAGATCGAAGCATTCTGGCGTTTATCTGGCGTTTCGTGACCCGATGTGTGGCCGTGCAGTCGACGCAGACCCTTGAGGCGCTCGTGCGCGACGAGTCTGAGGCGCTCGAAAGACGTGTTCGGGTTGGAGCGGCCAGGCACGGTGAGAAGTGTTCCCTAGGTCGAGGGCCGCGCGTCGCGTCGCGGTGTGCGATGCTCGGCGACGCCTATGCCCTTCGGGATAAGCGTCTGGGAGTTATTGATCCTGCTCCTGCTCGTGGCGCTTGTGAGCGTTCCCGCATACGTCATAGGCACTCGGCGCGAAGTTGACAGCCCCTGGCTCGCGTTCATCCCTTATGTCGGGCCGTGGATCGTGCTTCTGCGCTCTGTCGGAACGACCGCCTGGTGGACGGCTCTCATCCTCGTCCCGTACCTCGACGCGTTTGCGTTGTTCGTCTGGATGGCTTTCACCATCCCGAACCGCCACGAACGTTCGGGATGGTGGACGCCTGCGTTCATATTCCTGCCCGTCATCTCATACTGGCCCTACGCCTTCACACTGCACACTCGCGCTCGGCTCTTGCTCCAAGCCCTGCGTAGCTCACTGTGATGCCACGCACTCGCGGGTGCGGCGCCCAAGGATCAGTAGCGGGTGTCGTCCAAGAGTCGATCGCTCCGTCCGCAGGTTTGCGACCTAGGCTCTGACCGTGCCGCGCGACGACGATGACAAGTACTTCGACCCCACGAAGATCGTTATCCGCGATCGCGAGGGCAACGTCAGGGATCCGTCGAAGACCCACTTCCGCTCAGTCGTAATCAGCTGCGACAGCATCTCCGAAGGGGGGAGTCCGCGCATGCCTACACCGACGGCGGTCTCGTAAGGGTCGACCGACCTACGCTATGGAGCGAGTTCGCCCACCGAGCTCCGGTATGGATCGTCGTGGCGGCGGTCGGCGTCCTCTGGTTCGTGGTTCCTGGCTATGAGGGGCTTCTCGACTTCTTCGGCGCTGACGCAAGAGCGTGGATCGTTGGTTTCACGAGCCTCGGCTTCGTGATCCTCATCGCTGCCGCTGTGTCCCATATGCGAGCCGAGATGCCAGGAAGGGCGTGGCTGTGGCCGCTCGTCGGTGGCATAGCGGCTCTACTATCGCTCCGTGGCCTTCCGGGCGGTCGGTGACGCGTACATCCTCAAGAACGAGAACTGTTGGCCCGTTGCGGTCCTGCAAGAGTCCGAAGACGCCTCATGGAGCGCATGGGATGTGCACCGGGACGACATGAGCCGAACGTCTACGTTGACTACGACACCGAGTCGACGGTCGAGGTCTGGTGAAGTAGTCGGAGGATCAGCCCGGTCGTGTGAGTACTACGACGAGTCCTTGATCGAAGAGGGCGACATACCGTTCGAACTTTCCGAGAGTGCCGTGGCGCACCTAAACAGCCTTCCATCGTCCGGCTACTGGCTCTGCGAAGATCCAGCTTCTAGCCGTCACAGGCGAGCAGTCCCTCGCCCGACACCTGCAAGGGAAGAGGATGCCGTGCCGTGCCGCGCTCTGGACGTTCCCAGGCCGACCGACGCGCCGCTACACGTCTACGCCGACTCTCTTCAGCACCCAGAGAGCGGCGTGGCCTGGCTTAGTAGTTGCTGACGTTCGCGGCAGCCTGCGCAGTGAACCGGTCCAGCTGAACTCCGGTCGCGATGACGGCCCCACCGACGATGTACGGCCACCAACCGTCCACCACGACGCCGGAGAGGATCCAGTCGGAAGGCAGCGCACACGCACCGAGCAGAGTCGCCCAACATACGAGCTGCACGCGCATCTAGCGCCAAGCTCACGCGCACTCACACCTGCTCGAGCACGCCGCGCACACCAGCGCGGTAGCCACACCATCGTCCTGCGCTATCGCTCACCGCACCGCAGCTCACCTACACCTCCTACCCCCCACTCCCCCTCCCCACGCGCCGTGTGCCCGTTTGACGAGTCGTGGTGCGTCTGCACTGTCGGAGCCGTGAGCCCCACGAACCGACCGTCGACACTCAGCTCACCCTCGCGTCAGAGCGCACCACACACCGAAGCGTTGACGTAGACTTGACGTGTCCCTCGACCGTCGAGTCGTTCGCACGCATCGCGGAACATGCCCAGCCCACCAGCTCCGCGCGGAGTGCGTCGGAGTCGTGAGCTTGCCGGGAATTGACCCAGTGGTCCTGGTTGGCGGCTCGATGCAGCACATGATCTGTTCGACACGCGCCTTGTTCGAAGAGTCAGCGCAAGAACACGCACTGGCCTCGTTTGACCGCGTGCGCACGACCGCGGCTCACACGCACTCGTATCTGGCGACTTCAGCCAAAGGAGAAACGATGAAGCACGCACTTGTAGTGGTTGCCGCGGTGTCGCGCTGGCGCTCGCCGGCTGTGGCAACACGACGACACGGAGACAGCGCGCGGCAGACAGTGTGTCGTCCTCGGTTGCGACTCGAACTACGCCGGCACATGCGTCCCCGATTCCTCGTACGACCTCGACTGCGCGGACATCTCCGGTTCCGTAGACGTGATCGGATCCGACCCGCACGGCTTCGATGCTGATGGGGACGCGTACGGCTGTGAGTCAAATGGCTAGGGGCGTGCGACGCCCGACCATAACCTCTAACGATTATGCTAGACTCATAACCGCTATTGAGTTATGGGTAAGAAAAAGCCGATCACCCCGCGACCACTCCTCGAGCTCCTGCAGCTCGCCGAGCAGCGCGAGCGGTGGAACCAGGAAGTCGGCGAGACACTGCGCCGGGCCCGCATGGACGCGGGCCTTTCGCAGGGGCAGCTCGCCGACCAGCTCGACGCCTCGCAGGCATATGTCAGCCAGGTCGAGCACGGAAAAGGAGTGTCAACCGATCAGCTCCGTCTCTTCGCAGTAGCGCTCGAGGAGGCGGTCGAAGGAGCAAGATGACGATGAGCAAAGCAGAAGAAAACGGAAGCAACGGCGAAGTAAGTGACGGCGTCCTCCATGTGGCGTTCGTGCTCGACAAGTCGGGCTCGATGGGCTCGATCGAGGAAGCGGTGGTCTCCGGCTACAACGACTACCTGGGCGAACTTCGCGCACAGGGCGGCGAGACCCTCTACTCGCTGACGACGTTCGACACGAGCTTCGATCACGTCTGTGTCGCAGAAAAGCTCGACCGCGTTCCCGAGCTCGATCACCAGCTGTACCGACCCAGCGGGATGACGGCGCTCTATGACGCCATCGCGCATACGGTGCTCGAGACCGACGGTCGGCTACAGGCGGCAGGCCGCGATGGCGAGAAGGTGCTCGTCGTCGTAATGACCGACGGACAAGAGAACTCGTCCTCCGATTACGACGCCCACGCTATTGCGGAACTCGTTCGTGGTTACGACGAGCGGCCGAACTGGACGTTCGTCTACCTCGGAGCAGGCCACGCGAACATCACCGACGCGCAGCACGCCGCCGCGGCGATGGGCTACGAGCACATGAACTCGATGCTCTTCTCGGCAGACCCCGTCTCTACCCGCAAGTCCATGCGCTCGCTCGCGCACGCAACCGGGCAAAGGCGCACGTCGATGCAACTCAAGAGTCAGCGCTTCTTCGCGGACGCCGGCCAGGATCTCGCCGACTACCGCGCAGACGAGCCCGCGGCGACTTCACGCAAGCCCCAGTCGCCGCCGCGTCCGCGGCGATCCCGGCGTCCGGCGGCGATCCACCGCCTCGACCTCGGCGATGCGCTCGCCACGTCGAAGCGGCCCTCAACGAGTGGCGATCAGCCTTCTCACGAACCCACGGCGGGCCAGCCGACAGGTAGAATTCCATCGACATCACGAGTGGCGCGAGAAGCGCCCGCCAACCTGCACCAGCGCAAGGTGGTTCAACGATGTGGCCCGGATCGGGCAACGCTGGCAAGCGACGTTCGCAGGGATCGGTGGTCGCCTCTCGCCCGGAGAGGAGAGAAGATGACCATCGATATTCAGGGGCTGGCTGCGACGTGGACCACAGGACGGTCGGGTTCGCCGTGCGAGCAGGAACGTCGCGATGACCTCCCAGGCGGAGTTTGGGCCCCGAACCTTCACGTGCCCGATCCCACACCACACTGGATCGGGTGATGGCTACGCGACGCGGAAGCGTCGATGGAGGGCCAATGACGGCGCGGGTGCTCACGTGCCTTGCATTGGCATTCACAGTAGGCCTACTTGCAGGGTCTGGCCAAGCCACGGCTGATCCTTCAACCTCGGCCAGTGCTGCGTGGTGCCAGGGGTCGCAGTCCTGGCAGAGCGTGCGGCGTTCACTTGGCAACCCGATCCGCGTCAAGGCACGTGTGGCCAGTGTCCGCTACGCGTCGAGCTCAAACGGGCGACCGACCTTCCTCAATCTCGGAAACGCGTATCCCAATCCGAGCAGGGTCTCGGTGTTGATCTGGGGTACGAATCGGCGAAACTTCCCTCGCGCTCCGGAGCGAATGTTCCCGCGCGGACAGACCGTTTGCGTACAGGGACTTGCTGAGATGTACCGCGGCTCGCCGCAGATCGAGGTCTCGCTATGGGATCCGGCTTCGCGCTTGCTGAGCTTCTAGCAGTACTCGTGTGAAACCGTCCGCATGTGAGGTAGAAGTCAACCGTGAAGACAGCGTTCGCCGCACTCATTATGGCCTCAATTGTGCTGAGCGTGACTTCTGCAGCGGTCGCGGATGACTCCCGCGAACAAGCGCCTGCAGCGGGACAAGTGCCCGATGCCGTAATGCTGCCCAACACGCAGTCGTCAGGAACGATAGGCGGGTTTCGTACGCCAAGGCGAGCGGCCTACTGCGAACTGCAGCGCGTCTTCGCTGACTACTACACGGATCCCTGGCTCTACTGTTGGACACCGAACGACGGCTTTACGCTCTGGCTTGATGCGGCGGCGCGGCCTCGTAAGTCGTACGACACGGACAACAAGTGGAACTACGCATCGTCGCTGGGACTCCTGCCTTACGGCAGGAGCTACTGGGCGAACGCCGACTATCGACAAGGGACGGGTCTGGCTCGGGGAAAGGTGCTCTTCCGCTGCCGCAGTCGATCGACTGGACTCACCTGTACGAACCGAGCCGGACACGGCTTCTGGCTGGGTCGCTTCCGTGGTTACCGGTTGTTCTAGAGCGTTCAATACACCCTGAAACCGGCTCGTGCGAGGAAGAACCCGTGGCCGTAAATGCTGGTGCAGCGCAGGCCGTCCGGACGTACCACGCAGCCGACAATCCCGTTTCGGAACCTGCGTCCGTAGGGCAGAACGGGCATCGGAGACCCAAGCGCGGAGTCATTGATGCATGCGGTCGCGCCGCTCGGCGGCCGTTCATTTGGATCGACGCCCAATAGCCCAAGCTGCATGTCCGCGGCGGTCGTAGGCCACTCGCGATGTCGCAACGGATGCCGACATCCGAAATAGACGTGCACGCAATGTTCCCTGAGGGCGTCTTGAAGCTCAGGAACCGTCGATCCGGCGCTCCCTGGGAGATGTCGGTGGTGAAGAGCACGAGGAGTAGGAGCAGCGATCCCCCTAGGGTTGCGTAGAAGACCACAGATGTTGCTACGGATCGCTGGTTCACGGCCGACCCGTGTTACCACTTGTACGCGTTGTCTCGGCTAAGGAAGAACCCATGCCGACGGTTTCGGCAGTAAGTCCTGCTGAGCGAGATGCGCATGCAAGATCCCAGGAGGTGTTACGCCACACCATCCCGTATCTCAATGTAGGTGGATACGGATACTTCGATGCGACGCCATAGACCGCGCCGCGGTTTATCACAGCACGCTCTGACCCTCCTCCAAGTTCGTACGTAAACCCATCGTTCAGTCTCCCGCAACGGATGAAGAACGCTCCGTGACCGGTGAACTCACAGCGAATGTTTTCACTCGGGGTCTTGAACGCCCGCCAGCCGACCGCGGCCTGCGTAGATGCCGAGCCGAGGAGAGCAGCTGCGATGGCAACCGCGAGGACAAACCACCATCGACATAGCTGCTTCATGTTCGTCCAACTTCCTCGGTCGACCTTCGTGACGTTCCTTCTAGTCTGACCTTCGATGCGGATGCGTCACGTCTTCGAGCGCTTACGCATCGAGAGCGTCATGAGACAACGGTCGCGTAGCGACGTGCGTGCACTTGGGGCACTCGCAGCCGCTGCGCTTCCATCGATCGGCCGCACCCGCTCACAGGGGTAGCCGTAAGGCCGCTGTCTGCGCACGGCGACCGAATAGACCCAATCGTGTCCTAGCCGGCGGGACTACCGCGATCGAAGATGGTGTTGCAATGTTCCGCAACACGAAACGTGAGGAATTGACTATGCGTCGAGCCGTCGTCTTGTCCGTTCTTGCATCCACCGCCGTAGTGATGCTCGCAGCCGCTCTCGCAGCCGGGGGATACGCCTATCACCATCAGACGACCCATGTCTCGCGGTTGGTGGCAGAGCGTGCAGATCTCCAGTCGCAGCTCTCGAGTTCCGAAACAGAGCTTTCGCGAACGCAACAAAGACTCGGGAAGAGAGTGCAGTCCCTCAATAGAGCCAAGAGGAATCTCACCGCGATGAGCAAAGACCTCGCCGCAGCCAAGAAGCGAGCGGATGAGAGCTATGCCTCCGGTTACAGCACGGGCACGAGCGCCGGCTACTCCAGTGGGTACTCGGAAGGCAACAGCAGCGGATACGACAATGGCCTGTATGACGGTTCCGACAGCCTCTACTGCAGTGACACCCGGATGTGGACTGGCTGCCGTACTGCTACTAACACGGCATCCGAACGCGCTGCCTGCAGGGGACGGGCGTCGATCAGACGCCCGTCCATGAGCTGGCACGAGAGGCGACCGCAGGAGGGCTCGCGGGCCTCGCGAGGGTTAGGGGAGTTGCACCTAGGCTCAGCGCCTTCGGGTGATGACTGAGCCGCAAACCCTGACGTTGCAGGGTGTTGCCAGAACGGGAGCGACGGGACTCGAACCCGCGACCTCCGGCGTGACAGGCCGTTGAGATAGCCACGACACTCGACGACGACCGGCTACGAGCGCGAACAACTACGCGGGTCTGCGGCTTCTCCGTGGGCTTCGCGTGGCTTCGTTACATCGCCGCGTTCTCGGTCGTTTGGACGTCGAGTGGACGTCTTTCGATCCCGGCCGCGCGCATCCGCGCGTCTGCGCAATACGGCCCCATTCATCCAGGCGTGTTTGCTCTAAATACCCACCACAAGCGCCCGGAACGCGCTCGTGCGGTAGCGCCGGGGACTGCGTCCCCCTGTGAGACCGGGTCTAGGAGACCAGCGACTTCGGGGTCGCGCGCATCCTCTCGCAGGAGGAGCCGCTCAGTGCCAGCAACTTTTCGCTCCGGACCGCCTGAGACAAGGGCCGGGTCAAAAGACGGTGCAAATCATCCCTGGCCGAATGTCCTGCTCGAATCAGGACCGGCGACCATTGAAGTTTGCCTGCAAACGCCCACAGTGTGGTGTACGTGCGGCACTGGGGTGCCGCCTTCTGCGCAAAAAGGGGGCACGGAGAGATGGGTACACGTCCGAAAGGTCGTCGCGATCAACCGACTCGGCTGCTCAAGGCGTCAGTCGCATTCGCGGTCTGCTTCGCCGTAGGACTCGGAGCCGCCGGGACCGTCTCCGGCGCCGGCCCGGTCGGCCCGCTCGGCACGTTTGCCGGGCTAGTGAGCCTGACCGGCGACACCGGTACCGCCACGACCGACACAGGCACGGCACCGACGGGTATCGCTCCCACGGACACGACTCCCACAGACACAACTGCCGCCGACGCGAGCACCACAGACACGACCGACACGACTCCCACCGACACGACGCCGACGACGCCTGCGCCTCCGCGAGCCCCTCCCACCGTCGTCAGCGACAAGGATGACTACATGCCTGGTGAGACCGTGACGTTGACAGGCGAGAATTGGGCGCCCGGCGAGATCCTCCGGATCACGGTCAACGACGACAAGGGCCAGTCGTGGAGCCGTTCAGCTGACGTGATCGCAAGCCTCAGCGGGAGTATCTTCGACCAGTTCCAGCTTCCGGATTGGTTCATCGCCACGTACGTCGTCGTTGCGACCGGCCCGATCTCGGGAACTGCGACAACGACGTTCACCGATGGCAACGTCAAGGTCATGTCGGCGAACGGCCGGCACTTCAATTACCAGGTCACGCTCTTCTCGTCGACGAACTGCACCCTCAACCCAGGCTCCGCGACGACGAAGACCGCTGACGGGAACGGAAGCACGACCGGTGTTGGCAGCAACGAGTCGCTCCTGATCGTGGCGTCGGTTAACGCCAACGCACCCAACAGCACGGCCACCTTCAGCAATTGGACGCGCCCCGGTAGCCCGGCTATCCAGTTTGCTCCGGGCTACACGGATACGGATCGGACCGTGTGCGTGGTTGGTTTCCAGAGTGGCAGCAGAGACCTGATCGGCAACTACGCCGCCACGCCGGCGAACACCGCTCCGACCGCGAACAACGTCTCTGACTCGACCAACGAGGACTCTCCGAAGGCCATCGCTCTCTCGGGCTCGGATGCCCAGCAGTGCGAGCTCGCGTTCTCGATCGTCTCTGGCCCCAGCAGCGGAACGCTTGGCTCGATCTCGAACAACACCTGCTCGGGGCCGCCCAACGCGGACACGGCATCCGTCACGTACTCGCCGAACGCGAACTTCAGCGGCTCGGACTCGTTCACCTACAAGGTCAACGACGGCACGCTCGACAGCAACGTCGCGACCGCCTCGGTCACGGTCAATGCCTTCGACGATCCGCCCACGGCAGTGAACGACTCGGCGACAGTCACCGAGGACTCGGGCGCGAACGCGATCAACGTGCTTGCGAACGACACCGACTCCGACGGCGGACCGAAGACGATTCAGTCCGTCACGCAGCCCGCGAACGGGAGCGTGTCCGTCACCGGCGGCGGGAGCGGCTTGACGTACACCCCCAACGCCAACTACTGCAACAGCGGCTCGCCCGTCGACAGCTTCTCGTACACGCTGAACGGCGGCTCGACCGCCACCGTTTCAGTGACCGTGCCCTGCGTCGACGATCCGCCCACGGCAGTGAACGACTCGGCGACAGTCACCGAGGACTCGGGCGCGAACGCGATCAACGTGCTTGCGAACGACACCGACTCCGACGGCGGACCGAAGACGATTCAGTCCGTCACGCAGCCCGCGAACGGGAGCGTGTCCGTCACCGGCGGCGGGAGCGGCTTGACGTACACCCCCAACGCCAACTACTGCAACAGCGGCTCGCCCGTCGACAGCTTCTCGTACACGCTGAACGGCGGCTCGACCGCCACCGTTTCAGTGACCGTGACCTGCGTCGACGATCCGCCGATGATCGCGTTCACGAGCGGCGCAACGACCGTAGACGAGGGCCAGACGGAGACGTACGTCTTCAGCATCGCCGACCCCGACAGCTCGTCCTTTACGTACGAGCCCAGCTATCCGATGTGCGGTGCTGGCGGCACTCTCGTCGGCACACCTTCGCTCGGAACATCGAGCGGGTCTTTCCAGTGCAAATTCTTGGATGGTCCCGCTTCCCCGACCATCGCGGCGCAGGTTCGCGACGCGACGGGCGCGTCGAACGAGGCCACGCGAACTGTGGGCGTGGCCAACGTCAAGCCCACGGTCAGCGTCTCTGGGGACGCGGCGGTGGACGAGGGCCAGACTCGCACCTACACGATCGCCACCTCTGACCCGGGCGAGGAGACGTTCGCCCTGACCGCACACAGCTGCGGCAGCGGCGGCAGCGAGGTGGCCGGGTCACTCTCCTTCAACCCCGCAACCGGTGGCGGCTCCTTCGCCTGCAAGTTCGCGGACGGACCGGCCAGCGCGAGCGTGACGGCGACCGTTTCCGACGGGGACGGCGGCTCGGACACGGGCTCGCAGGCGGTCACCGTGGCCAACGTCAAGCCCACGGTCAGCGTCTCTGGGGACGCGGCGGTGGACGAGGGCCAGACTCGCACCTACACGATCGCCACCTCTGACCCGGGCGAGGAGACGTTCGCCCTGACCGCACACAGCTGCGGCAGCGGCGGCAGCGAGGTGGCCGGGTCACTCTCCTTCAACCCCGCAACCGGTGGCGGCTCCTTCGCCTGCAAGTTCGCGGACGGACCGGCCAGCGCGAGCGTGACGGCGACCGTTTCCGACGGGGACGGCGGCTCGGACACGGGCTCGCAGGCGGTCACCGTGGCCAACGTCAAGCCCACGGTCACACTGAACGGACCGACGAGCACGAGCGAAGGCCAGTCAAAGCCGTACTCGTTTTCGTTCACGGACCCGGGGGAGGACACGTGGACGCCGAGCATCAGCTGCGGAACCTCCGGGACGGTTGCCAACTCGACGTTCTCTCCGTCGACGAAGAGTGGCTCTTTCGACTGCGTCTTTGCGGACGACAATCCCACAGGCACGGCGTCGGACGTGAGCACGGTTACGGTAACGGTGACGGACGACGACGGTGGCGTCGACAGCGAACCCCTCAACGTGACCGTCAGCAACGTTGCGCCGGTAGTCACGGCGATGACAGGGCCCCCGAGCGGTCCGATCCAGCTTGGGAACACCGCCAGCGTGACGACCAACTACACGGACGCCGGGAATCAGGACACGCACACGTGCATGTACTCGTGGGACGACGGCTCTTCGAGCATGGCCAACGGAACGGGTGCCGGCGTCGGATCGTGCACGGGCACGCATACCTATGGTGCCCCTGGCGTCTACGCCGTCGATGTCACGGTCAGGGACGATGACACTGGTTCCGCGACCTCGAAGTACGAGTTCGTTGTCATCTACGACCCAAGTGCGGGATTCGTAACCGGTGGGGGCTGGATCGTGTCGCCCCCAGGCGCCTATACGGCTGGGCCGACCCTCAGCGGGAAGGCGAACTTCGGGTTCGTCTCCAAATACAAGAAGGGCGCGACGGTTCCGGAGGGAGAGACAGAATTCCAGCTGCACTTCGCGAACTTCAACTTCCATAGCACCTCATACCAGTGGCTAGTCGTCTCGGCGAACGGCACCAAGGCCCAGTACAAGGGCGATGGAACCATCAACGGGTCCGGAAGCTACGGCTTCCTGCTCACGGCCTATGACGGCGCACCCGACAGGTTCCGGATCAAGATCTGGGACAAGACGACGAATGCCATCGTCTACGACAACAGGATCGGAACGTCGGAAGACATCGACGCCGCAAATCCGCAGGAGATTAATGGCGGCAGCATCGTGATTCACAGAGCGAAGTAGCTCGCTGGCGCGAACAAAGACGAAGAGGGGCGCCGCAAGGCGCCCCTCACGCGTGGAAGCTCGATCACCGAGTGGCTCGCGACAAGCGGCCTACGCCTACCGAGTGCGACGCGCCGAGGCCTAGTGCCAGGATGGCTTCTGGCGCAGTTCGGACCGGTCAGCAGTCCTGTGATCAGGGAGAACGTGCATGAGCGCCTTCAACTCCGCCCGAGCGAAGCCCTTCCGCTGGAACAGGCGGTGCTCGAAAACGAAATCGTCGAGCTCCTTCGTGATCGGCGGCTATCCGCGTCGCAGGCGCAAGACATCGAGCGCGAGGTCTTCGGCAATGACCATCCGCGCTCTCCGCACACGTGGCTCGTGCGCGACATCCGCTGTTAACCCCCTTCCGAAGGCCAACGTGTCGAGCAGGCCATGCACCCCGCGCCGGCGGCCGTAAACCCTTGCACCATGCCCTAGCCCAAGACTTGCGCGACTAGCACTGAGGTTTTATAATCGCATCGACACCAACCCAAAGGAGGTTACTCATGGCCACTCTTGTCAGATGGGAGCCGTATCGTGAGCTGGCTTCCTTCCAAAACGAGATGGGTCGATTCCTCAACGGCCTCTACAACACCTCGGGGGAAGCGACCCAAAATTGGGTTCCGTCCCTCGACGTGTGGGAGACGGACGCCGAGGTTGTGTACTCCTTCGATCTTCCAGGAGTGCCCGAGGACGACATCTCGATCGAGGTCAAGGACGACACGTTGAGCGTGTCGGCCGAACGTTCGAAGACCGAGGATGCTAAGGAAGACGGCTTTTACCGGTTCGAAAGGCGCTACGGCTCTTTCGCACGTGCGGTCGGTTTACCGCAGGGTGTCAATCAAGACCGCATCAACGCCCGCTACGAGAACGGCGTGCTTGAGGTACGCGTTCCGAAGCCAGAACAGGAAAAGCCGCGAACCATCGCCCTTTCCAAGTCAATCGAAGGGAGCGGCAGCTCTAGCTAGCGGCGCCGCTTGCAGTGACCCGAGCTTCGTCGAGAGAGAACCCCTCTCCTTCGCTTGGGGGGCGAACTTGACGACCGACGGAGCTCGGGTTTCAGCGGGCCGAGGAGGCCGCCTCGACATGACGGAGTCCCCACTTTCTAAACGCGAGAATGAACTAGCGTCCGAACGCCTGCTCCTCAGCCTGGCGGCGCTTTGGTATTCCGAGCTTACGCCTGGGGTTCTGCCGGGGGGCGCGCGGGCGGTGATTTTCGAGCACGTTTCGGAGGAAGAGGTCAGCCAGCTCGCGCGGGAATTCTTCGCAGCCAATCCGGCGCCAGCACTCGCCGTGAACAGTCCGGCAAAGGTTGCGACCTATCTGACTCCGCTAATTGTCGTACTCCTCGATCTACTCGACGACCGCATCGCAGCCGGAAAGAGCGGATAGGGCATCCTGAGCGCCTCTGATTCGATGAAGAGCATCGGGCACGTCGTGGGCGTGGGTTGGGTTCGGTGAGTGCGGTCGTAAGAGCGGCTGATGTCCGACCTGGAGACTCAGGTCAAGTCGCAACGCATCTGGTGTCAGGATGAGGAGGGATGAAGCGCGCCCCTCCGTGCCCCCTGGCTCAGCGAAGTGGCGATTAGCAGGGCTGTTCGATCCCAGGTTCGCCCATCGGCAGCCCTCCTCCAATGCGAATCTGGCTTCAGAGCGGGGGTCACACGTGTCGGAGGTGGCGGGTGCGCACGCACGATGCCCCCTGGGTGCCCCTTCGAAGTCGCTCGCCCGGACCCGCGACTCGTCAAACGCCGCGCTGATAGGAAGCGGCCGGGCCGGCAACCCATCCATCCCCCGTCCTCCGCAGGGAAGGGGTCTTAGGGAAGGACGCCAAGGCCGGACCCGGCGCGTTCGGCTTCGCCAATCATCGGCGAGCCCCTTCGTGGCGTCGTAGCATCGAGCCGTGCCGACAGTCCACGTGATCGACCTGAGCACGGCTCCCGCCGATCGCATCCTGGAGGCCGCCCGCGACTTCTCGGCACGACGAGCGGAGTTGTGGCGCGACGTCTACACCGAGCATCTGACGATTCACGACCGCGGTGAGACGTGGGCCGACGTGACTGAGGGGAACCCCTGGCCGATCGGGCTCGTCTGGGAGCGCCTTCGCTACGACTGGTCGCAGCCCAACGTCCTCAGAGGGACGGTGGTCGACTCGAATCTGTTCAGGCCGGGGAGCACATGGGAGATTCGTGCGACGCCTGCCGACGATGGAGGTAGCCGTGTGGAGGTCATAGGAGTCCGTCACCTGCGGGGTCGAGGGTGGCTCGTGTGGCCGTTCTTTCCTCTCGGGCTGGCGAAACGCGACGTCGCGGATTACCTTCGGAAGTTCCTGGCGAAGGTCGAGGCGGACTAGCGTCCACAGAGCGTGCGCGAGAGGGTCGCCTAGCAAATGCAGAACCCTTCCCACTTCAGCGAGGTCGTGTGTTCGTTATGCGGTCGACACAACCGCGAGGTACGCGTGGTCGCGAACGCCGACGGGCTCATCATCTGTCAGGTGTGTGTCGCGAAATGCGCGGTGATCTTCGATGAGGAAGTGGGGCTCGATCCGCCAGCGACCCGGTGGGCAGATCGCTGGCCGTTGAAGTCGTAGCGAGGTCACGCTGGCGACTTCCCGCGGAGCGGGATTAGATGGGAAATCGCTTGGTTAGCTGCACCCGCGTGGCACTTCCCGCCGAGGAGTTCGAGACGATGAGGACTCGCGTATGCCGGTACCGGGCGCGAGTCGACGAGATCGGCGCGATCTCTGGTCCGGTCATCTGGGGAAGAGAGCATGACGCACGCAGCGCGGTGACCCGGGCTCACATAGTTCGGCTTATGGCTGCGAGCAGCTCGTTCGTCCGAGCGGCGTGAGCGTCCATCCGGGCTAGCGTCTCGACGATCTCCTCGTGAACCGGCTCACCCTGTGCCTCGATTCGGTCCAGCACTCGGACGACGTGCTGAAGCTGCTCCACGATGCGGTCGAGCCCGGTGAGGAGAAGAGTGTCCTCCATCGTCACGACCATGACCGCCCCTGACAACAGATGCCCCCGCGCGCTGGAACGCCGGGGGCGCGGCACCAGGAGGTTGAGTCCTGATGCAAGCCGATCGTAAGCGGCGCGTCCGTATCGCGCCGAACCTCTACCAGCGGCCCTCGGACGGGAAGTTCGAGATCGGGTTCTCCGATAGCGGGGGTCGCTGGCGTATCAAGACGCTTCGACGCCAGGACGTAAGACGGACGCGAAGGCGGAGCGTGATCTCTTCATGTCCAAGCTTCGTGCTGGGCAGGTCGCCGTCCAGTCGAAGATCACGTTCGCCGAAGTGGCGGCGGAGTACGTCGCCGGCTTGGAGGCATCCGTCGTCAGCCGGAGACAGGGCGTCAAGGACACTCGAGCGCTACAGAGACCACCTCGACGGGCACATTCTTCCCGAGCTCGGGCACATCCAAGTGCAGAAGCTCACGGCCGATGTACTCGCGGCGTTCTTGCGCGATCGCCAAGCGACCGGCCTTTCGTCGTGGACGCGGAAGGGGATGCTGACGCCGCTCGGCCGCGTCCTTTCGTTGGCCGTGCGTCGCGGGTTCCTGTCGGAGAATCCTCTCCGCCGGCTCGACCCTGAAGAGCTGCCGAAGGGACAGGCGAAGGATGAGCCTCGAGTTCTCGATCGCGACGAAATCCGCCGCCTGCTCGCCGATGCGACGGTGCCTTACAAGCCCCCGCTCGCGACCGCCGTCTTCGCCGGGGTGAGAGCAATGGAACTCCTCGGGTTGCGCTGGTCGTGCGTCGACTTCGAGCGTGGCGTCATCGCAGTCCGCTACCAGCTCACACGCGGTACAAAGGAGAGCCCGGCGAGGCTCGTCGAGCTGAAGACACGGGGTGCTCGGCGTGACGTTGTTCTATTGCCGGAACTCGCGGCACTTTTACGCGAGCACCGTCGGCACGCGTTCCAGCGTGGACTGCGCGTACGAGCAGGACTACGTATTCGCGACGAGCGAAGGCACCGCGTTCAACTACCGCAACCTCGCGCAGCGCGGCCTCACGAAAGCGGCCGATCGGGCCTGCCTCAACGTGGAAGGAAAACCGAACCTCACCCTCCACGATCTACGTCACACGTTCGGCTCTCACCTGGTTCGCCAGGGCGCAGACGTAGTCACGGTCTCCCGTCAGATGGGCCATGCGCGGCCCAGCATCACCTTGGACGTCTACTCGCATGAGTTCGCGGCCGTACAACATCGCGACAGCGTCGAAGCCAAGCTACACGAGGCCTTCGGCGGAATCCTGTCGCTGTAGACGTGAATTCTTCTGACAGCGATCTCCCGCTCCGTGAGCCGACCAACTCGGCGGAATCTGACAAAACCTGACAAATCGAGGGCTCGGAGCGAATCCGAGCCCTCGTTAACAGAGCAGAATCGGCTTGAACAAAGGACGGGAGCGACGGGACTCGAACCCGCGACCTCCGGCGTGACAGGCCGGCGTTCTAACCAACTGAACTACGCCCCCCGAACTGCGTTAGTGTAGCCGCGCCTCTAAAGGGAGGGGCTCCTTGCAACGTAGGCTGCGGTCGTGGCGACGGCGGACTGGATCGTGCTCGGCGTCGTCCTGCTCTTCGGGCTGTACGGGCTCTCGAAGGGACTCGTCCGCGGAGCCCTGTCGCTCGCCGGGTTCGCGCTCGGCGCCTACGTGGGGGCGCGCATCGCGCCCACTTTGCTCGCGGACGGATCGCCGTACGCGCCGCTCGTTGCACTCGGTGGCGCGGTGCTGGGAGGGACGCTCCTGTCGGGCCTCGCGGGACTCCTCGGCGTGACGCTGCGCTCGACACTGGGTGTGATCCCGGGTCTGCGCGCCCTCGACTCCGTCGCGGGCCTGCTCCTCGGGGCGGCGGCGGGCCTCGTTCTCTCCTGGGCCGTCGGCGCGGTGCTTCTCTACCTGCCCGGACAGTCCGAGCTTCGTCGCTCGGTCCAGGAGTCCGAGATCCTGTCCCGCATCAATCAGGAGTTTCCGCCGGAGCGACTCCTCGAGACGCTCGAACGGGTCGATCCGCTCGGCGTCCTCGTCGGGCCGCCGGCGCAAGTGCCCCCGCCGAAGGCGGCGATCTCCCGGGATCCGGACGTCGCCGCGGCAGCGGCGAGCGTGGTTCGGATCTCCGGCATCGCCTGCGGCCTGGGCATCGAGGGCTCGGGCTGGATCGCCCGTCCGGAACTCGTGGTGACCAACGCGCACGTGGTCGCAGGCATCGAGCGTCCGAGCGTCGACCGCCAGGACGGAAGATCGCTCCCGGCGACCGTCGTCGTCTTCGATCCGAAGAACGACCTCGCGATGCTGCGGGTTCCGGGTCTCGGAGGACGGCCGCTGCGTCTCGCCGAACCGGAGCGTGGCGTCGCGGTGGCGCTCGTCGGGTATCCCGAGAACGGTCCGCTCACACGGACGCCCGGTCGCCTCGGCGAGACGGGCGACTTCCTGAGCAGGGATGCATACGGACGCGGCCCGGTGCGAAAGTCGGTGACCGCGATCAGAGGCATGGTTCGGCCGGGAAACTCGGGAGGTCCCGGGATCGACGCCGAAGGTCGTGTGCGAACCACGATCTTCGCGCGCAGGCCGGGTGAGCAGGGTGGCTTCGGCGTTCCGCCCACACGGGTGCGCGAGGCGCTCGCGCTCCTGAGAGGAGCCGGCTCGGGAGGGCTGGCGACCGACTGCGCGCGGTAAAGAGCCTCGTCTACGAGAACAGCTCGAGCGCCGCCAGCGGTTGCCTGAACGGCGGGATGACGTAGGCGCCCGCGGCCCGCCCGCGTGACTCTTCGAGCAGCTCCCGCGCGATCGACAGCCCCGCTTCCGCGGCGTTCGGGCCCGCCTCGCGCAGCCGGGCCTGCACGTGCTCCGGCACGACGATCCCCGGCACCTCGTTGTGGAGGCGCAGGGCCAGCTGGTAGCTCTTCACGTAGAAGATCCCGATGAGCAGCGGAATCGGGCACGGGCGGCCGAGTCGCGCCAGGAAGTCGTCCAGGTACGCGAAGTCGAACAGGACCTGCGTCATCGCGAACTTCGCGCCCGCCTCGAGCTTCTGCTCGAAGCGTTCGAGCTCGTATCCGGGATCGTCGGCGGCGGGATTCACGGCCACGCCCAGGAAGAAGGACGTCGGCGCATCGATCTCCCGGCCGTTGAAGTCCTCGCCGGCATTCATGTGCGTGATGATCTTCGAGAGGCCGATCGAATCGACCTCGTACACGCCTCCAGAACCCGGGTAGTCGCCCGCCTCGGGCGGGTCGCCCGTGACTGCGAGGACGTTTCGGATTCCTTCGGCATGGGCGCCGAGGAGCATGGACTCGAGCCCCGCGATCGACGAGTCTCGCGGAGTCAGGTGCGGGATGGTCTCGATTCCGGCGACCCGCTCGATCGTGGCCGAGGCGATGAGACCGCTCATGCGAGCACGTGCCCGGGGATTGTCATTCACGTCGACGACGTCCACGTGACCGGACTCCTTCAGCGTGCGAGCGAGGTCGAGCATGGCCTGCGCCTGTCCTCCGCGCGGAGGGTCGATCTCCACGGAGACGACGAATTCGCCGGTGCCGAGCTTCTGTTGAAGGAGCGTCTTCCGCTCGGGCTCCGAAGGTGCGATCACGAGCTCGCGCTCTCGCACGACCAGCGGGGCGCTCGGGCGACGCTCCTGGTCGACCGCGTCCCGGACCGCCGCGATCTGCGTCGGTGTCGTGCCGCAGCAGCCACCGATGATCCGTGCTCCGAGCTCCTGGGCGTGCGCGGCGAAGTCCGCGAAGTATTCGGGCGTCGCGTGCGGAAAGATGACCCGGTTCCCGGCGAGGCTTGCCAGACCCACGTTCGGCAAGGCGGCCAGGGGCTTCCCGCTCGCGCTCATCTGCTCGAGCGCTCGAAGCGCTGCCTGGAGGCCGACGCCGTGGTTGGCCCCGATGGCCGCAACGTCCTGCTCCTCGAGCGTCGCTGCCGCGCGCGCCGCGCTCACTCCACCGAGCGTGTGCGCGTCCTCGTCGAAGGTGAGCAGCGCGACGATCGGAAGGGACGAAACGGACCGGACCGCCCGGATCGCCGTCTCGAGCTCGTCGAGCTCGTAGAACGTCTCGACCAGGAAGAGATCGACGCCCCGCCCCTCGAGGAGCTCGGCCTGCTCGGTGAAGAGCGCCTCGCGGTCGTCGCGCCGTGCCCCGATCTCGCCCAGTGGGCCGATCGATCCGGCGATGAAGACATCGCGGCCGGACACCTCGCGCGCGTCGCGGGCGATCTTCACTCCCGCCTCGTTGATCGATCTGACGTCGTCTTCGAGGAAGTGGGTGCGGAGCTTTTGGCGATTCGCGCCGAAGGTGTTCGTCTCGATCAGCTCGGCGCCCGCGCGGATGAAGCCCAGGTGGAGGGAGAGCACGCTCTCCGGAGCCCGAAGGTTCGCCTCCTCCGGACAGCGGAGTCGCGCGACAGCGCTCGAAACGAGTGTGCCCATGCCTCCGTCACCCACGATGGGTGGGCCCGACGCCAGGCGTTCGCTGAATCGATCCATGCGGCCACTCTAGAGCCCTGGCAGGGCGGTGAACCGACGTCGTCAACCCCGTCCGAGGGAACAGTCAACCGCTCCGGGGTGACGCCCGGAGCGGGTGAGTGTCTCACGCTCGAATCACTCAGAGCGCGCGACGATACGGCGGCCGAGTGAGTGAGTTGGCGGGTGAGGGGAGAGTGCGGTTCCTCCTCGGAGGAGCCTGCCGGGACCGGGCGGGGGCTTGGCGGCTACCCCGCCCCTGTCCCTTTGCTCCCTTCGCGAAGCATTGGCAGTCATCGGGGTGTGAAGTGGTTTGTGCTCAGGCTCAAGTGGTGGCAGGGACCTGCCGATAGCGAGGACGACTCCCGGCTGGGGACTGACGGCAATCAGAACCGGCTTCGGAGCTTCGAGAAGGGGCGGCGGACGACGCCGCCCTTCTCATTCGGGCGAGCGCTGTGAGCAACTTGGCACACGATCGTCACACGTTCACCTTTGGCCCTGTCCAGGCTGGCCGTTGGGGGCCTCAGTCGTCGTGGACGACGCGACCCTCCATCCCGCCGGCGACCACGACGACCTGGCCGGTGACATGGCCCGAGAGGACGTCTGAGCCGAGCACGACGACCTGCGCTGCCACGTCCTCAGGCTGGGCGACCTTGCGCAGGGCCATCGTGCGCGACACGCGGCGGATCTGCTCTGGCTCGACGACGCCGCGGGTCATCGGCGATTCAGTCCAACCCGGAGCGACGGCGTTCACCCGCCCGCGCGGCGCGATCCGGACGAGCTCGTTCTTCACCGAGAGCAGGAAGCCGCCGAGCAGCGCCGACTTGGCGGCGGCGTAGTCCGCATGGCCTGCTTCCCCGAAGATCCCCGCGGTCGAGCCGACGAGGACGAGCGAGCCGTGGCCGTTCCGGCTCACCTCGCGCAGGAAGCCGCGCGCGACCAGGAACGAGCTCGTGAGGTTCGAACGCATCGTGTCCTCCCAGCGCTCCAGCTCGAGCTCCCACACGGGCACGTCCTCCCGCGGCCAGACACCCTGCACGGCGACGCAGATGTCGATTCCACCGAGCGCGTCACGGGCGCCGTCGAACAGTCGCTCGACCTCCGCCTCGTTCGTCAGATCCGCCTGGAGAGCGGCCGCGCCGCCGAGCTCCTCGGCGAGCGCGCGTGCCCGATCGCCTCCCCGGTGATAGTGGACGGCCAAGCGCGCTCCCTCGGCGGCAAAGGCGCGCGCGCAGGCGGAGCCGATCCCGCCGGACGCTCCGGCGACCAGAACTCCCTTGTCTCGAAGCCCCGTGTCCGTGCGCCGTAGGCTACTCACGTGCGCGTCCACATCATCAGCGACATGGAGGGCGTCGCGGGAATCGTGAAGTGGCAGCAGGTGGGGGGCGGCGAGGCGTTGTACGAGGAGGGCCGGCGGCTCTACACCGGGGAGATCAACGCCGCGATCAGGGGCGCCAAGAGCGCCGGCGCGACCGAGATCGTCGTCATGGACTGCCACGGCGCGGGAGAGGGCTGGACCTTCAACTCGTTGATCCCCGACGAGCTCGACGCCGACTGCGAGTACGTCGTCCAGGACGAGTGGACGGAGTACACCGAGTTCCTGGAGGAAGGCTGCGACGCCGCCCTCTTCGTGGGTATGCACGCGCGAGCCGGGACGCCGACAGGAGTGATGAACCACACCATCTCCGGTCGCGACTACCAGAATCTCTGGTTCAACGACGTCCTCGTCGGCGAGACCGGGATCAACGCCGCACTCTGCGGAACGTGGGGGTGTCCTGTCCTGCTCGTGACCGGCGACGAGGCCAGCTGCGCAGAGGGACGAGAGCTCCTCGGGGACGCGCTGACCACCGTCTCGGTGAAGCGCGGGCTCGGCGCAGGATCGGCGCGCATGATTCCGCCGAGACGGGCTCGAGAGCTGATCGAGGACGGCGCCAAGCGCGCGCTTGCCGATCTTCAGGCGGTGCCGCCCTGGGACCCGGGCAGCCCGTGCGAGATCAAGGTCGAGTTCAAGAACACGACCGCGCCGGACAAGCTTCGCTTCCGGACCGGCGTCGAGCGCGTCGACGAACGGATGATCGTGTCCCGCGCGGACACGTGGTGGGAGGCGTGGCGCCAGTACTACCTCTAGATTGACACCGCATACGCGAAACGGTGTGATGCAGTGTCCAGACTTGTCAGCGGGGCGTTAGCAACCTGCAACAAGGCTGCCTCGTCCACGTCAAAACGAGCACGTACACAAAAGCAAGAGGAGGGTAAATGAGGAAAGGTCTCATCGCAGCCTCGCTGGGGCTGCTCGCTGCGGCAGTGATCGTGACGTCCGCTCTGGCGAGAATCCGAAGCGGCCGCGACACCTGCGCAGCTCGCTTCGTGCACCAACGTCTCGCTCGGCTTCGTCGGCCCGCTGACGGGCCCGGCCGGGTTCCTGGGACAGGAGCAGATCTCGTGGCTCCGCTTTGGGGCGCAGAAGTACAACAGGGCGAGCGGGACGCGCTTCAAGGTCGTTCCCGGCGACACCGAGCTGAAAGCGCCTGTTGCCCGTACGGTTGCGCGGCGTTTCGTCGCCGATCGCAAGGTCATGGCGATCATCGGCCCGTCCGAGAGCCAGGCGGTGCGGGTCGGCGGCAATCTCTACGAGAAGGCCGGCCTCGCGGCCATCTCCGGCTCGGCCACCGCGGTCGACCTGACCAAGGGTCGCCCGTACACGACGTTCTTCCGGGTGAACCCGAACGACGCGATCCAGGCTCCGCAGATCGTGGCATTCGTCCGAGGGAACCTGAACGCCAGGAACGTCGTCGTCATCGACTCGCAGGACGACTACTCGCTCCCGCTCGCGAGCGCGATCGCGCGCGGTCTCCGCGCCAGGAACGTCACGGTGGCTCGCGAGTCCGTGTCCGCGGACGACACCGACTTCTCGTCGATCGTGGCGAACGTCGGGAACGAGGTCAACGTCGTCGTCTTCGCGACGCAGGTCGCGTCGGCGGCGAACACGCTCTCGAACCAGCTCCGCGAGCAGGGCAAGAAGGCGATCGTCTTCGGGACCGACGGCGCCTACTCGCCGTCGCAGTTCAAGCCGAGGCTCGGGTACGTGTCCGTCTTCGCTCCGGATCTGCACTTCGATCCGCAATGCGCGAGGGCTCGTCCGCGAGTACAACCGGTACTCGAAGAACAGGACGTTCGGCGCCTTCGGCCCGGCGACCTATCATGGCCGGCCTCGTGGCGATGAACGCCATCACGAAGGCCTGCGCCAACGGTCAGGCGACGCGAGCGGAAGTCGACGACGTTCGTCCGCCGCACGAACATCCCGTCGATCTTCGGCGGCACGCTTCGGTTCTCTCGAGCAGGCGACCCGCTGCCGACGAGGTTCAGCCTCTACAAGGTCACGAACGGGAAGTACAGCCCGGTCGGCTAGGGCTCATCAGCCGAAGCGAATGCGGGCAGCCCGTCGTACGGCGGGCCGCCCGTCGCTCAAGCACCGAAACTATGAGATAACCCGCGCGTGGACTGGGACAAGCTCGTCCAGCTCCTCGTCAACGGCGTGACGCTGGGGAGCGTCTACGCTCTCGTGGCGCTCGGGTTCTCGATGATCTACGGGATCCTGAAGCTCTTAACCTCGCCCACGGCGACGTGGTCATGGTGGGCGCGTTCATCGGCTGGGGAGTGATCGGCTGGCTCGGAGGCGCGCAGGATCCGAACGTCGCGGTCTGGATCCTGATCGTGCTCATGCTGCTCGCCGCGATGGCCGGGTGTGGCTTCCTGGGAGTGGCCATCGAGCGCTTCGCGTACCGCCCGTTGCGCCGAGCGCCGCGCATTGCGCCGCTGATCAGCGCCCTCGGCGTGTCGTTCTTCCTCCAGAACTCGGTGCTGCTCCTCTTCGGCGCGGACTTTCGCAGCTACGAGGCCTTCGACCTCGTGGACGTCGAGGTCGGGATCAGCTGGGGCCCGCTCAACGTCTGGATCATCCGCCTCATCGTCATCGGGTCCGCCTTCGTGATGATGGCCGGCCTCTGGCTGCTCGTGACGCGCACGAAGCTCGGGAAGGCGATGCGGGCGACGGCGTTCGACCGTGAAGCCGCGGCGATGATGGGCATCGACGTCGACCGCGTCATCGTCAAGACGTTCTTCATCGGCTCCGCGCTCGCGGGCGCGGCAGGCGTCCTCGTCGGTCTCGTCTTCGGATCGATCAACCACTTCATGGGCTTCAACTACGGGCTGAAGGGGTTCACCGCGGCGGTCGTGGGCGGGATCGGATCGATTCCCGGGCGCGATGTTCGGCGGTCTCTTCATCGGCCTCGCCGACGCGCTCTCCGTCGGCTACATCGAGGACTTCACCCGAGGACGGCTCGGGAGCGCGTTCAGCGACCTCGTCGTGTTCCTCATCCTGATCGTGTTCATGCTCGTGCGCCCGCAGGGGATCTTCGGCAAGCCGGAGGTGAAGAAAGTCTGATGAGCCTCGACCAGGGCCCCGAGCAGGAGCAACCGCGCATCGGCGTCGACGAGTGGGTCGCGAGCGCGGAGGAGCGGCGGTCGCGCTCCCTCACGAGCCGTGTGCAGGACGCGGTCGACCGTGCACCTGCGCCGGTCAAGCTGCTCGCGCTCGCGGCACCCTTCGCGGTCTTCCCGCTCCTCGTCGACTCGGCCTACCTGATGCAGGTCGGCGTCGACACGCTGATCTTCGTCCTGCTCGCGCTCGGCCTGAACGTCGCGGTCGGCTGGGTGGGCCTCCTCGACCTCGGTTTCGTGGCGTTCTTCGGGATCGGCGCCTACCTGTACGCCGCGCTGGCCTCCGAGTACGCGGGCCGCCACTGGGACGCCGCGATCGCGATCCCGCTCATCGCCGTCGCCGCGGCCGTCGCCGGCTTCCTGGTCGGGCTTCCCTCTCGGCGTCTCGTCGGCGACTACCTCGCGATCGTGACCCTCTTCTTCCTCCAGCTCTGGCTGGTCATCCTCGTCAACGCCTCCTGGTCGCGTGGGCCGAACGGGATCTCGGACCTCTACCCCCTTCAGCTCTTCGGGCAGCAGATCACCTCGCTCGACGGCTACTTCTACGTCGCCCTCGTCGCCTTCGTAGTCATCATCTCCTTCCTCTACCTCCTGAATCAGTCGCGAACCGGTCGCGCCTGGCGGGCCCTTCGCGAGGACGAGCTCGCCGCCGAGCTGATGACGATGCCCGTGGGCCGCCTGAAGCTGATGGGATTCGCCGTGGGGGCAGGCGTGGCGGGCGTTGCGGGTGCGATCTTCGCGCCGGTCCAGGGCGCCGTCTTTCCGGCGAACTTCGACCTCGTCCTGCTGATCACCGTGTACGCGATGGTCGTCCTCGGAGGGGCGGGCAGCCTGGTCGGTGTCACGGTCGGCGCGGTGCTGATCAACGGGTCCCTGGAGGCGCTGCGAGACGCCGACAACGCGAGCTGGATCTTCTACGGGATCGTGGTGATCGCGCTGATCGCGCTGCTTCGGCCGTGGTGGCAGCCGTTCGCGGTGGTCGGGGCGACCGTCGTGTTCGGCTTCGTGGTGCACGAGGTCGCCGAGCAGGTTCGCCCTTCGCTCGTGGGGGATACCCGGTTCGGAGGCTCTCGGATCGACGAGCTCATCGACGCGTGGGTCCTTCTTCCCGCAGGACATCGTCACCGAGGACGGTCTGCCGACCGGATGGACGGGACGGCTCGCCTACATCGGGCTCGTCGCTGCCGTTCTTGGCCTCACGCTGGTTCGTAACCGCACATGGCGTCTGGTGGGGCTCGTACCCGTTCTCTACCTCGCTGCGTGTGTATGGGCGAACCTCCTGATCGCGCAGCCGGCGGTCGCTCGGTACGTCCTCATCGGGGCGCTGCTCGTGGGGCTGATGGCGTACCGGCCCGAGGGTCTCTTCGGCAAGCAGCGCGTGGAGATCGTCTAGTGGAAGGGCGAGCGCCGCTGCTCGAGGTGCAGGGCATCTCGCTCGCCTTCGGTGGGCTCAGGTGCCTCGACCGGCTCGACCTGGTCGTCGGCGAGGGCGAGATCGTCAGCGTGATCGGCCCGAACGGCGCCGGCAAGACGACGCTGTTCAACGTGATCACGGGCGTCTATCCACCCGAAGAGGGCGAGATCCTGTTCGAGGATCAGTCGATCCTCGGGCTGGATCCCCACCAGATCGCCCGCCGCGGGATTGCGCGGACGTTCCAGACGCTGCGCCTGTTCCTGAACATGACGGTGAAGGAGAACGTGATGGCTGCGGCCTACGGGCACACGAAAGCCGGAGTCCTGCGTTCCGTCCTCCGCACGCCGGGCATGCGGCGCGAGGAGCGGGAGATCGAGCAACTCGCGGAGGAGCGGCTCGCGTTCTTCGGCGACCGACTGGTCGGCTACCGCTGGCGGCAGCCCGCGTACAGCCTCTCGTACGCGAACCGCCGCCGGCTCGAGATCGCCCGTGCGACCGCAGCGAAGCCGAGGCTCTTGCTGCTCGACGAGCCGGCTGCGGGCATGAACCCGGTCGAGACGCACGAGATGACGGAGCTCATCGCGCGGCTCCGGGACGAGGGCGGCTACACGATCCTCGTCATCGAGCACGACATGCACGTCGTGGAGGGCATCTCGAATCGCGTCGTCGCCCTGGATCACGGGGTCAAGATCGCCGAAGGGTCGTTCGGCGAGGTGGCGACCGATCCCAGAGTGGTCGAGGCCTACCTCGGGACGTCGGCCACGGAGCGAAAGTGACCGACGGGAACGGAACGCCCGAGCCGCTGCTCCGGCTCGAGGGCATCAACACGTACTACGGCCAGATGCACATCCTCCAGGACGTCAACCTCCAGGTCGGGGCGGGAGAGCTCGTCTGCCTGCTCGGGGGGAATGCCTCCGGGAAGTCCACGACGCTGAAGACGATTCTCGGAATCGTGCCACCCCGCTCGGGCTCGGTCGTCCTCGCCGGCGAGAACGTGACCGGCTTCACGACCGCCCGCCGGATCGAGCGCGGCCTCGCGATCGTCCCGGAGAACCGGCGGCTCTTCGGGCCGATGACCGTCCTCGAGAACCTGGAGATGGGCGCGTATCTGCGGCCGCGAGCCGATCTGTCCGACGACCTCGAACGCGTCTACACGCTCTTTCCTCTGCTCTCCGAGCGGCGCAAGCAGCTCGCGGGCACGCTCTCAGGCGGCGAGCAGCAGATGGTGGCGATGGGGCGCGCGCTGATGGCCCGGCCCAAGCTGCTCCTCATGGACGAGCCGTCGATGGGCCTCGCCCCGATTCTCGTCGAGCGGAGCTTCGAGATCATCGAGCAGGTGCACGACGCCGGCGTCGCGCTGCTGATCGTGGAGCAGAATGCGAACGTGTCGCTCTCGATAGCCGACCGCGGGTACGTCCTCTCGACCGGGCGGATCGTGCTCGAGGGCAAGGCGTCCGAGCTCCTGCAGCACGAGGAGCTGCGTAAGGCCTACCTTGGGCGTTAGAGGGGTCGGTTCCGTGGGATCAGACCCCGGTCTGACCCCGGGGAGTGCCGTGCGAGGCCGGTTTCCGATCTTCGAGCACACGACGTACGCCAACTCCTGCTCGCAGGGGGCCCTCTCGGTGGACGTCCGACAGGCCTACGACGAGTACCTCGCCGGCTGGGATCAGCATGGCGCCGAGTGGGAGCACTGGGTGGAACGGACGGATGCCGCCCGGGAGTCGTTCGCGCGCCTGGTCGGCGCGGCGTCGGAGGAGATTGCGGTGATCACCTCCGTCTCGCAGGGAGTGAGCAGCCTCGTCAGCGCCCTCCCGCTCGAGCCTGGACGAAATCGCATCGTGATCTCGGAGTTCGAATTCCCGACGGTCGGTCAGATCGCGCACGCGCAGGAGCTTCGTGGCGCGGAGGTCGTCCACGTGCGACCGGACCCCGACGGCCGCATCCCGCTCGAGCGCTTCGAGGAGGCGATCGACGAGCGGACGGCACTCGTCTGCTGCACGGCGATCTCGTACCGCTCGGGCTACCGGCTCGACGTGTCCGAGGTCGCGCGTCTTGCGCACGAGCAGGGTGCGCTCTGTCTCGCGGACAGCTACCAGGCCGCCGGTGCGATCCCGCTCGACGTCGGCGCACTCGGAGTCGACCTGCTCACGGCGGGCACCGTGAAGTACCTCCTTGCGTCGGCCGGTCTGGCGTTCATGTTCGTGCGGCGCGACTTGCACGAGCGCTTGCTCCCGACCCAGACGGGCTGGTTCGCGGACGAGGACATCTTTCGAATGGACATCTCGGACTACTCCCCGGCGGCCGACGCTCGCCGCTTCGACGCGGGAACCCCGCCGGTTCCGAACATCTACGCGGGCCTGGCCGGCATGGAAATCGTCGACCAGGTGGGCGTGGCGGCGATCGAGCGACACGTGAGAGGGCTCGCGGACAGACTTCTCGCAGGCCTCGACGAGCTTGGAGCGACGGTCGCCACGCCGCGTGGCGAAGGCGAGTACGGCCCGCTCGTGTGCGTCGCCTCAACTGACGCTCACGCGCTCGTTCAGGAGCTCCAGCGCGAGAAGATCGTCACGTCTGAGCGGGACTCGAACCTGCGCATCTCGCTCCACCTCTACAACGTGGAGGAGGACATCGACCGCATCGTCGAAGCGCTCGCCGAGCGACGCCAGTTGTTGAGCTAGGGCTTTCGTGCCCTGACGATTGCGCCGTGCATACCGTCGGCCACCCGGTGGGTGAACTCCACCTCGACGTCGACGAGACCAACCATCAGCAAGCCCTCGCGGTACTCCTCCTCCGAGAGCGCACCTGCGATGCAGCCGACGTGGCTCCCGCGCTCGGCGCGGTCCTCGGGAGAGAGGTGGTTCTCGGCCACGATGTCCGAGATCCCGAGCCTGCCCCCTGGGCGGAGGACGCGCTCGATCTCGCCGTAGACCGCGGGCTTGTCGGTGGAGAGGTTGACGACGCAGTTCGAGATGACGACGTCGATGCTCGCGGCCGGCAGCGGAATCGCTTCGATCAAACCTTTGAGGAAGTGGACGTTGTCCGCGCCCGCCTCGGCGGCGTTTCGCTGTGCGAGGGCGAGCATCTCGTCCGTCATGTCGAGGCCGTAGACCGTTCCTTCGGGTCCGACCCGACGCGCCGAGAGGAGGACGTCGATGCCGCCTCCGGAGCCCAAGTCGAGCACGGTCTCGCCCTCGTGCAGCTGGACGACGGCGAGCGGGTTGCCGCAGCCGAGGCTCACCTCGACAGCGTCCTTCGGAAGCGCGGAGCGTTGCTCGGAGTCGTACAGGCCCTTGCCGAGGAGCGTCGTGGACTCGTCGCCGCAGCAGCCGATGCTCTCGCAGTTGCAGCCGCAGCCCTGGCCGGTGGCCAGCCCGAGCGCTGCTTCCGCGTAGCGCTCCCGTACTTTCTCGCGGAGATCGGTGCTCATGAGACGGGAACTCCTTTCAGGTCGAGGACGCTCGCCGCGCGCTCGAGGCCCTCGCGGTCGAGGGTGTAGAACGCCCAGACGCCTCGCTGCTCTCGTTGGAGGAGGCCGGCCTGGACGAGCTTCTTCAGGTGATGGCTCACCGTCGGCTGGGAAAGGCCGAGCGCGGGGGTGAGCTCGCAGACGCACACCGACTCCGGGTTGCGGGCGAGCAAGTTGACGATTCGCACCCGGGCGGGATCGCCGAGTGCCTTGAAGAGCGCGGCGGTCGCTTCCGCGTCCTCGGTCGTCAGGCCGTCCTCGTCGAGCGGGCGGCAACAGTTCGCGGGAATGAGGACGGGAAACAAATCGACGTTCATCGATGTAGGGACGGTAGGACAGGAATCGATGTTTGTCAATGTCTGTCTAGCCCGTGATACTCGGCCCTCGATGGACGAATCGAACGCCGCGAGTCCGACTGGAGCGCACGATCGAGCGCTACAACGACGCCTGGAACGACCATGACGTGCAGGCGATCGTTGCCTTCCACGCGCCGGGGATGGTGTTCGAGAATCACACGGCCGGCGAGCGTGTCGAGGGAGACGCTGTTTCAGGTCACCTCGAGCAGATCTTCCGGAACTGGCCCGATCTCACCTTTCGCGGGAGGCGCTGCTATTTCCGCGACGGGCTCGTCGTCAACGAGTGGACCGCCAGCGCGACCGACGACCAGGGCCGTCGCCTGGAGTGGGACGGCGTGGACATCTTCCCGTTCGAGGGCGGCTTGATCCTGCGCAAGGACGTGTACTCCTCGTCGCACCGCCCTCGCGTGCTCGATCCCTAGCGGTCGAACGTGAGCTGACGGTACGGGGAGAGCCCGGACACGCCGACACCGACCAGGCGCAGTGCACCGGGCCGGTCGCGCAGGCCGCGGTCGAGAAGGCCGCACGCGACGTCTCCGATGACGTCGGCTTCGTCGACTCCCGCCGTCAGCGTCGTGGAGCGCGTGCGGATGGAGAAGTCGCCGTAGCGAAGCTTTGCGGTCACCGTGCGGCCTGAAAGACCGGAGTTGCGCAGGCGCTCCGCGACGAGGTCTGCGAGGCGCCGCACCTCGACGTGCAGATGGGCGCGCTCGGAGATGTCGCGCGGGAACGTGTCCTCGGCCGAGATCGAGACGGTCTCGCCGGCGAGCTCGAGGTCGCGCGGATCGATCCCGCGGGCGCGATCTCTCAGAAGCGGTCCGACAGACCCGGGTAGCAGCAACTCGAGCTCGGCATCGGCAAGCTCGGCAAGCCCGCCGATCGTGTCGATTCCTGCACGGAGCAAACGCTCCTCGGCGCGGGGGCCGACGCCGGGCAGCAGCCGGACGTTGAGCGGCGCCAGGAAGCCGGCCTCGTGCCCGGGCGGCACGACCGTGATGCCGGCGGGCTTCCGCCGGTCGGACGCGATCTTGCACACGACCTTCGACGTCGACACACCCAGTGAGCAGGTGAGCCTGGTCGTCGCGCGCACGGAGGTCTGTACGGCGGAGGCGACCGCTCGCGCGCCGACGAAGTCCCGCGCAACCGTTCCGATGTCCAGATAGCCCTCGTCCATCCCGGTGCGCTCGATGCGCGGGACGACTTCGGCGATCGTCTCCCAAACAGCCCGCGAGTACTGCTTGTAGAGAGTGTGTCGTGGCCGCACGAAGACCGCGTGTGGACAGCGTCTGAGTGCCTCGGCCGAGCTCATCGCGGAGTGAATCCCGAACGTGCGCGCAACGTAGTTCGCCGTTGCGACGACACCGCGCCCATGCGGGTCGCCCCCGACGACGAGCGGCTTCTCCCGCAGTTCTGGATCCTCGAGCTCTTCCACCGCCGCGAAGAACGCGTCGAGGTCGAGGTGGGCGAGAATCGGCACCGATTCGGGCACACGCGAAGGCTAGACCGCAGGGCTCGGCGTCAGGGGGCAGCCAAGGGAGCGCCAAGTTACAACTTGTAACTTGGATCGCTCGCTCGGGTCTATCTTTCCGGCATGGTCGATGCGCCTCCTCTGCCTCCTCCGGCGATCGAGCAACCGGCGCCGCACCAGGTCTCGTATGGGCTCGTCACCGGACGCGCTGCACGAGGCACTCGCTTCATCGCCGTGTCAGCGAACGGGCGAGTGCTCGTCTCGAAGCGGCTTCGGGGCAGTCACTTCTCACTCACGGTCCGGCTCCCGCGTGGTGACCTCGACCTCAGGGTCCTGACCATTGCCCGGGACGGTCGCCGCTCCTCGCGCGTCGTCCGTGGCGTCTACGGGCTCCCTCGCGCGGCGAGCCCACGGTTCGTTCGCTCCAGGCAGGATGCCGGGCTCGGTCGTGATCTGCGACACCTGGCGGCCGGGTACGACGGGACGGCGGGCTTCTATGTCCAGAGCCTGACGGAAGGAACGGGCGCGGCCTGGAACGCGAAGGCGCACTTCCCGGCCGCCTCCACCTTGAAGCTCGCGATCGCGGCGGCCGTGCTGGCCCGACACTCCGGGATTCCCTCTCCAGGGTCGTACGTCGGCGGTCTGCTCAGGGAGATGATCATCCCGTCGGACGACGCCGCCGCGAACGCGCTCGAGGTCTGGCTCGCCGGCTCGACGTACGCCGGCGCGCTACAGGTGAACGCGCTCATGCGCTCGATCGGCATGACCGACTCGATCATGTACGGCGGCTACGAAGTGAGGTCGCTCTCGGGCCCGATCCCCGTTCGCGTGGACGAGCAGCCGGCCTTCGGCGTCGGCAAGCATACGACCGCGCGGGACATGGCAATGCTGTGGCGTGCGCTCTGGCTCGCGTCGGGTGGACGCGGGCCCCTTCTGGAGGCGCAGCCCGGGCTCACGCCTTCGGACGCACGGCACCTGCTCTGGCTGGCCGCCCACGTACGGGACATGCCGAAGCTCGACCGCGTCGTCGGAGCTCACGCCGGAGTGGACGTGCTCCACAAGGCGGGCTGGATCTCCCAGGCGAGGCACGACACAGGACTCGTCTTCTGGCGCGGCGGGGTATTCGTGGCGAGCGTGATGACGTACCGGTCGTGGGGAATCGGCTCGTCCTCGGACGTGCTCGCAGGCCGCATCGCAGCGCGCACTCTGCACCGTTTCCAGGGCTGAGCGCGGCCTGCGGACACCCGAGCCCGGTCGCTACACTTCTTGAAGCAAGTTCACAAGACGTATGAAGGAGACGCTGGTGAGCGAGAACCAAACCGAAGAACAGACTCGTCTGTTGCTCGTCCCCCTGGACGACATCGTCGTCTTCCCCAACATGAACGTGACTCTCACGGTGGACGTGGGGGACGAGGAGCGCGTGCTGCTCGTTCCCAAGCACGACGACGAGTACGCGAAGGTGGGAACCGTCGCCGAGGTGACCGACCGGATTCGACTTCCCGGCGGCGGGCGCGCGGTGGCACTGAACGGTCTGTACCGCGGCGTTGCCGGCGCAGCAGCCTCTGACAGCCAGGGCCGCCTGTTCGTCGACGTCGAAGAGCGACCCGACGAAGAGAGCGCGGACGGGCGCATCCGTGAGCTGGAGCGCGAGTACCGCGCCGTGGTCGAGGAGATTCTCGAGCTGCGCGGTGACGACGGACGCATCGCCGCGTTCGTTCGCTCGATCTCCGAGCCCGGGGCGCTCGCGGACACGACGGGGTACTCCCCTGACATCAGCTTCGAGCAGAAGGTGCAGCTTCTGGAGACCGTCGACGTGCGCGAGCGACTCGAGCTTGCCCTCGAGCTCCAGCGGGAGCGGCTCGCCCTGATGCAGATTCGGAAGCGGATCCAGGAGGACGTCGAGTCCGGCGTCGACAAGCAGCAGCGCGAGTACATCCTGCGCCGCCAGCTCGACTCGATCCGCAAGGAGCTGGGCGAGGACGAGGGCTCCGTCGTCGAGGAGTACCGGACGAAGATCGCCGATGCCGAGATGCCCGAGAACGTGCTCGAGCAGGCGGAGCGCGAGCTCTCGAGGCTCGAGCGCATGGGCGACCAGTCGCCGGAGGCGTCGATGATCCGCAACTACCTCGACTGGCTGCTCGCGGTTCCGTGGAGCAAGCGCTCGGAGGAGCGCCTCGACCCGCAGTTCACGCGGGAGGTGCTGGATGCGGATCACGCCGGCCTCGACGACGTCAAGAAGCGGATCGTCGAGTACATCGCCGTCGCGAAGCTGCGCAAGGAGCGTGGGGTCGAGGTCGACCGCCGCTCGGGCGCGATTCTCACCCTCATCGGTCCGCCCGGCACGGGGAAGACGTCGATCGGAGAGTCGATCGCACGCGCCACGGGTCGCGAGTTCGTTCGCATGTCCCTGGGTGGCATCCGCGACGAGGCCGAGATCCGCGGGCACCGGCGCACGTACATCGGGGCGCTTCCCGGACGGCTGGTGCGCGCACTGCGCGACGCCGGGACGATGAATCCCGTGATCATGCTGGACGAGGTCGACAAGGTCGGCGCGGACTGGCGCGGGGATCCCTCCTCCGCGCTGCTCGAGGTGCTCGATCCCGCGCAGAACCACTCGTTCCGCGACCACTACCTGGACGTGGAGCTCGACCTCTCGGAGGTGCTGTTCATCGCCACCGGCAACATGGCCGAGACGATCCCGGGGCCGCTCCTCGACCGGATGGAGGTGATCCGGTTCGACGGCTACACGACCGACGAGAAGGTCGCCATCGCCCGCGACTACCTGTGGCCGAGGCAGCGGGATCGAAACGGCCTACGCGAGGACGAGATCTCGATCCCGGACGAGGTGCTCGCGTTCATCGTCAGCGAGTACACGCGCGAGGCAGGCGTGCGCCAGCTCGAGCGAGAGCTCGGGACGGTGCTGCGCAAGACCGCGACCACGATCGCGTCCGAGACGGTGGCACCGCCGGTCGAGATCGACACGGACGCAGCTCGAGAGGCACTCGGGCGGCAGAAGTTCTACCGCGAGGTGGCCGAGCGCACCGCGGTTCCAGGTGTCGCCACGGGGCTGGCGGCCACCGCGACCGGCGGAGACGTTCTCTTCATCGAGGCGACGTCCCACCGAAACGGCGACAAGCTCCTCCTCACCGGCCAGCTCGGCGACGTCATGAAGGAGTCCGCGCAGATCGCGATCTCGACGGTGCGCGCCCTGGCCGCCCAGCTCGGGATCGACGAGGAGGCGTTCGAAAATCGCGCGTTCCACGTGCACGTTCCGGCCGGAGCGATCCCCAAGGACGGGCCGAGCGCGGGTATCACGATGGCGACCGCGATCGCCTCGCTCCTCACGGGCCGCCCGGTGAAGCACACCGTGGGCATGACTGGCGAGATCACTCTGCAGGGCCGCGTCCTGCCGATCGGCGGGCTGAAGCAGAAGGTGCTTGCTGCGCATGCCGCCGGGCTCACGGACATCGTCATCCCGGAGCGGAACCGCGCGGATCTCGAGGAGATCCCGGACAACGTGAAGGAGGACGTCGCGTTCCATCCCGTGATGTCGATCGGAGAGGTGCTCTCGCTCGCGCTCGAGGAGACGCCGGTCGAGTCGAGTGTGGCGCTGTAGGACGCAGAGCCCCGTTCCCGAGGAGGTTCGCCGCGTGGCGAACCTCCTCGAGCGGCGCTATGCCGTTTCGATCCTGTACGCCTCGCACCAGGGCTGCACCCGTTTCGGGGAGTTCAGGCAGGCGCTCGGCGAGATTCCACCGGGAACGCTGGCGCAGCGCCTGACGGAGCTCGAGCGCGGTGGGGTCCTGCGCCGGGAGGTGCGGGACGCGCGCCCTCCTCGGGTGGAATACGTGCTCACGACCGACGGGGTTCGGCTGAGAGCGTTGGTGGAAGCGCTCGCGGCGTGGGCTCGCGCCTAGCGCGGCGAGCTATCGTCCGCGCGTACTGCCAATCGAGACGAGGGGGAAGAAGATGACCGTTGTCGACGAGGTGAAGCGGATGATCGCCGAGCGAGACCTGTCCAGCATCACCCAGAAGCTTCGGGAGAGTGGGCTCGACGAGCAGGTTTCGAGCTGGATCTCCAAAAGCACGAACCTGCCGGTCGTGGGACCGCAGATCGAGAAGGCCCTCGGAAACGACACAGTGGCCGCGATCGCCGCAAGGCTCGGCATCACCACGACTCAGGCCGCGGACGAGCTCGCGCAAGCCGTGCCCGAGGTCGTCGACGAGATGACGCCAGACGGCGAGCTGCCGCCACGCACCGCCTCCTGATCCTGCGCCGAACGGGTACGGGCGCGGCGGCTCTCCTGCTGTCCGTCGTCGCGCTCGTCCCGTCGGGAGCGAGCGGCGCGGTCGAGGCGTCCCCGCCGCTCGCGTCGCTCCTGGCCCGTCACGTTCCGGTTCTCGTTCTCCATCCGGCCGAAAAGCTTCCGCCGGTTCCCGTCGAAGGCTTCCTGGCCGACGCCGATCTGGCGCGCAGCGTGGGCTCTGGCTGGACGACGGTTCCGGGGCCTCTCCCTTCGGGCGGAGCAGACCTGCGACTGGACCAGAGGCTCTGCCGGGCGCGAGACGGAATCGCGGCGACGACGTGCTACGCCTCGGCCCAGGCCGCACATCTCTCCACGCCGGTCGTGTACGGCGCGGCGTTCCGGGTGAAGAACCGCATCGCGCTCCAGTACTGGGTCTGGTACCCGTACAACGTGTACAGCCCCACCGTCCCACCGGGCGACCTCTGGCAGGTGCACGAGGGCGATTGGGAGGCGGTCTCCGTCATCGTCGACCTGCACGGAAAGCCTCTCGTCCTCGGGCTCTCGCGGCACAGCGCGGGTGCGCAACGCATGTGGTCGAAGGTCGAGCGACGCGGGCACCGGCCACTCGTCTACGTCGGGTTGGGCTCGCACGCGAACTTCTTCGGGCCCGGCGCGCACCGCCTCGATCCTCGCTCCGTGGAGCCGGCGCTGATCTCGGTCATCGAGGCCTACGGAGCTCGGCCGGTCGACCACGCGGGAAATGGTCGCGTCGTTCGTCCGCGTCTCGTCCCGGTGACGGCCTCGAAGCCGAGTTGGATGGCGTTCGCGGGCAACTGGGGCGAAGACGGATACGTGCACTTCCCGGACAACGAGCCGATCGTCGCAGGCGCGGGCCCTCGAGGCCCGGCGTTTCACGAGCAATGGCGAAGGCCGCTTGCCGAGGTGTTGTCCTGGCCGAGAGGCTAGAGAGTCCGCGTTCCCGGCCTACGCAGGCCAGAAATCCTCGAGATACTCGGCGTCCTCGGCGGAGCCGCCCTCGACCCGCTTCGAGACGATGACGAGCTCGGCGTCCTCGGGCTCGTCGTTCCAGACCGACCGCCAGGTCTCCGGAGGCACCCGAACCACAGAACCTTGCTCGAGGTCGAATACCTCGTCACCGAGCTTGAACTGGAGCTTCCCCGACATGACGAAGTACACCTCCTCCTGCGTCTTGTGCCGGTGGCCGTACGACCCCTTTCCACCCGTGTGCTGCGGCATGCGACGAAACGTGAATGCGACCTGCTCGGCATCCAGGGCGGCCGTCATCATCCGCATCTCGCCGGGATATTCGCCCAGCACGTCGTCGACTTCCTCCAGGCGCTTGATCGTGTAGTCGGCCATACAACCTCCCTGTTCAGAGCGCAGCGCGGCTGCGATTATCTCCCATCGGCCGCCGTGGGCGATCTCCAACCCACGCTCGTATTTTGGGAAGCGGCCTCCGATATCGAAGCAGCAAGCACGAGGGCTTCCGGGGCACGCAACTCCGACCGCGATCGACAGATCCCCTTCCGCAGCTTTGCGGACCCCAATTAACGCAGCACCGCTGCCCGGCTAGAACATCGTGTTTTCGTTCGCGGGTCGCGCGGGGACGATCTGGAGGACGTCCCAGTGCTCGACGATCTTGCCGTTCTCGTCGAAGCGGAAGATGTCGATTCCGGCGTACTCATGCTCGCCGGGCCAGATCTGGTGGCAGTGGAGAACTACGAGATCTTCCTCGGCCAGAGCACGCTTGAACTCGACCCGCTTGTCGGGATACTCGTGCGCCATGCGCTCGAAGTAGGCGACGAACGCGTCCTTCCCGTCCGCGACGTCGGGGTTGTGCTGGATGTACGTCTCGCCGACGTAGCGCTCGATCGCCTCGGCCGGTCGCGACTGGTTGAACATGAGGTCGTAGAACGCCTTGGCGTTCTGCTTGTTGCGTTCCAGACGGTCGTTCGCCACTTAGCTGAGCGGCCGAGCGGTGGCGTTGGCGGGCATCCGCTCGGAATCCGTGGTCTCGCCGGCACGGAAGTGGCCGTCACCCGGCCAGGGCGCGAGCAGGAGGACGATGCGCGCGGGTGTCAGAGCCAGCACCCGGCGAGTCTCTCCGGGCTCGAACGTGAGCAGCGTCCCCGCGTCGCACGTGGCCGAATCGCCATCCACCGTCACCTCCACCTTCCCCGAGACGACTTCCATGATCGCCCGCTCGTGCACGCGGTGATCCCCCATCTCCTCGCCCTCCTGGAGATCGAGGAGCACGGCTCGACACTCGGGTCGCGAAAAGAGCACCCGGGGCTCGCGCTTTCCGCTGACGTCGATGGAGGGGAGGTGCCAGCGCTCCACGCGCGCCACGCTAGCACTCGCCGAGGGACGCGATCGCTATCGGGCCGACGTTGACGCCGACCACGCGCGTCTCCTCGATTCCGGGGCCGAGCTGTACTTCCGCGATCTCCGTGCTACTCGTGCTGGTGAGGGCGATGTCGAAGGGTGAGCCCGGGGAAACGCAGATGCGCACCGTCTCCATCCTCGTCTCGCCTGGCTCCAGCGAGGCGGATCGTGTCGGGCCGCCTGCGGTGAGCCGGTAGGTCGCGGGCGCGAGATCGGGGGCGCGCACCTGGATCCGCAGGCGAACAAGCTGCGGACGCGACTCGCCACGCGCGAACACGCGAATCGTGGCCGTTTCGCCGGGTGTCGTCCACCCGTCCGTCTGGAGTCCGCGGCTCATCCAGAGGGCACGGTACGGACGCTCGACTCGTCGCACCACGAAGCCGAGGTTCTCCGCTCGCTCTCGACCTGCGAGGAGGAACCGCGGGTCGCCCGGAGCCGCAACGACGTACGGTGGTGCGCCCTCGGTGTCGGCCACCTGCCCGGTAGCCCAGTCGGGTGAGAGCCTCTGCTGCGGGAAGGGCGTGTAGCGGAAGTTCTCGTCCGCGGCGACGTAAGCACGCGTGATCCGCCGATTCCACAGCTCGAGATCCCACCAGCGAATCGCGGTCGTGTCCCAGGCGGTGGAGACGGGGAAAGCGACCAGGGCGGCGCTCTCTCCGTCGGGTACGACCGTGTCCAGCCAGTCGAGCACGAGCCCGGGAGGCCCGGCGAGCGGACGCCCGCTGAGACCGGTGCCCGAGACGATGCGATCGACCTCGCTCCGGAGCGTGAGCGTCGAGAAGACCACAAGGACGACGAGCGTGAGGATCGCGACCGGCAGGCGAGGCGCGAGCAGCACGGCCAGGACGAGCGCGAGACCGAGAAACAGACCGAGCAAGGCGACGAAGGTGCCCGTGCCGAGCTCGCCGGACTGCTCGCCAAGCCACTCGTTGAGGACGCTTGCCGGCGAGTCGACCCAGACGCCCGGATACGTCGTGAAAGGGAGTTGCGCGGCCGTGGCGGCGAACAGGATCGTGACCAGCGCCGCGCCGAGGGCGACCGGCTTGCGCCGCCCGGTCTCCAGCGCCGCGGCCGATCCGATCAGAAGCAGTGGGACGACGTAGAACAGGTAGCGGTCGCGCACGATCGACTCGCCGAAGCGGACACTGAACGACGCCGCCTGGAAGGTAAGGAGCGTGATCGTCACCAGGGAGAGAGCTGCCAGGGCGTGGCCGCGCTTCCCTCGGGGACGGGCGATCGTCGCCAGCATCCACCCGCCTCCCAGGATCAACGGCACGACCCCGCAGCCGATCGCGACCGCATCGAGATGCCGTCCTGCCGACGCCCAGACACCGGAGGGAAGCAATGAGCCCTCCTCGACGGTCACCGCATAGACGCCGAGAAGGCTTCCGAACGAGCCCGCGAACGCGAGGATCATGGTCACGGCGAGCCCGGCGGCATAGACCAGCGCGAGGAGACGATGCGCAGCGAGCGCTTGCCGGAGCCCGGCGAGCAGGTTCCGTCGCGTACCGATCTCGTGGGCCAGGATCGCGAGTGGCAGCACGACGACGAGCACGGCGAATTGCGTTCTCGCGAGAACAGCGAAGCCGAGCGCCGCGACGGCAAGCAGGTCGCGCCGGGAGCTCGGCGCGGCAATCGCGAGCTGGAGGCCGAGAACCGCCCACAGGAACGCGGGATACGCGGCGGACTCGGTCATCAGAAAGCCCGTGAGCACCATCCAGGGGACGAGGACGGAAAGACCGGCGGCGGCGAACGCCCACGGGCGAGAGAGCGCCTGGCGGCCGAGCAGGTACGCAGGGAAGACAGCGCTCGTCATGAGGAACGCGTTCAGCACGTGCGCAGCGCGGAAAGCCTCGGGTGCCGAGAGCGCGCCATACAAAGGCGCGATGAGCAGGGGATAGAGCTGGTTGTAGACCGCGATCGAGGTTCCATGCACCTGCGGGAGGGGAGACCCCGTGTCGGCGATCGAGGTCGCGAGCTTCGCGTACAGGAGCTCGTCGGTCATCACCGACCAGTCCTGAATCCTTCCCGAGAACCAGATCGCGATCACGGCGCTGATCCCGAGCCAGAGCAGGGCGAGCGCCGCCGCGGCGACGGCGGACGGGTGCGAGCGAATCCATGGCGTCGCGCGCGAGCTCACGCGCTGGACGCTAGTGCCCTCAGAGGTCGAGCACGAAGTCGAAGCGCGCGACCCGGCGGCCGGTGACCACGCGCCAACCGGTCACGAGGCACTCGGAGGTGAAGATGCCGTCGGCTCGGTTGCCGCCGACGCCCGGGAAGAACAGCTGGGTCGTCAGCACCGAGCGCTTCGGAGCCTGCACCTTCACGTGGATGTGCTTCGTCCTCCCCGGATAGACACCGGGGACGACCGTGGTCAGGGAGTACCGGCCGCGGGCGTCGGTGAACTGATGGCCCCGGAAGCGGTAGCCGCTGTTGTCGTACACACCGCTCGCATCGCACTGCCAGAAGTCGATCAACGCTCGAGGGACGGGCTTGCCCGCCGTGCTGAGCACGCGTCCGGAGAGAACGAGCCGTGTCCCGGAGGCACCCGCAGGCACGATGGCCCGGCGCCGCGGCGAGCTGGCTGTGAAATACGGGCCTTCGGTGAGCTCGGGAGTCGGGTCGTCGGCGTCGACGAGCATCGGCGTCGCGGCGAGCAGGGGGGCGGCTTCGGCATCACGGACGAACGCGTCGGCGCCGGCGAGCAGGGCGGCGACGGGCGGCAGTGTGAGGCCGAGCTCGAGGAGTCGGCGTCGGGTCACCTCATGCTCGTTCATGTCGGTCCTTCCTTGTCTGCTTGCGCGAAGAAGCAATGGTCGCACGCATTCCCATGAACCGGGTGATAGTGATTGCGCACGTGCCACCGCTTCCGCAGGTATCCGATGTCGTCTTCAGGCCCTTCCAGGGCAGCTCGGACTACGTACATCTCGTCCGCATCATCAACGCCGTCGTTCGAGCTGAGGGATTGGATCGCGTCGAGACGGTCGAAGGCATGGCCGCCCACTACGACCACCTCGAGCGCTGCGATCCCGAGCGCGACCTGCTCGTCGCCGAGGTCGACGGTCGGCCGGTCGCCTACAGCCGTGTGACCTGGGATCAGGAGGTCGACGGGCCGCGCACCTACACGCAGGTCTGCTTCGTGGATCCCGCGTTCGCGGAGCGGGGAATCGGCTCGGCCCTCTTCGCCTGGAACGAGACTCGCCTACGCGAGATCGCGGCCGAGCACGACGCCTCCGACCAGCAGTTCCAGGTGTTCATCAACGACGCGAACACCGCGGCGACGGCGCTCGTGCGCGGGAACGGGTTCGAGCCGGTCACGTACGCCGCCGACATGGTCCGCCCGTCCGTCCGGGAACTCCCCGAGCACCCGCTCCCGGAAGGCGTCGAGATCAGACCCGCGACCGAGGAGCAGCTACGCGAGATCTGGGAGGCCGACACCGAAGCCTTCCGCGATCACTGGGGCTACGTCGAGCCGACCGAGACGTCGTACGCCGAGTTTCTCGCGCGTCCGTACCGCGACCTCACACTCTGGAAGATCGCGTGGGACGAGGAGGGCGTCGCGGGTCAGGTTCGGTCGTACATCGATACAGCGCAGAACGCCGAGCTCGGCCTCCGGCGCGGATGGACGGAGAACATCTCGACCGCGCGCCGCTGGCGCCGACGCGGTCTCGCGAAGGCGCTGATCGTCGAGAGCATCCGCGCGCTCGCCGACCGCGGCATGACCGAGGTCGCCCTCGGCGTGCACACCGAGAACCCGAACGGCGCCTTCGATCTCTATGCCGGCCTCGGCTACGAGGTCGTTGCCAGCTGGACGGCGTACCGCAAGCCCTTGTGAGCGAAAGCCCCGCCCGGACAGCCAGCCGGACGGGGCTTTCGTTGTTCCGTGTCAGCCGAGCGGGCCTGGCACGGTCGTAGGCTGCGGCTACCTACGAAGCGACGCTCCAGGTCTCGGCGTTCCACGTCCCGCCCTGTTGGGTCGGGTTCCTGAGCGCGCCCTTCACCTTGACGCTGCTCAGGAGGTGCTGGGGTCGGGCGAACAGCGGAATCGAGAAGACTTCGTCCGCCAGGATGACCTCGGCGTTGTGGAGCAGCTTGTTGCGTGCGGCCGCATCGGGGGTGAACTGCGCCTTCTGCAGCATTGCGGATGCCTTCCTGCTGCAGGCAGCGGCGTAGTTCTGGTCTCCTCCGCATCCACCGATGCCGAAGAACGTGCCCGAGCTGGTCGGCCCGCCGGTGAGCGTGTACATCACCGACTGCCAGTCGCCGGAGGTGAGCGTTCCACCGCCGAAGAGCACGGCTGGCGAGATGAAGCGCGGCGTGAACTCGATGCCGACGCTCTTCAACTGCCTCTGGATGATCTCGAACGTCAGGGCCCGAAGCGGGTTGCCGGACGTCGTCGTGAACTGGAACTTGAGCTCACCCACACCAGGACAGCTGAACAGCTTCGAGTTGCCGGCACTGGCCGTGTCAGGACCGCCGGTGCAGCCGTTCTTCTTCAGCAGTGCGATGGTGTTCCTCTGGCTGAAGCCCCACCGCTTGTACGGCGTGGCGTACGAGGACTCGAACGGCTTGAAGATGTTGCTCTGCAGAACCGGCAGGTCTTTGGGGTTAGGAACGAGGCCCGTTTTGATGTACAGCACCTCGCGGATCTGCGCCCGGTTGATGCCCTGGATGATCGCCTGCCGGACGAACTTCTTCTTCAGCGCCGGATGAGCCTTCGCGCCCTGCTGGAAGTCGAGGTGCTCCCACGAGTAGCTGGCTCCGCCCTGCACCTTGAACCGCGAGTCCTTGTAGAAGTCGACGATCTGGATCTGCGGCGAGACGGCGTCGATGACGTCGCCCTCACCGCTCTTCAGCGCCTGGTACTGCGACGGCCCGCTGATGTAGCGGAAGACGACCCGGTCGAGCTTGGCCGCCGGGCCGGCCTTGAAGGCGCCGTTCTTGACGAGGGTGAGCTGCGTGCCCTTCTGCCAGCTCTGGAACTTGAAGGGACCGCTCGAGACGTCGATCGAGTCCGCCCAGAGCTTGTTGAAGTCCTGGCCGGCGACCTTGTGCGCCGGGAGCGGGGAGGTTCCGAGCAGGACGTCCCATGCCGCGTACGCCCGCTTGGGCTTGAAGGTGACGGTGACGGACTTCCCCTTCACCTGAACCTTGGCGATGTCCTCGAAACCCTCGCGGGAGGTGATGTCCCAGTTCGGGTTCATGGTCGTCCGGTACAGAGCCATGAAGTCGGCACCCGTGACCGGCTTGCCGTCGCTCCAGTTCGCGTTGGCCTTGTACTTGAAGCTGGCCTTCAGCGGCTCCTTCTGCAGGAGCTTGGGGAGGCCGTCCAGGAGGTACGGCTTCAGCGTGACCTTGTTGTCGTAGATCACCCCGCCCGCCAGGATCAGGTTCATGACCAGCGAGTTCGTGTAGCCGTTTCCTTCCGAGATGAAGTTGTTGAGGGTGCCGCCCGGTTCCTGGTCGTGAACGACGACCACTGTGCCGGCGCTTGCACCGGTGGACTTCGCCGTCGCTGCCGGGCCGACGACGAGGCTCGCGACGATGGCGAGCACCCCACCGAGAAATACGATCGAGCTTTTGCGCATGTAGAATCTCCCTCCGGAGTTGATTTCCAGTCAGGCGTCGACCGACCATCGCCGCTTCTTCGGTCACTCATTCAGACGTGAATGACCGAGCGTAGGTGGTTAGCGTTTCTACACACGAGCGAATCCCGATTCACTACCGTTGTGCTGAAAAATGCGGTGCCTGAATCGTGACCGGTGATTCCTATTCGTAATTTCGTCCGGACGCCTTCTGCGGCTAGGGTGATGACGCCCCTCCGTGACGTTCGTCCAGGGCATCTGAAATTGGCCTGGGCGGCCCTGGACGAACGTGGGGTTCCTGGCGAAGAGTGGAAGCGCAGGTTCAGCGCACGGCGACGTTGCGCACGGGGACCGGTCGCTCGGCGGCTGCTCGAGCGGCACCGATCTCGGAACCGACCTCGGCCACGTACGACACGAAGGCATCGATCGCTTCGTTCGACGCTCGGTCGCGATGCGACGCAATAGCCAGTCGCCGAGGCGGGATCAGCCCTTCGAGATCGACGATCGCCGTCCGGGAATCGCAGGGGTTGACCGCGAGACGCGGCATGAGCGCAATTCCGAAGCCCGCTCCGGCAAAGCCCTGCACGACCTCGTTGTAGTCCGATCGAAGGACGATGTTCGGCTCGATCCCGGCGGCTCTGAAGCTGTCCAGCGCAGGGGCGATCGGCAAAGGAGAATGCCAGCAGACGAGCGGGAGCTCGGCGATCTCACGAAGGGTGAGATGGGAAAGCGCGGTGTGATCGCCCCTCGCCTCGGTGACGAGAACCCAAGGATCTTCGAGAACGACCGTCGCGCGGAATGGGCCATCCGGCAGCGGCAAGACGGCAAAGGCGAGGTCGAGCGTTCCTCGCTCCAGCGAGTCGAGCAGATCGAAATCGCCGAGAGTCTCGGCAACCTCCAGCTCGACGTCCGGAAACACGCCTCGGAAACGGCGCATGACTTCGGGGAGCAGCCGTCGTTGGATGCTCTCGAACGCTCCGATTCGGAGTGAGCCCATCGCTCCCCTGGCGAATGCGTCGATGTCGGCCTTGGCTGCACCCAGGCGCGCCTCGATCGCTGCCATGTGGCCGAGCAGCGCCATACCCGCCTGCGTGGGCCCGAGCGCTCGTCGGCCGTGCTCGCGCGCGATGACCTGCGTACCCACGATTCGCTCGAGACTCGCGATCTGCTGGCTGATCGCAGAGGGCGTGTACCCGAGTCGGGCTGCGGCACCCTTGAACGAACCGGTCTCGGCGATCGCCTGCAATGCAGTGAGATGGCGGAGCTCGAGCCCGATCCACTGGTCGGTCATGGCGTGGTTCCAGTGAGCCGCGGTTTCACTTGTGGAACTTCGACGTCTGAATGGAACTCGAGTTTGTGGCGAGAAAAACCGAATGCGCGCCGAGGCGATCATTTCCCTGCGCGGGGAACCCGGGGCGGCGCCCGTGCTGTGACCGATCGCGACGCCCTGGCCGCGGCCTATACCGTCTTCGTGGCGAGCGCGCTGCCGCATCCGAATGCCGAGGTCAGGAGACTGCGTTGCCACTCGAACGGCCACAGATCGACAAGCCTGAAGGCGACATCCCCTTCGAGCTCCGCATCGACGACATCACCGTCGGCGACGGAGACGAGGCAACCGCCGGCGCCAAGGTGGCGGTGCACTACGTCGGAGTCGCCTTCTCGTCGGGGGAGGAGTTCGACGCTTCGTGGAATCGAGAGCAACCGTTCGAGTTCAAGCTCGGGAAGGGACAGGTCATCCCGGGCTGGGACACCGGCGTGCAAGGCATGAAGGTGGGCGGCCGACGCAAGCTCACCATCCCCTCGGCCATGGCCTACGGTGCGCGAGGAGCCGGTGGCGTGATCAAGCCGCACGAGCCCCTCGTGTTCGTGATCGACCTGCTGTCGGTGGACTGACCCATACGCGCTCCCAACTCGCGCCGTTTGAACACGCAAAGCGGAAGGGGAATACACTCCGTCCGCTCGGTCGGCATCGGAGAGGGGGGTCTCATGTTCGATCAGGACGGCGAGATGGTCGGGGAGCTGCATGTGCCTCACTTCACCACGTGGAGCGAGTCCGGCATCCTTGTGGCTCGAGGAGTCGAGGACATCGGAGCCGTTCTACCCGCCCCGGGGTGGAAGTGGAACGGCGAGGAGTGGGAGTACAGCTCGAGGCACCTGAACGAGCCCCACCTGCGCGCCGTGTCCTGACGGCTCGAAGCAACGTCCGAGAATGGGCCGAGTTGGAATTGAACCAACGACCTTGGGATTAGATGTCTTGCCAGAACAACTGCTGGTGGATGCAACGACGTCGCCGTGCGGCTGCTCAGGCGGCGCTGATCTAGCAAGGCTCACGTGGCGGCCGGCCAAGTTGCCAGTTGAGCTGTGACCTCCGGCGCGACAGGCTCGTTCGGCGCAACCGGCTCCGACCGGAGCCACCGGCTAGGCACGTGTTGTTGAAATTTCCGCGAACCCGGCTCCGACCGCCTCCGCCCGGCTGCCGCCCGGCAGAGCTGAATGGAGGGTCTGTGGCCTTGCGCGCGCGAAGCCTCTTCGCTCAGACGATGCCGCGCTTCGCTGCTTCAGCCGCGAGCTCGACTCGGGAGGAGAGATCCAGCTTGCGGAAGGCGTGTGCGAGGTGGGTCTGAACCGTACGGGGTGAGATGAACAGGCGCTGCCCGATCTGCGGGTTCGTCAGGCCGGTCGCGGCCAGGCGCACGACCTCGAGCTCGGACGGCGTAAGCGACTCCCAGCCTCGCTCCGGCCGCTTCCGTGCTCCTCTGCGCTTTCGGCCGATGCCGAGATTGCGCATCGAGGCGAGTGCACGAGCGGCGTCTCGCCTCGCGCCGACCTCGACGTAGACGCCGAGTGCATCCTCGAACAGTGCAGTAGCTTCGGCGATGCGCCCAGCGCGGGCGAGCGCCACCGCGGCGTCCTCGCAGGCGAGCGCACGCTCGAACGCACGCGGCCCTTGCGCGTATTGCTCGACAGCGCGCAGCAGGAGGTCAGCGTTGCCCTCGACGAGCCCACGGCACCGTAGAGCGACGCCGTGGATGCTGGGAACCCGTGCGAGGGCGGCTGCCTCGTCGACTTTCGCAGCGACGGCGTGTGCGCGCTCACGGTCGTGTGCGGCGAGCGCGAGGCGAACGAGGTCCGGGCCGAGCAGGCGGCGCCGGTAGACGACGCCGAGGGTCTCGTCGCTATTCCAGGCGCGCGCGAAGGTCGCAAGCGCGCCCGCGGCGTCGCCTCGCGCCTCGGCAAGTAGCCCGCGCGACATCGCGGCCGTCTCGGCGCCGTGTCGGCTCTCGAAGGCGGCGAGGGACGCGGCTGCCGCATCCAGCTCGTCGCGGTGGACTGCGATCAGCGCGAGCACCCCGTACGGCCAGGAAAGGAGCATCTCGAGACCGACCTCATCGGCCACGTCGAGACCGGCGCGCGCCTGGGCGATGGCGTCCTCCCAACGGCCGGCGCTGAAGAGCAGCGAGGCCGCCTCGTAGTAGTAGACGGGGAGGTAGGAGACGTTGCCGAGCCGCTCGTCGGCACGCTGGCCTTTTCGTAGCGCCTCGTGTGCGTCCTCGAGCGCGTCGAGCTGGTGGAGGGCCATAGCGAGGAAGACCTCGGGCGGCCAGCGGAGACGCGAGCCGCTCCGGGCGGCGGGGAGCGTCAGTGCCTCCTGTGCGAGCGCGAGCGCGTCCTCGGGCCGTCCGCGGACGCGCGCCATGTCACAGAGGACGAGCAGGCCCATTGCGGCGCCGTCGCTCTGTACGGGCCGCCCGAGCGCGACGGCCTCGTGCGCTGTTTGCTCTGCGAGGTCGAGCTGGTCGACAAAGGCGAGCGCGTTCGCCGCCTCGGCCTGCAGCTGCGATTGGACGTCGGCGGAGAGCGAGGTGCGGGTGGTGACGTTTCGGACCTCGTCGAGTACGTCCGTGGCCCGCCCCTGGGCCGCAAGCGCGCCGACCAAGCCGAGCCGTAACGATTGCTCCAGATCCGGAGAAGTTGGCGCCTCGAGAGCCTCCCGGGCCCGTGCCTCGGCCTCTTGCGGTTTGCCCGACCAGAGCAGCGTGGGCACGAGGTCGGCGAGCAGCCCGGCACGGCGCTCGTCTGCATCCTCGAGGTCGAGCGCCCGTTCGAGCAGCTCGACCGCGACGGTTGGAGCGGTGCGTGCTGTCTCGTGCGCCGCCGCGTGCAGCCACTCGATCGCCTCGGCGTCGCCGGGCTGCGCGCCAAGGGCGAACTGCTCGGCCACCTGAAGCGCGGGAGCCCCTGAGCGAGCGAGACGGCGCCCGATCTCGAGGTGTAGCGCGGAGCGGGCGTCTTCCGGGATGTCCTCATAGATCGCCTCTCGGATGAGGTCGTGCCGGAATGCGAGCCGCGACTCGCGCTCCTCGAGCACCCCCGCGAGCAGCGCCTTGCGTGCCGGCTGCAAGAGCTCCGTCGCCGAGCGATCCAGCACGTTCGCGACTTCCCGCAGGGAGAAGATCGAGCGCAGGAAGGCCGCGACCCGGAGCAGCTCGAGCGCGTCATCCTCGAGGAAGCTGAGCCGGCGCAGGATCGTCAAGCGGAGCGATGGCGGGAGCGACACGTCCTGAATCTCCGCGCGTCCATCTACGACGCGGATTGCGCACTCTTCGTCGAGCGCCCTCACCAGCTCGCCGACGAACAGCGGGTTGCCCGCGGCCCCGGCGACTTCCTCGAGCAGTGAGCACCCGGGCTGAGCGCGCACGAGTTCCGCCACCAGCTGTGCGACCACCTCCTCGGGAAGCGGGCCAAGCGCGATCTGCTCTGCGCCGTCGCGCACAAGAGCGTCAATGAGCCCTTCGAGGTCGCGAGCGCGTGGCACGGGACGCAAGCTCGCGAGCAGCGCGACCGGCACGTACGTCAGCCGCCGCGCGAGCGAGCGGAGCGTGACGATGGTCGACGGGTCGGCCCACTGCAGGTCCTCGACAGCGAGCGCGACCGGGCCGGCGAGCGCGGCCTCCTCGACCAGGTCGACGAACGCATCGACGACGCGGAACTGCGCTCCCGGGTCGCGTGTGAGCTCGATCTGTCCCCGAGCCTGATCGTCCCCGGTGAGAAGCCGGACGATCTCCGCCCGTCGTGGATCCTCCACTCCGGCCGTGCAGCCGAGAGCTTCCGATAGTGGGCCGAAGGGACGGGCCCGCTCCAGCTCGTCGCCTCGGCCGACGAAGACGTGGAAGCCCCGTCCGCGGGCCTGCTCGACCGCCGCCTCGAGGACGCGCGTCTTCCCGATCCCGGCCTCGCCCTCGATGAGCACGGTCTGGAGACGGCCGCTTGCGGCTCGCTCGAGGCACGCGGACAACAGGTCGAGCTCGGCGGCGCGCCCTGGAAGAAGATCCACTACCGATGCTGGCACTCCGCAGATCGTATGAACGGCGCGCGCGACGTGCTATCCGCCCTTGACCGCCGGATCGGTCGCGGCCCGCATGATCTCAGACAGGGCCCGCAGGAGTCCGAGCCAGCCGACGAATGGAAGTGCATCTGGGCCGGCCGCGTTCGTGTCGCGCGGCGGCAGAATCGTGCCGGCGGGGGGCTCCGTGCGCTCAAGGCGGATGAGCACGTCCATGCGCCCGTGAGTCTGCGTCGATCGGGGTCGCGAAACATCGGCCAAGTGGCCGATTTCTTCGGTGCGTAGCCCTCCTACGCTCGAACCGAGACGAAAGGAGGATGCATGAGAACCACTATCTCCATCCCGGTGCTCGGGGCTGCGCTCGCGGGCACGGCGATCCTGACATCGGCGGCGGCGATCGCCGGCAGCGAGAAGGCGGTAGCCGTCTCCGGCAGCGGGGTAGACATCGCCAGCGAGGCGATCATCCACTCCGAGCAGACGACTCCGACGGGGATGATTCGGGCGCTCACCGAGATCGTCGAGCTCACTGGCGACGTGCACGGGAAGGTGCTCTATCAGGCGACCCAGGAGTTCGACTTCGCCGCGAACACGCTCGTGGTCACCGGCGCGAATGTCTTCTCGGGCACGATTGCCGGCTCCGATCCGGTCATTCTCAGAAGCGACGAGTCGCGCTTCGAGGTCAACCTCGCCACGGGCGAGGAAACGGGCAGGGTCCACCTCACTCGCAGCAACGATGCCCCGGACACGGGCTCCTGGTACGAGTGCGACCTCGTGGTGGTCGGCACCGGCCAGACCCCCGAGGGGAACCCGACGTTCGACTACAGCGGCACGTGCATGCGTAAAGGCCGGTAACCAAGCGCCCGCACTGACGGACTTCACCGCTTCGCTCCTCACGCACGCAGCGGAACGAGGCCAAGCGACCCCCTCCCTGCAGGGAGGGGGTCAGGTTCTTGCCCGGCAAGGCAACTGTGTGTGCCAGCATGCAGGGAGACTCTCCGAAGCGCCGAGTCTCCCGCGGACCTCGCCATGCCCCTGGGCGTATGCGCTGTACTGTGAGGTACCTGTAATGGAGCGAGTACCGGTTGGCTCTTGGCCCTCCGTTGCGCGTTCACGATCACTCAAGGGAGTGACGATATGCCGACCGGAACGGTCAAGTGGTTCAACGACGACAAGGGCTACGGCTTCATAGCGCCGGAAGACGGAAGCAAAGACGTGTTCGTTCACCACAGCGCGATCAGCGGGGAAGGGTTCAAGACTCTCGCTGAGGGCGCGAAGGTTGAGTACGAGGTCGAAGACGGGCCGAAAGGGCCACAGGCGAAGAGCGTCAGCACGGCCGCCTCGGCCTGAGTGCAGTTAGGTTCGGCCAGAGGGCAGCCACGCCGACGAGGTGCACTGACCTCGAAGTGTCGCGATGGTCGTCTTCGTTCCTCATGACCGCGAACTCGTCTCCGGAGCACGGCTGCCCGCACTGCGGATCGACGCGGCTCCACTTCGAGGTGCGCGACGCTGGCTTAGGACCGAACGGTGAGCTGCCGCAGGGCGACCTTGTCCCAGGGCGGATCGCTAGTCGTGCGGGAAACCCGGCCCCGGCACGAGCTCGATCTCATCGTTGGCGAGAACGGGTGTGCCATCCGGCACGAGCGCCGCAATGACAGGTGTCTCGCTCCCCTTGACGCGCAAGAGCCGCATCGGCTCGCCGCAGATGTACTGATCGCCCCACTGCCGTAAGGCGTTTAACGCGGTGAAGAGGTCAGAGCCCTTCTGCGTGAGTTTGTACTCGAACCGCGCTGGACGCTCGCTGTACAACGCACGCTCGAAGATCCCCTCCTCGACGAGCCGGGCCAACCGCTCGTGAAGCACGTTCGGGGCGATACCGAGGCTATCTCGAAACGCTCCGAACTTCGAAATCCCGAGGAAGGCGTCACGGATCAGAAGCCAGGTCCAGCGGTCGCCGACGATCTCGAGTGTCCGCGCGACCGAGCACGACTCCTGCCCGATGTATTCGCGCTTGAGCACGTACGAAGAGTACGCGTTTAGTTGCGTGAAGCTAGTGACTCTTATAGGGTCGGTTGCGCCACGCAACTGACTAGCCGAGGAGGCGAACATGGCGAGCGAAAACGCGCCGGACACGATCGTTCTGATCCATGGGCTCTGGATGACGCCCAGGAGCTGGGAGGAATGGGTCCCGTACTACGAAGGCAAGGGATACAGGGTCATCACCCCGACGTACCCGGGCTTCGAGGTAGAGGTCGAGGCGCTGCGTGAGGATCCGACACCCATCGCCACGGCGACCGTGCCGGCGACCGTCGCACAGATCGCCGAAGCGATCACGGAGCTCGACACCCCACCGATCATCGTGGGCCATTCGTTCGGCGGGACGCTGACGCAGCTTCTGCTCGACCGCGGCTGCGGCGCGGCCGGCGTCGCAATCGACTCGGCTCCGACGGAGGGCGTGCGCGTCTCTCCCGTATCGCAGATCAAGTCACTGTTCCCGGCCCTCAAGGATCCGCGGAACCGGCACAAGGCGTCTGGCTTCACGCACGACGAGTTCCACTACGCGTTCACGAACACGCTCAGCGAGGAGGACTCGCAGAAGGTCTATGACCGATACCACATCCCTGCGCCCGGCAACTGGATCTGGGCCTACGGGCTGATCGCGAACTTCAAGCCCGGCCACCAGGAGACGTGGGTCAACTACAAGAACCCGAACCGCGCGCCGCTTCTTTTCATCGGCGGCAGCGAGGATCACATCATGCCGCCGTCAGTGAACAAGTCGAACGCGAAGCACTACAAGGGCGAAGACACGATCACCGAGTACTTCGAGTTCGAAGGCCGCGACCACTGGACGTGTGGCGCAGACGGGTGGGAGGCCGTCGCCGACTATGCGTTGGAGTGGGCGGTGGCGCGCGCGACGGGAGTCGAGGTGCCTAGCGCGGCTGTCCCGGCGTAGTCGAGGGCCCGAAGGCCCCGAAGCACCGAAGAGGCTCAGGCCACGAGTTCCTTCCGTGCGAGTGCGGGAATGTCGCCGCGGGCAGCATGTCGCCGATCACCGCGGTCGGCGCTACTCGGCGGCGGCGTCGCGCTGCATCGCCGCGTCGAAGGCCATACCCGATGCCGGGAAGTCGGTCCGTCGAACGAAGGCGAGAGCGTCCTGGGCGCCGAACTCGCGGTCCATCCCCGAGTCCTCCCACTCGATGGAGAGCGGGCCTGTGTAGCCGATCCGATTGAGTGCCCGAAACAGCGCTTCGAAGTCGACGTCGCCGTGGCCCGGCGACACGAAGTCCCAGCCGCGCGCCTCCTCTCCGAAGTTCAGGTGCGAGGCGAGGATCGACCGGCGACCATCGAGCCGTTTCTTCGAGTCCTTGACGTGCACGTGGTAGATGCGCTCGGCGAATTGGAGCGCGAACTCGGCGGTGTCGAGGTGCTGGTGCGCGAAGTGGGACGGATCGAGGTTGATGCCGAACGCCGGGCGGCGGCCGACGGCGGCGAGTGTCTTCTCTGTCGTCACGAAGTCGTACGCGATCTCCGTCGGGTGCACCTCCAGGCCGAAGCGGACGCCCTCGGCATCGAAGACGTCGAGGATCGGTGACCACGCCTCGGCGAACGCCTCGTAGCCGCGCTCGACCTCCGCGAAGTCGTTCGGTGGGAACGAGTACAGGAGGTGCCAGATCGGCGAGCCCGTGAAGCCGTTCACCTGGGTCACGCCGAACCGTGCGGCCGCCCGTGCGGTGTCCTTCATCCGCTCGGCAGCGCGACGCCTCACGCCTTCCTCCTCGCCGTCGCCCCACACGTCGGGCGGCAGGATCGCCTGATGCCGCTCGTCGATGCGATCGCACACGGCCTGTCCGACGAGGTGCGCGCCGAGCGCCCAGCACCCGAGCCCGTGCCGCTCGAGGAGCTCCCTCTGCTCGCGGCAGTAGGTGTCGTCCGCCAGCGCGCGGTCGACCTCGAAGTGGTCGCCCCAGCACGCCAGCTCGAGCCCGTCGAACCCCCAGCCGGCGCAGGCGGCCGCGAGTTCGGCGACCGGCAGGTCCGCCCACTGACCGGTGAATAGCGTCACCGGTCGACTCATCGTCTTGTCTCGCTCATCGGTGGGTGCAGGCTACGCGTCGATCCGGGCCTGTCAACCACTCGGGCGCCGGGCTAACAGCGCTCATCATCGAAGGCGAGACCCTAACTCGGTATCGCCTCGTCGCGGAGCGACGAGCTGAACCCGTAGCGAGCACAGGACGGAATCGCGCGCGAGCAAGCCGCCCTCCGCTCCCGCTACGCAGGTAGTTCGCGCAAGAAAATTCACCGAGCCGGTGGCGCTTTCGTCCACTCAGCCCGCTGACCTTCCGCTTCCGCGTAGAGCCTTCAAGCTGAGCTTCGACCTACTCGCGCTCCGTACTCGGTGCGAGGGGCAACGTATGCAACGAAGGTGAGTCGGTCAAGTCGTGCGTGACCGATTTGCCGCACTTTGCGACGTTCTCTAATCGAACCGGCCGTCCGTGCCGGGCTTTCTCTGATGGGCCGAGTTGGAATCGAACCAACGACCTTGGGATTAAAAGTCCCCTGCTCTACCAACTGAGCTATCGGCCCTGGGCCGCCTCAGTGTAGAAGCCGCTACGCGGCGGGTCGCCGCGGGCTGGCTCTACACTCCGGGCCGGGCCCCCATCGACTAGCGGCCTAGGTCACCACCCTTTCAAGGTGGCAGCACGGGTTCGAATCCCGTTGGGGGCACCTCGCTCCACCGGACGCAACCGGCGGCGCGCGGGCGGTTAGCTCAGCTGGTAGAGCACCTGCTTTACACGCAGGTGGCCGCAGGTTCGAGTCCTGCACCGCCCATTCGCCCGTTGCAGAACGTACAGGTGCTTTGCGACCGGTCGGAGCTGATCGGAGCTCCCTTCGACTGGCAATGACCGTCGCCGGGAACGGCTACGACGTGCTCGTACTGAATGACGACGGCCGCATCCTGCTGGACGGTGTCGCCAGTCTGACTCCAAAGCTCTGCGAGACTGCCCCGCATGCGAGTGCACATTGTCGGCGCGGGACCCGTGGGTCTTCTGCTCACGGCGCTGCTCCAGTCGATGGACGGGGTTTCCGTGCGCCTCTTCGAGAAGCGGCGCGAGTACACGCGCACGCGCATGGTTCAGCTCGCCCCGTATCTCGTTGCCGATTCGGCCGAGAGCTACCGAGCCGATGCGATCGACGGAGACAGCGTCGAGGCGATCTTCGATCCACACGAGCTTGACCAGGGCCTCGCCTTCCGACAGTCCATCCCCTCGGACCTCAGCGGGCTCCTGCGGAGCTGGGCGATCGGCTTCTGCCCGCTCAACGCGATCGAGCAGTCCCTCAGCGATCTGATCGACGCGCGCCCGACTAACGGCGTGCAGCGCATCGACGCCGTCGTGACCGCGGAGGAGGCGACGGCGATGCTCGAGCCTGGCGACGTCCTCATCGACTGCACCGGCAGCAGTTCACTGCTTCGAGATCATCTGGTGGCCGGCTCCGGCGACGTGGAAGGCGCGAACACGATCAATGTGCGCCTCGAATACGCGCTCGTCATCACCTTCCTGTACGGGCAGCGGTACGACTGCAACGAGCACTGCAAGTACGCCAAGAACATCGGGAACGCGCAGTACAAGTTCATCCCGATGGTGCATCGCACGCACTACGACGGCAGCGTCAGCCACGTCACAGGCATCGTCAACATCAGCGCCGAGGAGTACGAGGCGATGCCGTCGCGATTCGACGGCGAGTGGCTACGCAGCAACTTTCCGGGCGTCGCCGAGTCGATGGACCGGTTCATCGACAAGATCAAGGAGGAGACACACGGGGAGATCGTCGGCGAACTGGAGATCGTCCGGATCCCATTGGACCTTTACCGCGCGCGAAATGCGACGAGTCGTCAGCTGACCACAGCGGGTGCGAGCGACCATCCGTTCGCGCGTTCCCCGGTGTTCCTCGCCGGCGACTCGGCGATCGGCTCGCCGTACTTTCAGTCGATTTCGCTCGGCTTCGAGTGTGCGATGTTTCTTGCCGGGCTCCTGGCGCAATCCGACCTGCCGCCAGGAGAGATGCTCGATCGCTACGAGCTATACATCTACAAGCAGTGGCTCCGCGTCTACATGCGGAGCAAGATGATCAAGCACAACAAGGATCTGTTCGAATCGCTCGACGACCCGCTCGCGCTCCTGGAGAAGCTGCACATCTACTAGGCGCCCGTCGAGCCCGGCCGGCTCAGGCCTCGACGAGGATCACGAGCGTTTCGGGCAAGACCCCGTCGTAAGCCAGATGAGGTTGGCTCGCGAGCGCGCGCGAGGCCCAGCTACCCGTGTCGCCGTACCGTTTCGACCTGTCGTGCAAAGCGGGGCTCGAGCAAGCGACGCCCACGTTCGATGAGGCGCCTGCTCGTGTTGACCAGCGATACGACGAGCACCGGCGTCACGACTGCACCGATGAAGAGGCTCAGCTCGGATCCTGTGCCCGCAGCGTTCGCGACGAGCCCCACGACGACCCCGACGAGAGCTGCGTTGATCACCGCGACGAGCGTGGAAGTCTCGCCGATCAGGCGGTAGAACCGGCTCCCCGTGCCTGGGCCATACGTCTCGTACAGACCCTGCTCGTCGTCGTGGTGGCCCGTAACGAAATACGGCTCGAGCCCCGGCGAGATCTCGAGATAGGCGTGACGGAGGCGATTCATGCCGGACAGGAGCCAGAAGTCGTCGATCCGGGCTTCGATGAGGCGGATGAATGTCGCCAGGCCGACGAAGAGAGCGACCGGCAGAACGAGGAGTGCAAACGCGGTGAAACCGTCGCCGAACTCGGTCGCGCGAGCGACCAGGGCCAACGCAACGACGGCCGCGGACACCACCGTCAGAAAGATTGCGGCCCGACTGAAGACCGCGCGGTAGGTGACGTCCCTCGCCGCGAGCAGGCTCCAATGCTCGGTCGCGAGGATCTGTGCTCGCACGGCCTGGGGCACGTCGGCGCGCGGAGACGACGGTGGCTCCTGCTGTCCGTGCTTGCGTCCGGGGTCCGCCGATCGGGCGAAGCGGGGCTCGAGCCTGCGACGCCCGCGCGCAATGATGCGCCTGTCGGCGTGGACAAGCAACGCGACGACCACTGAAGTCACCACTGCGCCGATGAGCAGGCTCAGCTCGGATCCTGCGCCAACGACCTTTGCGACGAGGCCCCCAACGACCCCGGCGAGAACGGCGTCGATCACCCCGACGACCGTGGACGTGCTGGCAATCAGGCGGAGGACCCGGTTCTCCGTGCCTGGGCCGTACGTCTCGGACAGGCCTCGCTCGTCGTCGTGATGGCCCGTAACGAAATACGGCTCGAGCTCCGGCGAGATCTCGAGATAGGCGTGACGGAGACGATTCAGGCCGGACAGGAGCCAGAAGTCCTCGATCCTGGCGTCGACGAGGCGGACGTATGTCCCCACCCCGATGAAGAACGCAACCGGCAGAACGAGGAGTGCGAACACGTAGAAACGGTCGCCGAACTCGGTCGCCTCGGCAGCGAGGGCCAACGCAACGACGGCCGCGGACACGACAGTCAGGAAGATGGTCGCCCGGCTGTAGATCGCCCCGTATGTGATGCTCCGCGTCGCGAGCAGACTCCAATGCTCGGTCGCGAGGATCTGTACGCGCACCGCCTCAGGGACGTCGAGGTGCGGGTCGGTGGGCATCGCGCCTCCTCTATCTCGAGAGCCGAGCCGTCATCGGACACGGGTCGCGAATCGTATGCCCGAACCTCGACCTTGATAAGTCTTCCGTCCCTGAGACGTAGCGCGAGCGAGAAAACCGCCCCATGCGCGAGTGTGCTCTCGCCTGACACGTAGCTCGTGCAGTGGTACAGCACCCCCCTGCCCGTTGGTTGACCAGCCCCCGCAGTCCCACTGTTCATGCGAGATCTGGCCTGACTCCCTACTCACCAAGTACGAGGGTCACCGCGATGTCATCCGACGCGAGCGCGTCGAGGCGCTGCGACCGGTTCAACCGTCATGCGCATCACGCAATGGTTCTTGCCCTTGGGCCGGTCGTAGCTGAAGCCGGTCTGCGCATAGAGGCTGCGCGTGGTGTTGTAGAGAAACTTGGCCGAGATCCTCTTGCCCTCCGGCAGATCCTGCGGATACCCCTCGACGACTCCACCGCCCGCCTTCGCGATGAGGTCGAGGGCACCACGAAGCGCCATCCCCGCGACGCCTTTTCGTCGATAGTCCCTGTCCACGAAGATGCACGTGATGCGATAGTCAGGAAGCTCTTCCGTTCGCTTCGCCTCGTAGTCCTTCCGGTGGTGGATGTTCGGAAGCTCCTCCGGAGTGCCGTATTGACACCACGCCACCGCGTCGTCTCCGTCGAAGACCAGAGCAGCGTGCGCGTTCCCCTCGCGAACGAGACGCTCCTTCCAGGGGCGGCCCATCTCGCCCTCGGGCCTGCCTTCTCGCGTATGGAACCACGTGCACCAGCAACCACCGAACCCACACCCGTTGTGCTTGTCGAGGAGACGGGCGTACGCATCCCAGGTCGTGGCATCAAGCGGCTCGATCGCGTATTCGCTCATGCGCCCTCCGTTCACCGCTGGCCAGCCGACCAAGGGGAGTCTAGGTGCGTCTGGTTGGCATGCGCGAGCGTGCCGGAATGTCCGTCGAGAGGTAGCTACGGTTACCGAATGAAGACTTTCAACCTCAAGAGCGACGAGTGGGATGCGACGAGGGACCGCGAGGGCTGGCGCGCCAAGGGCACGGGTGTCGGCGAGCGCATCGGCGCTGAGCTCATCGGCGCCAGCATGTCCGAAGTCGAGCCCGGCAGCAAGCTCTGGCCCTACCACACGCACTACCTGAACGAGGAGTGGATGATCGTGCTCCGCGGCGAGCCGACGTTGCGCACGCCCGAAGGCGAGCAGGTGTTGAAGGAGGGCGACGTCGTCTGCTTTCGGCGCGGCAAGGAGGGCGCGCATCAGATCATCAACCGAACAGAGTCGCCCATTCGCGTACTGATGCTCTCCTCGATGATCCGCGGCGAGGTCATCGAGTACATCGACACCGGAAAGGTTCTTGCAAAGGACGTCGAGGACGAAGACATCATGTTCTCGAGGCCCGGCCCCGCGGTCGAGTACTGGGAAGGCGAGGACTAGACCTCGGGTGACGCCCTCGATGAAACCTCGGCAGCAGATCCCTCGCTCCGAGGCGAGGTCATCCGATGCGCGATGGTGCTCCCGCATTCCGAACTCCCGCCTGATTGGTCTGCCTACGCTCCCGGAGGAGGCCCGACGACTTCGAGTCCGTACTTGCCGTAGAGCGCCCCGATCCGGCTCATGTCCGGCGGGCCGGGGGGCATCTGGGACATCAGTTCGGCGAGATCGCCGAAGAACTTCTCGAAACCGGCCGGCGCAGGGAACCCGAGGAGCTTCACCGGTGCGTCGGTCGCGTTCCAGTGCGTGTGCACGACGCCCTTCGGGATGTGGACGAACGATCCAGCCGGGGCCTCGATCGTCTCCTCGCTGATCCGAAAGGTGAGGGTTCCTTCGACGACGTAGTAGTTCTCGTCTTCGAGCGTGTTGATGTGGAGAGGGGTGCCGCTACTTTTCGGCGCGAGATCCGCCTCGACTACGGCGAGGACACCGTCGGTCTCGTCTCCAGTGGCCTTGACCCGGTACGTGTCACCGAAGAGGTCGTTCGTCTCTCCATCGCCGGGCAGGCGAACGAAGCCTTCGTTCCGTGGATGGAACATCGATGGTTTCTCCTCCGGTCGTTGCTGCCATGGCGGCGGCATCCTAGAGCACTCCACCCCTACCTCTCGCCCGGCAGCTCATGGTCGTCGCCTGCTCCGAGGCAGCACCGCGTACATCTCCCGTCCGTCGACTCGCCTAGCTTGCACTCGCAGTGTTCTTCTCCCTGAGCAGCTGGGAACTCGGATTCCTCATCTTCGCAGTGGTAGGAGGCGCATCCGCGCTCGGCGTGCTCGCGGGCCGGTTCCTCCGGGCAAATTCCGAGAGACATCGCGAGCCGATCGGTGTCCTGCAGGGTGCCTTGCTGGGAGTCGTCGGCCTGATCCTTGCCTTCGGACTCTCGCTCGCGGTTGGCCGCTACCAAGATCGCCGCGCCGATGTAGTTACAGACGCAAACACCATCGGCACTGCATACCTGCGGGCGCAGACGATCGCGGAGCCGCAGCGCGGATCCTCGCTCGCGCTCCTTCGGAGCTACAACGACCTCGCGATTCGTGTCACGTACGAAGTCCCGGGAAGCGCAGACATCCGGGCAACCGCCGCGCAGCAGGGGCAGCTGCAGCGCCGTCTCTGGCGTCTCGCTGGTGAGAGCCTGAACGCCCGCCCCCGCGACAGTGCACCACGGCTGTACCTGGAAAGCCTCAACGACATGATCGACCACCAGACCGTTCGACTCTCCGGGCTGAACAACCGCGTGCCCGATCCGGTGCTTTGGCTCGAGCTCCTCGGTGCGGCGGTCGCGCTCGGCCTCCTTGCCCTCTACCTCTCGGTGCTCGGCAAGGGCCTGGTCGCCATCGTCGTGGCTGCAGCGATCGTCAGCTTTCTCGTGTTCGTCACTTTCGACCTCGACCGCCCGACGCGGGGTCTGATCCAGATCCCCGCAACTCCGCTTCTGGCCGAAAAGGCAACGATGAGCCTCCCTCCCGCAGCCCCAGCGCCTCGCTGATCGGGGTCATCCCCTCGCATGGTTCGGGGATACGTGGGCGATCTGCACGAACAACCACCGAAGCGATCACCACCCAGATGATGATCGCCGGCGGCCTGATCGTCAGCGCTGGCCCTGACGATTCTGGCGATCGTGCCGTTCATCGTCGGCCTTGTGCTCTTGATGAGGTTTCAGTCGCGCCGGGCTTGGGCCGGAGTGACCGCTGGGACGACGCGTACCATCCGGGCGCGACTCCGCGTTGTTGGCGGCACCTGACACCGAGACCGGGAGACGAAGTGACCACAGACTCTTCACCCACCGAACCGACGCCCCAGACACAGGACGCGCCCCAGGGTGATGGCGGAAAGCGGAAACGCCCGGTGGTTTGGATGGTGCTTGCGGGCGTTGCAGTCGCGGCCGCGATCGGACTCGGCGTCTGGGCCATCATGCTCAACGACGACCTGAATGACACCGAGGCGCAACTCCAGGCCCAGACCGCTGCGGCCGAGTCGGCCTCGGACGAGGCCGAGCGTCGCATCGCGGATGCCCGTGCGAGCATCGACGCCGCGCTCTCCGATGTCTCCGGCATCGTGGTCGTCAGCGACGAGGACGTAGCTGAGGCAGAGGAAGCCGTCGCCGAGGCCGAGCAGAGCGTGGCGGACGCCCAAGCAGCGGTCGACCAGGCCCAAAGCGAGGTCGAGCAGGCGCGGGCCGAACGAGACCTGGCCCGAGCCGAGGAGGAACAAGCCCGAGCCGAGGCGGCGAAGGCCGAACTGTGTGCAGACGCCTCGCTCGCCGCCACGCAGGCGCTGTCCGAGAACGACGACACGGCGGCGGCGTACGAGGAGGCTGCAGCTCGTGCGGAGACCGCTGCGAGCGCCTGCTCGTAACTGCTCGACGTAACGGCCAACGGCCACCACCCGGACACCGTGGGTACCGGCGCGCGAAATCACCCGGCCGGCAGACGATCTCGAACGGGTCCGGGGCTCAGAACAACAAGATCTGCTTCGTCGAGATCTCGTAACTGCCGGCGGCTGTCCGCCTTTCGCGCCTGCGTCGTGACGATCAGGAGACGGTCGCGGTGCTGCGAAGAGCCGGCGCACGGTGTCCCGTCGTCGGCGCGAAGGCTTCCCTCCCGCCCGCCGCGAGAGCCTCCTCCGCCGCTCTGCGACCTGCATCCACGGCCCGGTCGAGGTGCTTGAAGCCGCGGAGCGAGATGTCCTGCACGTCCGGCGTGATCAGGAGATCGGCGAGCTCGCGATTGGACTCCGCCCGCCCCACGCTGCCGAGAACGGTCGCGCGGGAGAGCGTCTCGAGAATGGTCGGGAGGAGGGCCTCCGGATTCGCGTCGGGATCGTCGCTCTCGAGTCGCCGCATGACGTCGACCGCGACGACCGGGCCTGATTCGCCGGCGATCATCACATCGATGGGGAGGTTGTTGAGGACGCCCCCGTCGACGAGCAGCTCGGCGCGCCGGAGCACCGGGGGCGCGAGGCCTGGTATGGCCATGCTCGAGCCCACCGCTTCGATCAGGGAGCCCGTTCGGTGGACGACCATGCGGCTCGAGAGCAGATCTGCGCTCACGCTGAAGAACGGATACGGGAGCTGCTCGAGAGCGACGTCTCCGAAGATGCGTTCGAGCTTGGAGGCGATGCGTCGCGCCCGCAGGAGCGCGTGTCGCGGGAAGGTGTAGTCGTTGAACGGCACCCGACGGGTGAGCTGCCGGCGGCACGTCTCCACCATGGCCTCGGGCGGCCACCCGAGCGCCGCCATCGCGCCGATGAAGGCACCCATGCTGCAGCCGCCGTAGCGGTCGATGACGATCTTCTCCTCTGCGAAGACCTGCAGCACTCCGATATGGGCGAGCGCTCTCGCGCCCCCGCCGGAGAGAACGAGTCCGACGGATCGGCCGGTCAGCCGACGTGCGAGTCGCCGAGTCGCATCCGGAAGCGCTTCTTCAGACGCGATCACGTGGTGCGCCCGCGGGTCTGCGCTCGCCCACGACGCGACATCGTCGATCGAGGGGATGCGGAGGAAGACGAGATCGCATCCGGCAGGCGGCGACGGATCCGCCGGCGAGCCGCCCTCCGTCGCGATCACGACTCGGTCCGCCTGGCGGAGACAGAAGGTCGACCAGGCGCTCCCGTCGAGCGCGGTCTGCAGGAGAACGAACTCGGAGGCTCGCTCGAGGTCACCGAGGCCAGGCCCCCACCCGTCCTCGTCACTCCAGTTCTCGGCAGGCCCCGAGAGCAAGACGGCGTTGCCAAGCTCCGAGAACGCCAGTTCGAGCTCGTCCCACAGCCGCCCTGCGTCGACGCCCGGCATTGCTGTCAGCGCGACCACGGCGGTCGGTGCCTCCGAGGGCTCGAGGGCGCCTCCCTGCTGGATGCGCTCGGCGAGAGCTCTCGCGAGACCGGCTCCGAACTCGGCGTCGCGGCGGAGCAGCTCCTCGAAGCGCTCGCCGTCGATCTCGAGGAGCTCGGTGTCCCTCACCGCCTGCACCGACGCCGAACGCTCCGCTCCCGTGAGGATCGCGAGCTCACCCAGCACCGCGCCGGGGCCGAGGGTGTTGAGGACGGCGGTTCTGCCGTCCCTCTCCGCGACAACGCGCATGCGCCCGGACACGACGAGGTAGAGGCAGTCGCCGGCGTCACCCGCGTGGAACAGCCATTCGCGCGCGGGAACGCGCAGCGGGTGCGCGGCTGCGACGAGCTCATCCTGGAGGTAGGCCGGGAGCAGCCCGAAGAGCGGTGAGTCACCGAGCGGGGACGGGTTTGTCATCGCGCGATTCTCTCAGACCGCTGGGCGCAAATGAAATGCGCTCAGGCCGTTCGAGGGCCTACCAGCCGGCGGGCGGGGCGATGTACACCGCGACGCCCAGGCCGGGCAGCTTGTCCGAAACGAAATCGCCCAGCGGACTGACCGTCCGTCCATCGCGGTAGACGCGGAGCTTGCGGCCCGCGAGGCCCTGCACGCTGAAGGCGGCGTCGCGGGAGCGGTCGAGGTGTTGACGGCGACGACGTAGGTCGCGCCGTTGTCGCGGCGCGCGGCCACCCGCACCGGGCTCTGGATCGACCAGCTGGACTTGGCGACGGGGGCGAGGAGCGCGGGGGCGAGCGCGACGATCTCGCGATTCGAATGGCGTACCTCGTTGCGAATCTCCTCTTCCCAGTAGTCGGGGAAGTAGCCGATTCCGCGAGCGCCCCCCGCGATGGCGAGCCAGGTCTCTGCGCGGACGACTGCGGGCGTCGGGTCGACGTTCGAGCGGCAGTGCTCCATCGGGCCTGCTTCGATCCACTGGAACGTCGGCTTGCCGCCGGTCAGCGCGATCAGCTCGCGCTGCATCCAGAAGACGTTGTCGATCTGGTCGAGTGAGCAGCGGACCTCGACCGGGTACGTGTCGAACCCGATGATGTCGGCGCGCGAGAAGAACCCGGGGTAGATATCTCGTCCGTGGCCCGGGCGCCGCGCCCGCGGAGAAGTGGTCGGTGAGGGTCAGGAACGTGACCCTGCCGTTCGCCTTCGGCGCCGGCATCTTCTCCGGGTCGCCTACCGAGACGTCCCTTCGTCCGGCAGATGCCAGCCGACGAGCCCCGGGCCGCCGACTCCGGGCGTCGCGGCATCCACCGTGGACATCGCCCGCCCGGCCAGCCTGGCCAGCTGCTCCTGCTCGTCGTCGCAGCTCACGCCGAGAAACAGGTCGATTCCGGCGGCGATGCTCGTGGGTAGTAGGTGGGACACTGGCGCCAGACCATGCGCGGGAACACCGCGGCGCCGTTGATGCGAAGCGGCGCAGAGGACTCGACCCTCGGTGTTCCGGGCGGGATCGCGCCCGGAGCCGGGGGTGTCGGTGTGACGCCCGGGGGCAGCTTGGGCGGGAGCACGAAGGGGGAGTCGGGCGCGGACGAGCCGTCGGCCGGGGTCGGCGCCGCGGAGGCGTCGACCGAGTGGGGCCACGGATCGGTCCGGAACGATCCGCGTGCCTCGGCGCGCATCCCGTTCCGCCACCGGGCCAGGACGCGATAGCGGTACGTCGTCGCGGGCTCGAGCTTCACTCGCGAGAGGGATCACTGATCGCAGTAGTCTCAGCCGGTGGATCTGGCCGGGAAGACAGCCGTCGTCACGGGCGCCTCCAGCGGTATCGGCGCGGCGACCGCGCGCAAGCTGCGGGAGGCCGGCGCACGCGTGGTCGGCGGAGCACGTCGCGTCGAGCGGGTCGAAGCCGACGTCGCTCTTCCGCTCGACGTGATGGACGAGGAGAGCGCCGCCGCCTTCGTCGGTCGTGCAGTCGCCGAGCTCGGAGGCGTCGACATCCTCTTCAACAACGCGGGGCTCGCACTCGGCCGCTATCCATTCTGGGAGTCGAATCCGGAGGACGAGCAGACCGTGCTCCACACCAACGTCGACGGCGTCCTGCGCATGACGCGCCTGTGCCTGCCCCATGTGAACGACGAGGGCCACATTCTCTTCATGGGCTCCGTCGCGGGACGTCAGGCGTACCAGAACGCTGCGTCGTACGTCGCGGCGAAGTTCGCGGTTCGCGGCTTCGTGTACGCGCTGCGCGAGGATCTGCTCGGCCGCCCGATCCGGATCACCACCGTCGACGCCGGGCTGGTCGAGACCGAGTTCTCGCTCGTCCGCTACCGGGGCGATGCGGACGCCGCGAAAGCGGTGTACGAGGGCGTCGATCCGGTCACACCGGACGAGATCGCGGACTGCGTCATGTTCGCGCTGACGCGGCCGCTGCACGTCAATGTCGACGAGATCGTGGTGAAGGCACTCGCCCAGTCGGGCGGGGCGAGGGTCGTCCGCCGAACGTGAGGACACGTACGTGCTGACGATCCTCGAGGGGTCGACCTTCTGCATGTCCGACGAGCGAGGGGACATCGGCGAGCTCACGAGCGGCTTCTTCGCGCACGACACGCGGTTTCTCTCGCGGCTCGTGCTCTCCGTCCAGGGATCGCCGTTGCTCCTCCTGTCGTCCGGGCGGGTCGAGCACTTTGCAGCGGCGTTCTTCCTCCGCAACGCGACCTTGAACGGGCTTCCTCAGGACGCGCTCTCGATTTCGCGGGAGCGCTTCGTTGGCACCGGGCATGCAGGAGCGGATCGCGATCCGGAACGAGAGCATGCACAGGCTCGACTTCGAGGTCTCGCTCGAGCTCGCCGCGGACTTCGCGGACATCATCTCGGTCAAGCTCCACGACTTCGCGCTCGGCGATCCCGAGAACGCGCCGGACCTCCCGCCGTCCGCACCTTCGACCTACGACGAAGAACGCGGCCAGATCCTGATCGTGGACCCGAAGGGCGACCTCAGAACCCGCATCGTTCTCTCGCAGCACGGTCGGATCCACGAGGGCGGAGCGACGTTCGATCTCTCTCTCGATCCCCACGAGCGCTGGGATCTCACTCTCGATGTGGTGCCGTCGCTGGACTCCGAAACGGACAACGAGCTCGCGGAGCACCTGAGCGACGAGCGCGAGACGCTCGGCGATGTCGTCGCCGCCTGGACGCTGCGGGTGCCGCGAGTCCGCGGGGGTTGGGAGAGCCTGCGCCGTGCCTTCGACCGCTCGATCGCCGATCTCGCGGCGCTGCGGATGCGTACGGGCGAGTTTCGGCGGCCGCTCTTCGCCGCAGGCATGCCGTGGTTCATGACGGTGTTCGGCCGGGACACGGCGATCACGTCGCTTCAGTCGCTGCTCCTCGGCCCGGAGCCGGCGATCGGCGCCCTGGACGCCCTCGCCGAGCTCCAGGCGACGACCGTGGACCCGGCGATCGACGCGGAGCCGGGGAAGATCGTCCACGAGGTCAGGCACGGTCGGGCCGCCGAGTTCTGGTTTCCGCGCTACTACGGCTCCATCGACTCCACGCCGCTCTTTCTCGTGCTTCTCGCCGAGACCTGGCGCTGGACGGACGATGCCGTCCTCGTCCGGCGGCTGCGGGAGCCGGCGATGCTCGCGCTCGAGTGGATCGACCGCCACGGCGATCTCGACGGGGACGGCTTCGTCGAGTACGCCCGGCGGGCAGACGGCGGCCTGACGAACCAGTCGTGGAAGGACTCCGGCGACTCGCAGCGCTTTCACGACGGGCGCTTCGCGGACGCGCCGATCGCCCCGGTCGAGGTGCAGGGCTACGTGTACGACGCGAAGCTCGGTCTGGCAGAGATCGCGCGCGACGTCTGGCGCGAGCCCGAGCTCGCCGAGCGTCTCGAGCGCGAGGCCGCCGAGCTCAGGGTTGCGTTCGACAGGGCGTTCTGGGTCGAGGAGCGCGGCGGTTTCTTCGCGCTCGCCCTGGATGGGGAGAAAGAGCACGTCGATGCTCGTTGCTCGAACATGGGGCATCTGCTCTGGAGCGGGATCGTGCTACCCGAACGCGTCGCGCAGGTCGTCGACCAGCTCCTCTCCGAGTCCCTCTGGTCGGGCTGGGGGATTCGCACGATGGCGAGCGACGAGGCCGCGTACAACCCGATCAGCTACCACAACGGAACGGTCTGGCCGCACGACACGTCGCTCACCGCCTGGGGGCTCGCGCGGCACGGCTACCCCGAGGCCGCGAGGCGTGTCGCCCGCGCATTGATCGAGGCCGCGGCCCATTTCGACTGGTCGTTGCCCGAGGTCTTCGCCGGGTACGCGCGCGACGAGACACCGTTCCCCATCGCGTATCCGACCGCCGCCCGCCCTCAGGCCTGGGCCGCGGGCACGCCGATCCTGCTCGTTCGAGTCCTGCTCGGGATCGAGCCGGACCGCGTCCGTCAGCGGCTCGTGACGAACGTGACCGACGAGCTGCCGAGCTGGCTCGAGGGACTGCGGGTCGAGGGCGTGCGCGCCTTCGGGCGCAACTGGACGGTTGCCGTCGAGCGTGGGCGGGTAACGATTGCGGAAGGCGTCTGATGAGAGTCGGCATGATTTGTCCCGTCTGGTTCCCGGTTCCGCCCGAGGCATATGGTGGAATCGAGCGTGTCGTCGCGCTCTTGACCGATGGCCTCGTCGACGCAGGGCACGAGGTGACCATGTTCGCGTCGGGCGACTCGCAGACCCGTGCGCGCCTGGAGTCCGTCTTCGACACGGCTCCGAGCGAGTGGATCGGGCACACGTTCTGGGAGATGCAGCACCTGGTGAACGCCATCCGCCGCACGGACGAGTTCGACGTCGTGAACGACCACACCGGATTGCTCGGGCTCGCCTTCGGCGGGCTTCAGGACGTGCCCTTCTGTCATACCGTTCACGGGCCGCTCGAAGGACGTCCGGGCCGCATGTACGAGGAGGTCGTGGCCCTCGCCCCCGAGGTCAAGCTGATCTCCATCTCGATGAACCAGCGCAAGCCGAAGCTCGGGCTCCCCTGGATCGCCAACTGCCCGAACGCCCTCGACCTCTCCGTCTACCCGTTCCGGCGCAAGTCGGGCGGTGAGTATCTCCTCTTCCTCGGCCGGATGAGCCCGGACAAGGGTGCACACCGGGCACTCGCAGTCGCGCTCGAGACGGGTCTGCCCCTGAAGATCGCGGCCAAGTGCCGGGAGCCGCTCGAGATCCGCTACTTCGACGAGTTCGTCCGTCCACACCTCGGCGAGTCGATCGAGTACGTGGGCGAGGTCGGGCACGCCGACAAGGTCGAGCTCCTGCTGGGCGCGCGCGCCCTCCTGCACCCGATCGACTGGGAGGAGCCGTTCGGCCTGGTTGCGATCGAGGCGATGGCGTGCGGGACTCCCGTCATCGCCACGCGACGAGGAGCTGTCCCCGAGATCCTCGACCACGGGCGGACGGGGATCATCGTCGACAGCTACCGCCAGATGGAGGAACCGGCGGTGCTCGAGCAGGCAGATTCGCTCGACCCCGCGGAGATCCGGCGCGAGGTCGAGGAGCGGTTCTCGCCCGAGCACATGGTCGCGGACTACGTCGCGGCGTACGAGGCGACGATTGCGGCGGCCAAGTAGGGCCGGGCATGCCCGGCTCCTGTAACCACGAATCGTGAAGCTGCGCTCGCCGTACGACCGCGAGATCGGCAAGCTCGCGGTTCCGGCGCTGGGCGCACTCGCCGCCGAGCCGCTCTATCTCCTCGTCGACACGGCCATCGTCGGGCACCTCGGACGATCCCAGCTGGCGGCCCTCGGAATCGCCGCGACCATCCTCGGCGGGTCGTTCGCGATCTTCAACTTCCTCCAGTACGGGACGACCGCTCAGGTCGCACGGGCGGGCGGGGCGGGCCAGAGTGAGATCGCACGGCGTCTCGGCGCGCAGGCGCTCTGGCTCTCACTGGGGTTCGGGATCGCGGTCTCGGCGCTGATCGCGGTGCTCGCGGAGCCGCTCGTCAGCCTGATGGGCGGCGAAGGGCAGGCCGCGGAGTACGCGGTCACGTATCTCCGCATCGCGGCGATCGGATTCCCTGCCGCCTTTCTCGCGCTCGGAGGCCAGGGGTACCTCCGGGGGATCGCCGACCTGCGGACGCCGCTTGTCATCGTGATCGCGGGGAACGTCGCGAACGTCGTCCTCGAGGTGCTCTTCGTGTACGGCTTCGACTGGGGGATCGCCGGGTCCGCCGCCGGAACCGCGATCGCCCAGCTCGGGATGGGTGCCGCCTTCGTGGTCGTGATCCTCCGCGGGATGGCCGCTGCAGACGCGCGACCGAGGTTCGTCCTCGCGCGCCGGGTGCTCACCCTTGGAAAGTGGATCTTCCTGCGCACTGCCTCTCTCATGCTCTCGTTCGTGCTCGCCGGGGCGGTCGCGACTCGCTTCGGCGAGGCCGCGATCGGCGCGCACCAGATTGCGTTCCAGCTCTTCATCTTCCTGGCGCTGGTTCTCGACTCGGTCGCGATCGCGGGCCAGATCATCGTCGGCCGCGAGCTCGGCGCGGGACGCACCGAGCGCGCCTACGCCGCCGGCGAGCGGATGATCTGGCTCGCCGTCGCCGCCGGCGGCGTGTTCGCCCTCGTCATGCTTGCTCTCGCCGGCGTGCTGCCGAGGATCTTCACGAGCGACGCCGCCGTGCTGGACGAGACTGCGCTCCTCTGGCCGCTCTTCGCGCTGATGCAGCCGCTGAACGGCGCCGTCTTCGCGCTGGACGGGATCCTGATCGGGGCCGGCGACGGCCCCTATCTCGCAGGCTCGATGGTGGTCGCCTTTCTCGTCTGCACTGCGACGCTGCTCGCCTCGCTCGCGGGCGACTGGGGGATTCGCGGCGTGTGGGCGGCGCTCGTCCTCCTGATCCTCGTGCGCCTGACGGCGATGCTGGCCCGCTTCCGGCGCGGACGCTGGCTCGTCACCGGATGGGCGTGAACGTCCTCGGCGGAGAGCTCGAGCCCTGCTCGTTCGACCCGCTGACGGGCTTCTACCGAGACGGGTACTGCCACACGGGCAGCGATCCGGGCTTCCATGTGATTTGCGCGGTCATGACGGAGGAGTTCCTCGAGTTCTCGGTCTCGCGCGGCAACGACCTCGTAACGCCGCAGCCGCAGTGGATGTTCCCAGGGCTCCAGCCGGGAGACCGCTGGTGCGTCGTCGCGGAGCGGTGGAACGAGGCGCTCGAGGCAGGCGTGGCTCCGCCGGTCGTCCTGGAGGCGACGCATGCCTCCGCGCTCGAGTTCGTCGCGATGGGAGACCTCGAGAGTCACGCGCATCGCGATTGACCTCGGGTCAGGCTGACGCCGGAGCTCGCGTCGCTTCCCGTTTCTTTCGCCAGTAGCGCTCGAGGCCGCGATAGTGGTGCCAGAACGGCGCGGCCTCGTCGTACAGATCGGTGAGCTCGGGCTCGGCCTGCCCGGAGTCGTAGCGGGCGGCCGCGATGAACGTCTGCTCGTCCATGCCGTCCTCGACCCGACTCGCCCATGTGTGCAGGGTCTCGCGGAGCACGGCGAGGTGCTGCTGCACGTCGTCGAACGTGCCGAAGTGGATCAGCGCGAGCCGCCCCGGGGTCCGGCGCTCGATCTCGTCGATCGTCTGCTCCCACGCCTCGAGGTCGATCTCCGGCGGCGGGCAGGGCGGCAGGACGAAGCTCCCGGGTGGGATGCGCACACCCGCGGCATCACCGGCATAGAGCGTGCCGTCGGCGTCCAGGTACGACACGTGATGCCAGGCGTGGCCCGGGGTCGGGAAGCATTCGAGCCCGAGGAGTCGGTCTCCGACGACGTGGACGTTCCTCTCCGGCACCGGAGCGAGCTCCCCCCACAGTGCGTCGAAGCTCGCCCCGTACAGTCTTCGGGCGCTCGTCTCGAGCTTCGACGGGTCGACCAGATGCGGCGCTCCGATCTCGGAGACGTGCACCTGCAGCCAGGGATGCTGGCGAACGAGCACGCCTGCCGCTCCGGCGTGGTCGAGGTGGATGTGGGAGAGCAGCAGGTGGCGAATGTCGGTGAGGTCGAGCCCGCGTTCCGCGAGCCCGGCCTTGAGATGCGGAATGCACGTCGTCGGGCCGCAGTCGAAGAGTGCGGGACCGTCCTGGGTCTCGAGCACGTAGCACCCGATGATCCGCTCGTCGAGATGGTGGAGGTCGATCGGGCCGAGCATCAGCCGGCGAGCGCGGCGTCGAGGTCGTCGATCAGATCGTGCGCGGCCTCGATGCCCACGGAGAGTCGGACGAGGCTCGGCGGCACTGCGAACGGCGCGTCCGCGGTGGATGCGTGCGTCATCCGGGCGGGCTGCTCGATCAGGCTCTCGACCCCACCGAGGCTCTCCGCCAGCTTCCAGATCTTCGTGCGGGCTACCAGCGCGACGGCTTCCTCCTCGCTCGCCGCGAGGAAGGAGACCATGCCGCCGAAGTTCCGCATCTGCGCCGCGGCGAGCTGGTGGCCCGGATGCGTCGGCAGCCCCGGATAGAAGACGTGCTCGACGCGAGTCTCCCGCTCGAGGAAGGCGGCGATCGCCGCCGCGTTCTCGCAGTGCTTCTCCATCCTGACGGCGAGCGTCTTCACCCCGCGCAGCACGAGCCAGGAGTCGAACGGCCCGGGCACGGCGCCGAGCGACTTCTGGAGGAAAGCGAGACGTTCGGAGATCGCGTCGTCGTTCGTGGCCAGGAATCCGCCGACGACGTCCGAATGCCCTCCGAGGTACTTCGTCGTCGAGTGCAGGACGACATCGGCTCCGAGCGAGAGCGGTTGCTGCAGATAGGGCGTCGCGAAGGTGTTGTCGACGACGACGAGGGCGCCGACAGCATGCGCGGCCTCGGCAGCCGCGCGGATGTCGACGAGGTTCAGCAACGGGTTCGTGGGCGACTCGAGCCAGACGAGGCGCGTCCTCTCGTCGAGGTGCTCGGCCAGCCCGCCCGAGATCTCCTGCGCGGAGAGGAACGTGAAGCGATACCCCTTGGGCTCGTACACCTGCGAGAACATCCGGTAGATGCCGCCGTACACGTCGTTGACGCAGACGACGTGGTCGCCGGGCGTGAGGAGGTGCATCAACGTGGTTGCCGCCCCGAGCCCGGAGGAGAACGCATGGCCGTGAGCCGCGCCCTCGAGCGAGGCGAGGCACTCCTGGAGCGCCGTCCTCGTGGGGTTGGCAACCCGGGCGTAGTCGTAGCCCTTGTGCACCCCGACCGAGTCCTGCACGTACGTGGACGTTTGGTAGATCGGGGTCGTCACGGCGCCCGTCGCGGGATCCGGCTCCTGTCCGACGTGGATCGCGCGGGTCTCGAACTCCATCGCGCGATCCTAGATGTCGGCGTCGATGCGCTCCGCGCCCAGGAATGCGGCGAGACTCTCGAGCGCGTCGTCCAAGCGCGACGTGTCGCCCCACGCGCCGAGCACTCGAAGCGTCCCGGCCTTTCGGTCGAAGAACGGCTCGACGCGGCCGACCAGCCGGTCGCCCACGAGAATCGGGAGCACGTAGTACCCGAACTCCCGCTTGGCCTTCGGCACGTACATCTCGAGCCGGTAGCGGAAATCGAAGAGCGCCTCGGCCCGATCGCGGTCGTGGATCAGGCGGTCGAACGGGGAGAGAAGCGTCACCCGATCTGGGACGCGGCCGTCCGAAGCGCGCGGGTGCGCTTCCCATCCCTCCGCCGTCAGTCGCACACCGAGCGCCCGGAACCGCTTCTCGGCCCGCAACTCCTCGGCCTCCCGCAGCGAGATCGTCTCGACCTCCGGATACCAGCGCTCGGCCAGATCCCATACGCGCTGCCCGCCGCGCCGGCCGACGACCGCCACCACGCCCCGCCCGTGGAGGATTTCGAGCATCACTCCGGTGTTGCGGCTGCCGTACCAGCCGTGCGACGGCCAGGTGCGGATCGAGTCATCGTCGAGCTCGCGCGAGAGAAGCGGTCCGCGCCGCTCGAGCTCCCTGAGGACGTAGCGCTTGTAGCGGGCGTTCTCCTGCAGGAACTCGGTACCACGCCGCTCCGACGGGGACTTGCCCGTCCGCCGCCTGCGCATCAGTGCTTGCGCGATCGGGAGGTCCTCGATCGGCCAGATGAAGGCGTTCCACTCGAAGAGCTTCCTCTGTTTCCAGAGCAGTCCGTCGAGCGCAGCCGGATCGTAGGGGCCGAGGCGGCTCCAGGGGACGAGGTACTGAGGCGGGGCGACGCTCGAGATCGGGTCGATCTGGAGGAACCCGAGGCGGCGAACGGTGTCGAGCAAGCTCTTGGCCGAGCCTTCGAGAAGCTGCGCGCGTACCGCGATCCGCCGAGCTTCCTCCTGCGACACGATCGTCATCCCACGACCCAATCGGAGCTCGTGACCGAGATCGATCTCAATCGGGGATCCGTCCGGCGAGGATCTCGGCGAGCCGTCGCGGGTCGATGTTCCCGCCGGAGACGATGCACACCACACGTCCTTCGCCGGCGGCTCCGGCGAGCGCCGCCGCCACCGGCAGCGCCGCCGCTCCCTCGGCCACGATCCGCCCGCGCTCGGCGAGCAGCTTCACGGTGGCCGCGACCGCCTCGAGCGAGATCGGGAACGCGTCGGTCACCATGGGCTGCGCCAACTCCCACATGTCCGAGAGCAGGGATCCCGATCCCGCCCCGTCCACGAAGGACGGTGTGAACTCGACCGCCGTGGGCGCACCGCCGTTGGCGATCGCCGCAGCCACGGGAGCGCCGGTCTCGGGCTCGCACACATAGACCTTCGTCGTCGGCGAGACAGCCCGGAGGGCGCTCGCCACGCCAGTGGTCAGGCCTCCGCCTCCCCACGGGATCAGGACTGCGTCGATGTCCTCGAGCTGCTCGCCGAGCTCGAGACCGATCGTCCCGTTTCCGGCCATGACCGGCGGATCGCGAACGGGATGGACGAAGTAGCCGTCGACGCCCTCGAGCTCCACGAGCGCCTGGTCGCGGTCGCCCTCGACAGCCGCCCACCAGGTCTCCCACGGCACTCGTACGACACGACCTCCCAGCCGCTCGACGGCCGCGAGCTTCGCCGCCGACGCGTTGTCGGGGACGACGATCGTCGCGGGAATGCCAAGTGTCCGCGCCATCCAGGCGACGCCCTGGGCCATGTTGCCGGTGCTCGTCGTGACGACTCCCTCGGCAAGCTCGGCACGGGGAGCGCTCAGGATCGCGTTTGCCGCGCCGCGCAGCTTGAAGGAGCCGATCGGCTGCAGGCTTTCGAGCTTGAGCCAGATCTCGGCCGGGGACTCGTCCAGGTGTAGCCGGACGAGCGGCGTCCTGACGACGGTGTTCGCGATCAGGACTCGCGCGCGCTCGATGTCCTCGAGTGGGATCAGAACTCGACCTCGCGGCCCACGCCCTGCTCCCGGGCCCGACGAACGACGAGCTCGGCTGCGGCAAGATCTTCCACCGCGATTCCGAGCGACTTGAACACGGTCAGCTCCTCCTCGTGCTCGCGTCCGGGGTGATCCCCGACGAGCACCTCTCCGAGCTCGGCCTTGACGTGCTCGGGGCCGATGGCGCCCTCTGCCTGCGCCAGCAGGAAGTCTCCCGACTCGTTCAGGGTCGACTCGCGTCGATCGACGAAGAGCGAGCTCGCCACCATCGTCTCGGTCTCGAGCTCGCGCGCTTTCGGAATGCCCGAGCCGACGGCGTTGACATGCGCTCCCTGCGCGAGCCAACGGTGCTCGACGATCGGCTCGCGTGCGCTGGTCGTCGTGCATACGACCTCGGCTCCGAAGAGGGCGGCGTCCGGTGATGGAGAGACCACCGCCTCGACCTCTCCCGCGAGCTGCTCCGCTGCATCGAGGTTCCGCGCCCAGATCCGCAGCTCGGGATCGCCGAGCACAGCCCGCATCGCATGGGCGTGCGCTCGCGCCTGCACTCCGGCGCCGAGGATTGCGACCCGCTGCGCGTCACCACGGGCGAGCGCGCGCGTCGCGACTGCCGACACCGCTGCGGTTCGGATCTCGGTCACCGGCGAGGCGTTCAGGACCGCGACGAGCTGGCCGGTCTCGCCGTCATGGAGCAGAACCGCACCCTGGTGCGCATCGAGCCCTCGCGTGGGATTGTCGGGCGTCACCACGATCTCCTTCAGCACGTAGGCTGCCGCCTTACCACCGCGGTGTGCGGGCATCAGCCCCATCAACCCCGCAGCGCCCGGTGGCCTGGCAACGGTACGGAGCGGCTGAAACAGCTCGCCTCGCGCAAGCGCCGACAAGACGTTCTCCATCGCCTCGACGCACGACTCCATGTCGAGCAGCTGACGCACGTCGTGCTCGGAGAGAACGAGGACACTCACGAAAACAAGCCTCGCAGATGAGCCCGCTCCGCCGAAGTGAGCTCGAGCCGAAGTGCCTCGCGAACCGGTGCGAGGTGCTCGGCCCGCGTCGGACCCACCACGACGGCGGTCACATCGGGCTCGCCCAGGAGCCATGCGGTCGCGAGCCCGGCCAGCGAAACCCCGCGACCCAGCGCCTCGCGCTCGAACGCCTCGAGCGCGTCGTGCACGCGGTCGTTCTCGTAGCGCTCGTACGACTCGGGCCGCTGTGTCATCCGCGATCCCTCCGGATACGGACTCCCCCGCCGATACTTGCCGGTGAGCCAGCCGCCGGCGAGCGGCCCGTAGGCCTCGAAGCCCAGCCCGTGTCCGCGACAGACAGGAAGCACGCCGTGCTCTTCGTCGAGGTCGAGGAGAGACAGCGAGCTCTGCGCCCACTCGTAGCGTGCGAGTCCTTCGCGTTCGGAGAGCGCGATCGCCCGGGACAGCTGCTCGCCCGTGAAGTTGGAGGCGCCGACCGCGCCGACCTTCCCCGCACGGACGAGCTCGTCGAACGCGAGCAGGGTCTCCTCCTGGGGAACGTCCGGGTCGTAGTCGTGCGCGAGGTAGAGAGCGACCCGCTCGAGCCCGAGCCGCCCCAGGCTGATGTCGATCTGCCGCAGGATGCGGTCGCGTGCGAGCCCGTAGTCCGCGCCCGGCTCGTTCGGATTGAAGGTCTTGGTCTCGATCACGATCGTGTCGCGAAACGTTCCCTCCTGCTCGGCCAGCCACTCCCCGATGAAGCTCTCGCTCCGGCCGCCCCCGTACGCGTCGGCGGTGTCGAAGGTCGTGATGCCGAGCTCCCAGGCGGCATCCATGATCCGGAACGCCTCGTCCTTTCGGATGCCCTGGCCGAAGAACGCGGGCGACGATCCCACGCCCCCGAAGTTCCCGCAGCCCAGGATGATGCGAGAGACCTCGATCCCGCTCCGCCCGAGCTCTCTCGTTTCCACACGGCGATCCTACGACGAGACGCTGCGACGGCTGGGGTTGCGACGAGCCTGTCGCGGCGTCAGGGATCGCTGGATGCAGGCCACGCTCGTCGTCGAGGACCGGGTCGGGCTAGTACCTTGTGGCCGTGAGCGAGGGAATCAGCGTCGAGGAGCTCCAGCTCGCCGCGCGCAATCACGGAATGCCGCTCGAGGCGCTCCGCTTCGACGTCACACCGGTCGGGCTCCACTACCTGTTGATCCACTACGACATTCCGGTCGTCGATCCGGAGACATGGAGGCTCGATATCGGTGGGCTGGTGGAGAAGCCGCTCTCGCTGTCGCTCTCGGATCTGCGCTCCCGGCCCCCGCTCGAGGTCGTCTCGACGATGGAGTGCGCCGGGAACGGGCGGGTGCACATCGAGCCGCACGTCGTCAGTCAACCGTGGCTCCTGGAGGCTGTCGGGAATGCGCGTTGGAAGGGAGTCGCGCTCGCGCCGCTCCTCGAGGAGGCCGGTTTGCGCGACGACGCCGTCGAGATCCTCTTCGAAGGGCTCGATCGCGGTATCGAAGGCGGGGAGGAGCAGTTCTACGCGCGAAGCCTCCCGCTCGCAGAAGCGCGTCGCGAAGATGTGCTGCTCGCCTACGAGGTGAACGACGTCCCGCTCCCGCCACAGCACGGTTTCCCGCTGAGGCTGCTCGTTCCCGGCTGGTACGGGATGACGAGCGTGAAGTGGCTTTCGCGCATCACTGCGCTCGACACGCCCTTCGAGGGGTACTACCAGCGGCAGAGCTACCGGCTGCGCCAGGAGGAAGACGAGGTCGGCGAGCCCGTCGCCCGGATCCAGGTGCGCGCGCTGATGGTGCCTCCGGGCATCCCGGAGTTCCTGAGCCGTGCGCGCATCGTCCCGGCCGGCGAGTGCGTGCTCGAAGGGCGCGCATGGTCGGGCGAGGCCGAGATCGAGGGTGTCGAGGTCTCGGTCGACGGCGGCGAGACGTGGGCCGGGGGAGAGCTCCTGGAGCGCTCCGGCGGACGCTGGGCCTGGCGTGGCTGGCGCTTCGCATGGCACGCCGCGCCGGGCGAGTACGAGCTCTGCTGCCGGGCGCGTGACGAGGCGGGAAACGTGCAGCCGCTGGAGCCGCCCTGGAACCTCGGCGGGTATGTGAACAACGCGGTACACCGCGTCCATGTGACCGTCGTGGAGTAGCGGTGCGCCTGCTCCTCATCGCGGTGGCCGCCTTGGTAGTTGCAGCCGGCTCGGCCGGCGGAGCCACCGAGATCGGCTCGGCCACAGCGAGGCTGACGCTCGACGGGGAACCTCTGCGACCCGAGCTGGCTCTCACCCCGGGAGCCCGCTCGCTCGGCCTGATGAATCGCCGCAAGGCTCCCGCGGACGGCATGCTGTTCGTGTTCCCCGGGCCGACGAGGGGCGGCTTCTGGATGAAGAACACGCTCGTCCCGCTGACGATCGCCTTCTACAACGCGGATGGCGAGCGGGTTCGCAAGCTCTCCATGACGCCTTGCCGGACCGACCAGTGCCCGCTCTACGAACCACGGCGGACGTATCGCTTCGCGCTCGAGCTCGGGTCTTCGGATCCTCGCCCGGCCAAGCGCCTGGGCCCCGTGAGCGAGCTGCGCAGGCTCGTGTTGCGGGCGCGGTAGTTTCGCTTCCGCGCCCCGACGGGCACAATTCGCGCATGGAGCTTCCGAGCCCACCTCGCCTCCGTGGCCTCTTCCACCAGTACGCATTCTTCGCCGCGGTCGCGGGCGGCGCGACGCTCGTCGCCCTCGCAGAGGGTGCTCGCGCGCGCTTCGCGGTCGCCGTGTACGCCGCCGCGCTCGCTGCGATGTTCGGCGCGAGCGCCCTCTACCACCGGGTGCCCTGGCGGACCGCCCGCACCCGAGCCTGGGCGCGACGAGTCGACCACTCGATGATCTTCCTCTTCATCGCGGGTACGTACACGCCCTTCGCGCTGCTCGCGTTCTCCGGTGTGCTGCCCGCCGTCGTCCTCGCGTGCGTGTGGACGGGCGCGGCGCTCGGGATCCTGCTCAACGTCAGCTGGATCGATGCGCCGAAGTGGGTGATCGCGCCCGTGTATCTGCTCGTGGGCTGGGTCGGAGTGGTCGCGGCGCCGCAGTTCTTCACGCAGCTCGACCTCGCCTCCGCCGTGCTGGTCGCTGTCGGCGGGGTGCTGTACACGCTCGGCGCCATCGCCTACGCGACGCACTGGCCCGATCCGTTCCCGGCGACCTTCGGCTTCCACGAGGTCTTCCACGTCCTCGTGCTCGCGGCGGCGGTGTCCCAGTTCGTCGCGGTCTCGTTCGTCGTTCTCTGACGATGCTCCGCTGGGCGCTCGTCCTCGCCACGATCCTCGTGCTGCTGCCGACTGCAGACGCTGCGCGCGCGCCGGTCGTGGTGATCGACGCCGGCCACGACCAGCGTGGAAACTCGGAGACCGAGCCGATCGGACCGGGCTCGAGCACGCGCAAGATCAAGGACGGCGGCGGGACGCGCGGGGTCGTCTCCGGGCTGACCGAGGCCGAGCTGAACATGCGCGTCGCCGCTCGGCTTCGGCCGTTGCTCGAGCGAGCCGGAGTGCGTGTCGTCATGACACGGACTCGGACGTCGGGGACGAGCATGGGCAACATCGCCCGCGCACGCATCGCCAACCGGGCGCAGGCCGGGCTCTTCCTCCGCATCCACGCCGACGGCTCGACCGATCCGAGCGCGCGAGGCTCCCACACGCTGTACCCGGCGCTCAGATCCGGGTGGACAGATGATGTGTACGCGCCCAGCAAGCGTGCGGCGACGACCGTCCAGGCAGAGCTGGTGCGCGCGCTCGGCTTCCCGGACCGCGGCCTGCAGGAGCGAAGCGACTTCACGGGCTTCAACTGGGCAGACGTGCCCGTCATCCTCGTCGAGATGGGGTTCATGACGAACCGCACCGACGACCGGCTGCTCGCGACCGCGACGTATCAGCAGCGGGCCGCGGTGGGCCTCTGTCGCGGGACGCTTCGGTTCCTGGAGCGTCCGAGCGCTGCCTGTTCCGGCTAGGGTACTGCCATGGCCACCAAGAGACAGCAGACGATGGCGAAGCTGACCCGCGAGCGCAATGTCAAGGAGAAGCGCGAGCGGAAGCTGGAGAAGAAGCGAGCGAGGAAGCTGGCAGCCGCCGAAGGCGGCGAGCCGCAGGTCGAATTCGACGAGTTCGGCGTGCCGATCGTCAGATTCGACGAGTTCGGCGTGCCGATCGTCAGAGACGACCCGCTCGCGTCGCCCGCCGACGACGAACGCTAGGCGCGCTCCTCGATCCTCATCAGCCCGAGCTGGACGATCGTCCGGTAGCTCGCGAACGCGTGATGCCCGGCCTGCAAGAGGTACTGGTCGGAGTCCAGCAGGCGCAGGTAGACGTAGAGCGGCGCGCGAACCAATCGCTCGCAGTCACCGCTCGTGCACTCGCACGCGAACTCGACGAGCCCCTGCGCATCCGTCTTCGGCTCGAGCTCGGCGGCTTTCCGGCGGTTCGCCGTTCGCCGGGCGACCCGATGGGCGATGTCGTCCTGGACAGCCTCCAGTTTCTTGCTCGCGGTGCTCGCCATGCGTGCGCTCCTCCTGCCATGAACGGATAGGGAGGGCGCAGGCGGCGCCGTCGGTATTCGTCCCGTGTCCGTCGAGTGTAGCCGCGGCGCTACGGACGGCCGCGCGAGCTCGACGGAACGAGGCGCTGGTAAGGAAGGTCCCGACTGCCGAACTTGGATACCCGGCCGAGCCGTAGTAGCTTTCTACGAGACGGTGACAAAGTGAGGCTGCGCCGAGCACCGACGGGAATCCGGTCTGCTGGCATTCCATCGGCGTCGCACGGCCTCGCGCGTCTCGGTCTTTTCATCACCCTTGCTGCCGGAGCCTGCGCGACGGTGTTCGCCTCGGTGTCCTTCTCGGCGCGTCCCGATGCTGCGGCAAGCATCGCCGCCGCCGGATTCCCCGGAGGCCGGTACTTCAACGTCGCCTGTGGCTTCAGCCATCGCAACAACGACGATCCGATCGTGTTTCCCGGAGCGCCTGGCCGCTCGCACAACCACACGTACATCGGCAACACGAGCGTCGATGCCGCGTCGACCCCCGCGTCGCTTCGCGGCGGGGAGACGACGTGTGACGTCGCCGCCGACGCGTCCACGTACTGGACGCCCACCCTCTACGAAGGAACCGACCCTCTTCCACCGCTGGCGGCGATCCTCTACTACACGAGGCACACGTCGGGCCCGGTCGTCTCGCTGCCGGACGGACTGAAGATGGTCGCGGGAGATCCGAACGCGCGACGACCCCAGCAGAAGAGCATCGTCTCGTGGAGCTGCGGCGGGGGAGCCGCAAAGCGGTTCGTCGTCGTCCCGCAGTGCTCCGAGGAGAGCGCGCTGGTCTTCAACGTGCGCTTCCCCAACTGCTGGAACGGGCGCGCGACCGACAGCGCCGACCACAAGCGGCACATGGCGTACTCGGCAGCCGGCGCGTGCCCCGCGTCGCACCCTGTGCGGGTGCCTACGATCTCGCTCGTGATGATCTATCAGTCCACCTCGCGACACGCTCGCCTCTCGTCGGGCAAGTTCGGCGCGCACGCCGACTTCATGAACGGGTGGGAGGACGACGTGTTGTCGAGGCTAGTCGCTGCCCTGAACTAGCTAGACGGGCGCTGACGCGGTCTCGCCCTCGCCGACCGCGACGACGTCTTCACGCTTCAAGAGCAGGAACAGCAGCACCGCCGCAGCAGCGATGAGCACCGCGCTTCCGAGGAATGCGACATGGAAGCCGTCGACGAGCGCCTGCGCCTGATCGGCCTCGCTCGGCTCCCCGCCGACTCCGGCGAGCGTGTCCTCGGTGGCGCTCACTGCGAACGTGGAGAGGATCGCCAGTCCGACTGCGCCGCCGATCTGCTGTGACGTGTTGAAGAGTCCGGACGCAAGGCCCGCATCCGAGTTCGGAATGCCGCTCGTGGCGATGAGCGTGACCGGCACGAACGTGAGCCCCATGCCGATCGAGGCCAGCATGACCCCTGGCAGGAAGTCCGTCACGTATTCGCCGCCGGGTTGCAGGCGGATGAACAACAGCATCCCGGCTACCGCCATCGTCATTCCGATGAGCGGAAGCTCGCGAGCACCTACCTTTGCCACGAGACCTTGCGAGAGGCCGGCGCCGATGATGATCCCGGCGGTGAAGGGAAGGAAGGCGAGTCCGGCCTCCAGCGCCGAGTAGCCGAGCACGCGCTGCAGGTAGAGCGTGTTGAAGAAGAACATCGCGAAGAGGCCCGCCGCGACGAAGAACATCGCCACGTTCGCGGCGCGCACGGTCGGCACGCGGAAGATGCTCAGCCGCACCAGCGGCTCGACCGAGCGGCGCTCGATGAGCACGAATGCGGCGAGCAACGCGAGCGCGATCCCACCCACGATCAACGTTTCAGCCGATATCCAGCCTTTCTCTTGCGCCTTCACGATCGCGTAGACGAGCACGATGAGACCGGAAGTAACCGTGACCGCGCCGGCCAGGTCGAAGGCCTTGTGTGCGCGATCGTCCTTCGATTCCGGCACGTATCTCAGGGCGGCGACGAACACCGCGATCCCGACCGGAATGTTGACGAAGAAGATCCACGGCCAGGAGAGGGCTTCGACGAGGATCCCGCCGACGACGAGGCCGACCGCACCGCCGCCCACTGCGATCGCCGCCCACACGCTCATCGCCTTGGCTCGCTCCGGACCCTCGGCGAACGTCGTCGTGATGATCGAGAGCGCCGCGGGAGCGACGAGCGCGGCGCCGAGGCCCTGCAGACCGCGGCAGACGATGAGGACTTCCGAGTTCGGCGCGAGCCCGTTCAAGAGGGAGGCGACCGTGAAGATCACGACGCCGACGAGGAATATCCGCTTGCGCCCGACGAGGTCGCCCGCACGCCCGCCGAGCAGGAGAAAGCCTCCGAAGACGAGTGTGTACGCATTGACGATCCACTGCAGGTCGGCGTCCGACATGTCGAGGTCGGCCTGGATCGACGGCAGGGCGACGTTCACGATCGTCGCGTCCAGGATGACCATGAACTGCGCCATGCAAACGAGGACGAGCACGAGCCACGGATTCACGTGCCCGTGGGGAGCTGAGCGAGTGACGGCGGTGTCGCCCATCAGCCCTTCACACTACTGATAGGTCTCGAGCAGGCACCACCTACTCGGTGCCGCACGTGTAGCGCCCGTCATGATCGACGCCAATGGGGCAGGCGATCGTCTACGGAAGCGTTGCTTCGGCTGCCCTGATCATCGGTGCGGTGATCGGCGTCCGCTGGACGCTCTCCGACCATCTGTACGCCGTGGTCCTCGCATTCGGAGGCGGCGCTCTGACCAGCGCACTCTCCTTCGAGCTCCTCGCGGACGCCAATGAGTACGGTGGAGTGTGGTACGCGGCGCTCGGCATTCTCGCCGGGTCCGCGACCTTCATCCTTCTCGACAAGCAGCTGATGGACCGCATGCGCGGCAGCGCCATCGGGTTCGGGCTCCTTGCCGCCGCGGTGCTCGACGGGATTCCCGAGAGTCTCGCGCTCGGGGTCAGCCTGGTCGAGGGCGGCGGAATTGCGCTGCTCGTCGCCATCTTCATCGCGAACGTCCCGGAGGCCCTAGGCGGCGCGTCCCGCATGCGCGATGACGGCAGGTCCGCGACCTACATCCTCGGGATCTGGACGGTAGCCGCGGTCCTCATCGCGGCGTCGGTGGTCGCGGGCCGGCTGCTCCTGGGCGACGCGCCGGGGAACCTGCTCGCCGTGTTGCTCGGCTTCGCGGCCGGCGCCGTGCTCGCCGCTCTTGCGGAGTCCGTTCTGCCAGAAGCGTACGAGCGCGGCGGTCCCTACGTGGCATTTGCGACCGTCGCCGGGTTCCTCGTCTCGTACCTTCTCTCCGAAGCGTGACTGCCCACTGATTGCCTAGCATGGTCGGCGTGGAGAACGCATCGCTCACAGCCGCCCCTCCGGTCGCCGATCGTCTCGAGCAGCATCGTTCCGAGTTGATCGGCTACTCGTACCGGATGCTGGGATCGGCCTTCGAGGCCGAGGACGCAGTGCAGGAGACGTTCCTGCGGGCATGGCGGAGCTTCGACCGCTTCGAAGGCCGAGCGGCGCTCCGCTCGTGGCTCTACCGCATTGCGACGAACGTCTGCCTCGACATGCTCGACAGCCGCAAGCGGCGCGCTCTTCCGATGGATCTCGGCCCGGCGCGCGAGCCCGTAGTCGAGAACCTGAACACGTTGCCCGAGGTGACCTGGATCGAGCCGATTCCCGACGGCCGCGTCGCCCGGGACGGAGATCCGGCTGAGGTCGCGGTAGCGCGCGAGACGATTCGGCTCGCGTTTGTCGCAGCCCTGCAGCACCTCCCGCCGAAGCAGCGCGCCGTGCTGATTCTCTGCGAGGTGCTGCGCTGGAAGGCGTCGGAGGTCGCGGAGCTCCTGGAGACGAGCGTCGCCTCCGTGAACAGCGCTCTCCAGCGCGCACGGGCCACGCTGGACGCTAACGACGTGACGACGGATGCGCCGCTCTCCGTCGACCAGGCCGATGCTGAGCTGCTCGACCGCTACGTCGCGGCGTTCGAGCGCTACGACATGGAAGCGCTCACGTCGCTGGTCCACGAGGATGCGACGCAGTCGATGCCGCCGTTCGACCTCTGGCTCGCCGGTCGCGACGACATCCTCAGCTGGTGGGTCGGCCCCGGCGGGGGTTGTCGCAACTCGCGGGTGATCCCCACGATCTCCGCGAACGGCGCTCCCGCGTTCGGGCAGTACAAGCCGAGCGACGACGGTGATGGCTACGAGCCGTGGGCGCTGCAGGTGCTGGAAATCGAGAACGGCAAGATCGTCGAGTTCACGTTCTTCCTCGACACGAAGCGGCTGTTCCCGCTCTTCGGGTTGCCTCTCGAGTTCGCCCGAGTCCTCCGCTGAGGGGCCGGGGTCATGCCCGACCCCTACGACCCAGGCCGAGCGAGCTGACCGTCAGGCCGTGCGCGGAAACGGCGGGCGATTCCGCCTCGAGCGCAGCAGGATCCATCCAGACGACCTCCCAGAGGTGGCCGTCGGGATCGTTGAAGCTCCGCCCGTACATGAAGCCCATCTCGAGAGGCTCGTTCGCCGAGGAGGCCCCGGCTGCGAGCGCCTGGTCGGCGAGCTCGTCCACGCCCTCGCGGCTGTCCGCGGACAGAGCCATGATCACTTCCGTCTGCGTGGTTGCGTCGGCGAGGTCCTTCTTGGTGAAGTCCTTGAAACGCTCCTCGGTGAGGAGCATGACGAAGGCGGCCTCGCTGATGATCATCTGCGAGGCGGTCTCGTCGGTGAAGCGGGGATCGAACGAGAAGCCGAGTGAGGTGAAGAACTCGATGGATCTGTCGAGATCCTTGACCGGAAGGTTCACGAAGAGCATTCGGGAGCCGTTGCTTGTCATGTCTTCCTCCTTGGTTGGCCGGATTCACGAGCTAGACCCGACTCGGTCCTGGAACTCATCGCTCCGCAGATCGCTTCGGCAAACATCCTCGAGACCCATGAACGCGACGAGCTCGAGAAGCTCGTCGGACGCGTGGCACAGCTGCACCGTGCAGCCCTGGCGTCGCGCGGCGAGCTCGAGCCGCGCCAGGGCGTCCACCGTCACGGCATCGGGATCGACCCCGGCTACGTCGCAGAGAACGACGCTCGCACCAGTGGCCGCGCCGAGTAGCGCACAGACCCGCGCACACAGGCCCGGAAGGTCGGTACGTGCGATCGGGCCGCGGATCGAGAACGCGACCGGCCGCGGCCCTGTCAGTGCCATCGAAAGCAGGACCGCCGAACTGCGCGAAACTCATCGCCGCCACGACCGAGCGGACTAGGACGAGAACGTTCCGCCCGCGAGGCTCAAGCCCGAGTGCTCTGCCGAGCCCCCGTCGGGCTCGACCGAGACGTCGACCGCGCTGAACGCACCTGGCCCGGGAAGCTGAAGCTCGAGGCGGGCGCGCGTTCGCGCGGGCGTGAACGAGCCGACGGCCTCCATGGCCGCAGCCTGCTCCCGGAGCACCCACACCTCGTAGTGGTGTCCGCTCGGAGGGGGCGGGAGGCTGTCGAGCTCGAGCACGAGCGTGCCTCCTGGATCGCCAGGCGAGTACAGCCGTGCTTCGCCGCTGACGTCCGCGAACTGGGTCGTGCCCTGAACCACCGCACGGGCATCAGGGGCCCCGCGACTCCCATCGGTGAGGAGCGCGATCGTAATGGCCGCGGTCGCTGCGATAGCCAGCCCGCCGACGGCGACCCGTGGCCACCACTGCCTGCGCGAGCGAGTGGGCGCAGCCACCGGCACCGGCGGTTCTGCCGGCAGGTCGGACGGCTCGATCTCCCCGAGGATCCGGTGGAAGAGGTCAGCGGGCGGTGGCGTGCGTGCGAGACCGGTGTCAAGTGCCGCCACCGTCGCCCGATGCGTGTCGAGCTCTGACGCAATGCGGCTGTCCTTGGCAGCGAGTTCGTCGAAGCGCTCCTTGTCGGCAGGTGTGAGAGCGCCCAGTGCCTCGCCGGCGGCGAGGTCGCGGTGGTCTTCGGTCATCGTCGCTCCTCCGCGTCGAGCGCGTACTTGGGCGCGAGATGTCGCAGCTGCTCCAGCGCGAGGCGAATTCGCCCCTTCACCGTCCCGAGCGGGAGGTCGAGCCGCTCCGCGATCTCCGAGTGGGAGAGGCCGCCGAAGTACGCGAGCACGAGCGCCTCGAGCTGTGGGGGCGGCAGCTCTCCTAGCGCAGCTGCGATCGACTCACTGTGCTCGGTGGCTGCGGCCACGTCGGCACTGTCCGGCGACTCGTCCGCCGACCACGACTCGGGAAGTGGATCGGCCCGACGGGATTCACGCCATCTGACGCCGTCGATCGCCGCATTTCGGGCGATCGCGAACAGCCACGTCGTCACGCGCGCGCGGCGTTCGTCGTACCTCCGTGCGCTGCGCCAGACCGAGACGAAGACCTCCTGTGTGCAGTCCTCTGCCAGCTGCCGGTCGCGGAGTGTGCGGTAGGCCATGCCGTGGACGATCGCGCCATAGCGCTCGTACAGCGCTCGCAGAGCCTCCGTGTCGCGCTCGGCGATGCGTCTGAGCAGCTCGACGTCCTCGTCGTAGACGGGCACGCCGGGAACTATCGCAGGACACAGGTGAAGGCTCATCGAGGACACGCGGTAGGGATACGAGCCCGGCCGCGTATCCGATCACTCTCGCCGAGTGCCGTTGATCCAGGCGCGGAGTCGAGCCGTACCACTCACGTCGATACCACCCACGACCTGGAGGTAGCCCGTGCAGAAACGCGTAGCAGTTCTCCTTGCAATGGTGCTCGGCGCCGGCCTGCTCAGCGTAGGCGCGGCGGCGACGACCAGCGAACGAGTCGCCACCGAGAAGACGATCGTCGGAGTTGCCGCCGGCGACAAGCGCTTCACGACGCTGGTGGCCCTCGTGAAGCAGGCAGGTCTCGTGAAAACCCTGTCCGCGAAGGGCCCGTATACGGTCTTCGCCCCGACGAACGCCGCCTTCGCGCAGCTGAAGCGGACGGCGCCGGACACGTTCGAGGCAGTGACGACCGACACCGCACTCCTGAAGAAGGTGCTGACCTACCACGTGCTCGCGGGACGTGTCCCGAGCACCGCGGCAGTCGCGGCGGCGAAGAAGCGTTCGGCCGTCAAGACCGTTCAGGGCGAGAAGATCAAGCTCTCGCTCAAGAGCGGGAAGCTCTACCTGAACGGCACGTCGCAGGTGATCGTCGCCGACGTGAAGGCGTCCAACGGCGTCATTCACGCGATCAACGCCGTGCTCGTGCCACCAAGCAGCTCGTAAACAAGGAGGGGAAGGCATTGCTCAAGAGAATCGCACTGACCATGGCCGTCGCAGCGACGGCCGCACTCTCGCTCGTCTCGACGGCGCCTGCGAGCTCCCCGAGGGCGGAGGAAGCAGTCGCCGGCGCACGTTGCGTCCAAGCGGGTGTCCGGTTCCTGCTCGAGAACGATCTGCTGGTCGCCGCTGCGCGCAAGCAGATCGACTACGACACGATCGATTCCGACTCGGGCGGAAGCGAGGGCCTGATCAACACCAACCTGCCGCCGGAATCGTTCCTGTCGCTCGGCACCGTGATCCGGCTGCACTTCACCAACCCGGAGCTGTTCGACTGGTGCGCGTAGCCAGTTCCTTGCGCCCGCAGCCGATCGTGTGGCTGCGGGCGCTCTTTGGGTGCATGGGTAGGCTCGACTGATGCGTGTCGCCGTCACGGGCGCTTCGGGTCTCGTCGGCTCTGCTCTCGTTCCCACGTTCGAGCGAGCCGGTCATGAGGTGATCTCGCTGGTTCGGGGGAGAGCACCGCAGGCGGGAGAGGTGCTGTGGGATCCCGTTGCCGGAACGATCGACCCCGGGGCCCTCGAAGGCGTCGACGCGATCGTGCACCTCGCCGGCGAGAACATCGGCCAGCGCTGGACCGCGACCGTTCGAAAGCGGATCCTCGACTCCCACGTTCAAGGCACCCGGCTCATCGCCGAAACCGCTGCACAGCTCGATCCAAAGCCCGCGCTGCTGGCGGCATCGGCAATGGGGTTGTACGGACAGCGGGGCGACGAAGAGTTCACCGAAGCCAGCCCGCCCGGGGAAACATTTCTCGCTGACGTCGCCGTGGCATGGGAGGAGGCAGCGACGCCCGCGCGTGAAGCCGGTGTTCGCGTCGTGCAGTTTCGCCAGGCGATCGTCCTCTCGAAGGAAGGTGGCGCGCTCGGCCGGATGCTGCTCCCGTTCCGCATGGGCGTGGGCGGCCGCATCGGTAGCGGGCGCCAGTGGTGGAGCTGGGTCGCAGTCGACGACGTCGCGGCGGCGTATCTCTTCGCGCTCGAGCGGCCGATCGAGGGCATCTACAATCTCGCCGCGCCCGGGGTCGTCAGAAATGCCGACTTCGTGGACACGCTCGGGAAGGTGTTGGGTCGCCCGACGATCTTTCCGTTGCCGGGCGTCGCCGTTCGGCTCGCGTGGGGCGAGATGGGGGAGGAGATCCTGCTCGGCGGCCAGCGCATCGACTCGCGGAAGATCCAAGGCGAAGGATTCGAGTTCGAGCACCCAGAGCTCGAGGGCGCTCTCGGTCACCTCCTCGGCAAGTAGCGCGTGACCTCGGGTCGAGCGGGCGAGCAGCTCGACGTCGTCGTTGTCGGCGGCGGTGTCGCCGGATTGGCCTGCGCCCGACACCTGCAGCGCGGCGGGCTGCGAACGCTTGTCCTGGAGGCCTCCGACGACGTCGGGGGCCGCGTGCGCACCGACGACGTCGACGGCTTCCGGCTCGATCGCGGCTTCCAGGTCTTTCCGACCGCCTACCCGGAGGCACGCGCCGTCCTCGACTACCAGCGCCTGGAGCTAGAACCGTTCGCGCGCGGAGCGGTCATCCGCCACAAGGGCCGCTTTCAGCGCGTGGCCGATCCGCGCCAGTCTCCGCTCGACGCGGTCAAGGCGCTCGGCAGTGGCGCGCTCGGAGCTCGCGATGTCGCCGGCGTCGTGAGGATCCTGCGCGGAGGACGCGCGGAGACGAGTACGGCCGCGGCGCTCCGTAGCGCTGGCGTCTCCGAGAGCGGGATCCACCGGATCTTCGCGCCCTTCCTGCGAGGCATCTTCCTCGATCCCTCGCTCGAGACCTCGAGCCGCTTTCTCGAGTTCGTGCTCGGCACGTTCTCGCGCGGGCCGGTGGCGCTGCCGAGCCGAGGCATGGGTGCGATCCCGGCGCAGCTGGCTCAGGGCTCCTCTGTCCGCCTCGGCGCGCACGTCGGGTCGGTGCAGGCCCATGGGGTCGAGCTTGCGGGCGGCGAGCGGATCGAAGCGCGCGCCGTGGTCGTCGCAGCAGCGGGAGTCGTGGACGAGCCGGCGCACGGGTGGAACGGCGTGTCTTGCCTCTACTTCGATGTGCCGTCGCCGCCGCTGCCAGGCCCGTGGCTCGTCCTCGGCGACGGGGAAGGTCCGATCGCGACCCTCACGGTGCTCAGCGAGGTCGCTGCGCAGCTCGCGCCTCCGGGGCGTGCGCTCGTCTCGGTCAGCGTGCTCGGCGCGGACGAGCCGGATCTTGCGGCGGTGCGGAACCAGCTTGAGGCGTGGTTCGGTTCGAGCGCAGAGGCATGGCGGCACGTACGGACCTATCGCATTGCGCACGCCCTCCCCGCCTGGCCTGCGGGAGAGAGCCTCGAGGCGCCGGCTCGACTCCCAGCCGGCGTCTACGCGTGCGGCGACCATCGCCGACACCCGTCACTGAACGGCGCGCTCGTGTCCGGGCGCCTGGCCGCGGAGGCGGTTGTCGCCGACCTGTGAGCAATCGTCGTGGCACTTGCACGTCGGCCTCGAGCGGCACACGCTTCGCGAGTCACCGTCGCTCGGTCTCGCTCAGGAAGCCGCCCACGACCTCGAGATAGCGCTCCGTCTCCTCGAGCACCGGGGTGTGCGAGCTCTTCTCGAACACGACCTCGCGCGCCCGCGGGAGGCCACGGACGAGGGTGGCGGCGATCGTCTCCGTCGAGAGGTCGTACCTGCCTCGGATGACGAGCGCCGGGAGGTCGAGCTCGTGAAGTCGCGGACGCACGTCCCAGCCCTTGAGCGCGCCGGTGAGCGTCCACTCGTTCGGCCCCCACATCGCGCGGTAGCTCTCCCGCCCGCGCTCGGGCAGCATCCGCTCGAGCTCGGGCGGATCCGCGCCGCCGCGGTAGAAGTGGCGCGCGTTGAAGACCGCTTCGGCCCGTTCGTACTCGGGTGTGTCATAGCTTCCGATCCGGCCGTGCTCCTCGAGAACGTTTCGCGCGTCGGCGGGCAGCTGGTCGCGCAACCGAGTCACCTCCGACTCCCATTCTTCGGCGCTTGCGAGCGTCGACGAGAGGACGAGGCTCGTGAGCCCACCGTATCCCGAGAGGGCATGCTCGAGCGCGAGCATCCCGCCCCAGGAGGTACCGAGGAGATGAACGCGGTCGAGGCCCAGCTGCTCGCGGAGCGCCGCGAGCTCGTCGAGAAAGACTCCGAGACTCCATTCGATTCCCGGCGGCCGGTCAGACTGCCCGCAGCCCAGCTGGTCGTAGAGGACGACTGCGCGACCGTCTGCGGCCAGCCTCTCGAGCGGCGCGAAGTAGTGGTGCGTCGAGCCAGGCCCTCCGTGCAGGCAGAGGAGCGGATCGAGCCCGGACGCGAGCTCGCCGACGATCCGGAACCACGTTCGGTGGCCATCCCACTCGAGCCAATCCTCCCGCTCCGTCATCGGATCATCCTGCAGCACGTAGCGTGGGCAGGCATGAGCATCCGTTTCTGCGACGAGCTTCCGTTCGCTTTCGGCTGGATCGCGGAGGAGCCTCCGCGCCTCGAGCGCGCCTCGCACGCGCTCGTGGACGAGGGGCGGGTGTGGCTCGTCGACCCCGTCGACGACCCGGCGCTCGAAGGACGGATCGAAGCATCCGGACGGGTCGCGGGCGTGATCCAGCTCCTCGACCGACACGGGCGGGACGCCGCAGCGCTCGCCGCGCGCTCCCACGTCCCGCTGCACATGGCTTTCCATGACGGCGTGCCGGACTCGCCGTTTCAGGTGCTGCGCGCCGTCAACCTGCCCACGTGGCGCGAGGCCGCGCTCTGGTGGCCCGAACGGCGGACCCTCGTCGTCGCGGATGCCTTGGGCACCGCGTCGTACTTTCTCGGGCCGGACGAGCGCCTTGCGGTGCATCCGCTCCTGCGCCTCTTGCCACCCGCTCGCTCGGAGAGCTCGCGCCCGAGCATGTCCTGTGCGGCCACGGCCAAGGAGTGCACGGAGCGGGGGCCGCTCCAGCGCTTCGCGATGCGTTGCGAACCGCACGTCGCGGGATCCCGCGCTGGCTCGTCGGACTCGTGCGGTCTGGCTAGCGTCGGGGGCGCGCGAGCGTGCCGAGCACGAGGCCGAACAGTGCGTGCCGCCAGGTCGCCTGCGCGAAAGCGCGCGGGTTCGTGAGGAGGGGCGGGATCCCGCGCGTGCCGCGGGCCGGGTGGTAGTTGTCGACGAGATAGCAGAGCGGATAGAGGGCGACGTGCTCCGCGAGCGCCATGCCGAGTGCGAGTCGCCGCGGGCCGACGCCGGGCAGGAGCCGCCTTGCGTGGTCGTACGCCAGGCCGAACAGCGCGCCGTTCGTCAGGTGCACCGCCAAGCCGATCGCACGCCAGCCCGCGCCGCGGGTGACTGCTTTGCCCACGATCGCGACATCCGAGTAGTCACAGCGGAGCACGCGCTGGTCGAGCGGCTCCTGGGCCGCCCAGACACCGGCCGCAACCGCGCCGGCGCCCGCCGCTCGAGCTCGTCCTCCCACCGGGGCAGTGTGCCAGGGAGCGCCCTGCGGCAGACCGATGAGTTGTGCGCACCTCGCCGGTCTGATGTTTCATGACCGAGGAAAGGAGCATCGCCTGATGGCTGTCGATACCCGAACCAAGTGGCTCGCGTTGATCGTCCTCTGCCTGGGGGACCTGATGATCGTCCTCGACGTGACGATCGTCGGCGTCGCGTTGCCCTCGATCAAGGAGGATCTCGGGTTCTCGGAGGCGTCGCTCGCGTGGGTGGTCAACGCGTATCTGCTGACCTTCGGCGGTTTTCTCCTCCTCGGCGGCCGACTCGGCGATCTCTTCGGCCATCGCCGGCTCTTTCTCATCGGCATCGCGCTCTTCACGCTCGCGTCGCTGGCCTGCGGGCTTGCGAGCTCGCAGGAGATGCTGGTCGTGGCGCGTGCGGTTCAGGGTGTGGGCGGCGCCGTCGTCTCGGCTGTCGCGCTGTCGCTGATGATGACGCTGTTCACCGAGCCCGCCGAGCGAGCCAAGGCGATGGGCATCTTCGGATTCGTCGCCTCGGGAGGCGGGAGCATCGGTGTCCTCCTCGGTGGCGTCATCACCGACGTGCTCAGCTGGCAATGGATCTTCCTCGTCAACCTTCCGGTCGGCGTCGCCGTCATCGTGCTGTCGCTTCGTCTCGTGCCCGCGGTTCCCGGTATGAGCTCGGAGGGACGCCTCGACATCGCCGGCGCAGTGACCGTGACCGCCGCGCTCATGCTCGCTGTCTACGCGATCGTGAACGGGAACGCGAACGGGTGGACCTCCGGGCGGACGCTCGGTCTTCTGGGGGCAGCAGCGCTGCTGTTGGCGGTCTTCGTCGGCATCGAGGCGCGGGTTCGCTCGCCGCTGATGCCGCTCGGTCTCTTCAGGTTGCGCAACGTCGCCGTGTCGAACGTCGTCGGCGTCCTCTGGGCGGGGGCGATGTTCGCCTGGTTCTTCCTCTCCGCGCTCTACTTGCAGCTGGTGCTCGGGTACAGCCCGCTGGAGGTCGGTCTCGCGTTCCTGCCGGGGAACCTGATCATGGGCGCGCTCTCGGTCGGTCTCTCCGCCAAGCTCGTCATGCGCTTCGGACTCAGGCTGCCGCTCGCCAGCGGCCTGTTGCTCGCGGCGGTCGGGCTCCTGCTCTTCGCCCGTGCTCCCGTCGACGGGAGCTTCGTCGTCGACGTGCTCCCGAGCATGATTCTGCTCGGCATCGGCGCCGGCATCGCGTTCAACCCGGTGTTGCTCGCAGCGATGAGCGACGTCGAGCCGAGCGAGGCGGGCCTCGCCTCCGGGGTCGTCAACACGTCGTTCATGATGGGTGGGGCGCTGGGGTTGGCGGTGCTGGCCAGCCTGGCTGCGGCGCGCACGGACAGCCTCCTCGCGGCGGGAGAAGAGGAGCTCGCCGCGCTGGCGGGCGGGTACCACGTGGCGTTCCTCGTCGGCGCGATCTTCGCCGTGACAGCTGCTGCGATCGGTGGTGTTCTCCTCCGGGAGAGTGGGACGGCGCCTGCCCACGCCGAGACTGCAGGCGAGCCCCAGGCCGAAGGCGTGTAGCTACAGCTGCTCGTCGAGCAGCAGTTCGAACGTCCCGACGCTCGTCCGGCTCCCGGCTGAGTCCGGAGGGCTCATGGCGTCGAGCTCCTCGTGCACCTTCTGCGCGGCCTCGGCGTCGTCCGTGAAGGTGAGATCGATCGAGACTCCGGCGTCCCGGTCGACGAGCGACATCACCCGCCGCACGTTGTCGCGGAGAGTGGTGAAGGTCTTCTCCGACATCCCCTCGGGCGCCTCTTCCATGCGCACCATCTTCCTGAAGTCCTCCATGGTGCTGTCGATGCTCGCGACATCCATGCCCTCGAAACGTGCAACGCGTACGTGCATCTCTCCTCCTCCGGCTCTCGGTGGACGGGTGGTCACGCTAACACGGAGCCCGCCTCAAGCCATGACGCGCGGCAGCGGAGCGGACCGACCGGTCTCCCCTGTTGTTCGGATTTTGTAAGGGACGCGCAATCGAGCGAAACGTCCGCCCGTTCGCGTGCGAATGCCGGAAACACAACTTGGAGGTCACCTGTGATCCGGATACGTCCACTCTTGGTCGTCGCGGCGCTCTTCTCCGCGGCCGGCCTCGGCAACGCGGCCACCGCTGACGCGGCGGAGCTCCTCTACGGCGTCGACACGCAGAACCGTCTCGTCACATTCACCGGGGAGACACCGACCGCGATCAGTCGCATCCCGTTCACGGGCCTCCCGGCCGGTGAGCAGGTCGTCGGCCTCGACGTGCGTCCCGCCAACAAGCAGGTCGTCGCGCTCTCGAGCGCGAGCCGGCTGTATCGGATCGACGTCGCGACCGGTGCCGCAACGTCGATCGGAGCAGGCTCACTCGCACCAGCGCTCACCGGCGCGTCGTTCGGGTTCGACTTCAACCCGACCGTGGACAGGATTCGCGCTACGTCGGACGCACGGCAGAATCTGCGCCTGCACCCGGACACGGGCGCCACCGCCTTCGTCGACGGCACCCTGACGTATGCCGCCGGGGACGCAGGCGCATCCGTAACCCCGCGCATCGTCGGCTCGGCGTACACGAACAGCGTCGCCGGCGCCACGACCACCACGCTGTTCGACATCGACGCGGGCCGTGACTTCCTCACGATCCAGAATCCGCCCAACAACGGGACCCTCGTCAGCGTCGGTGCCCTCGGTGTCGATGCCGGAGACAACGCGGGCTTCGACATCTCGGCCGTCGACGGCGTCGCCTATGCGGCCCTCCAGGTCGCCCCGAGCACTTCCTCCGGCCTGTATCGGATCGACCTGACCACGGGCCGCGCCACGCTGGTCGGCCGGATCGGCGGGGGCACCGCCATTCGCGCTCTCGCAGCTGCTGGCACTGCGCCGGCGGACACGACCGCTCCGACGCTGGCAGTCGCCGCGACGTATCCCACGAAGGTGGGCGCGCTGCTTCGGACTGGGGTGGCGGTTCGAGCTACGTGCTCCGAGAGCTGCACGATCACCACTCGGATCCTGAGAGGGAACAGGCACGTCGGCGGAGCCAAGGCCGTAGGCAGGGATCTCGCCGGCATCAGCACGATTCGAGCCCGGTTCACCACCGCCGCGAAGAGAGAGCTTGCGGGGAGCCAGCGGCTCACGTTGTTCCTCGTCGTCACCGTCCGAGATGCCTCGGGCAACGAGGCCACGAAGCGGATCATCCTGCGCGCCAGGCGCTAGGAGAGCCCGCACGACCAGGGTGGAAGGGCCTCGACCCCTCGGGTCCTTCCACCCTCATTCAATCGGGAAGGAGCGGCATCGCGATTCCCGGCTCGCGATCGAGCAGCACCGCTCTCGTCACCGAGGCAGATCCGAACCGGTCGCGTACTTCGTCCAGCGCGAGATCGAGCGCGCTGTCGTGCTGAGCCTCGAAGGGCAGCGCGAGTTGAAACGGGGCGTCGTCCACGAGGCCGGTCAGTGAGAGACCTAGGAGCGTAAGGCCCTGAGTCTCGATCGTCGGCGTGGCGACTGCGACCAGCCCTCTGGCGGTGTCGAGGATCGTCCGGGTGTGGGCTGTCGCCTGCGGCAGCGTGTGTGAGCGAGTCGCGCGCGAGAAGTCGCCGAAGCGCAGCCGCAGGATGACGGTGCGGCACAGGCGGCGGGCCGCGCGCAGCCGGCGAGCGAGGCGGTCGACCAGGGCGATCACGATCGCGTCGAGGTCCTCGTGCGATCGCGGTCTGCGACCGAGCGCGCGCTGTCCTCCGATCGAGCGCCGCCGCCGACCGACCCGCACGGGCCGAGGATCCCGGTTGTGGGCGAGGGCGTGCAGGTGCCGGCCCGACGCCCGCCCGAGCATCGCGACGAGCAGCGGCTCGTCGAGGCGGGCGACCTGGCCGACGGTGGCGATCCCTCGGCTGTGCAGCTTCTCGGCGGTGACCCGGCCGACACCCCACAGCCGCTCGACGGGGAGGGGATGGAGGAACGCGAGCTCGCCGTCCGGCGGGACGAGGAGCAGACCGTTCGGCTTGGCGACCGCGCTTGCCACCTTGGCGAGGAACTTCGTCCTGGCGATCCCGACGGTGATGGGGAGCCCGACCTCCTCGAGAACGTCCCGCCGGAGCCGTGCCGCAATCTCCGTCGGCTGGCCGGCGAGCCGCTGGAGCCCGCGCACGTCGAGGAACGCCTCGTCGATCGAGAGTCCTTCGACGAGCGGTGTCGTGTCCTCGAAGACCTCGAACACCGCCTTGCTCGCCGCCGAGTACGCGGACATCCGTGGCGGGACGACGATCGCGTGCGGGCACAGCCGCAGGGCACGCCTTCCTCCCATCGCCGTGCGGATGCCGAACGCCTTGGCTTCGTAGCTCGCCGCGAGCACGACCCCGCCTCCGACGATCACGGGCCGTCCGCGCAGGCGAGGATCGTCCCGCTGCTCGACCGAGGCGAAGAACGCGTCGAGATCCGCGTGGAGGATCGTCGGCTCGGCGTACACGAACATATGTTCGCATACCCAGGTCGATAACGTCCATGCGGAGCACGTCGAACGAGAGGAGCGGAACGTGGATTGGAAGCTCGAGCTGGTTGCAATTCCCGTCTCGGACGTGGATCGCGCCAAGGCCTTCTACACCGAGCAAGCCGGCTTCGACGCCGACCACGACCATACGGTCTCGGACGAGATTCGCTTCGTCCAGCTGACGCCCCCGGGCTCTGCCTGCTCGATCGCTCTGGGGAAGGGGATCTCGGACGCGGCTCCGGGTTCCGTCAAGGGCATGCAGATGGTCGTCTCGGACATCGAGGCGGCGCACGCCGAGCTCGTCGGGCGCGGGGTCGAGGCGAGCGACGTTCCAGGACTTTCCGTGGGGAAGGTTCGTCTTCTTCAGCGACCCGGACGGCAACGAGTGGGCGGTGCAGCAGCTCGTGCCGCAAGAGGGATCCTGATGGACCTGAGGCTCGAGCTCGTCCTGATTCCCGTCTCGGACGTCGATCGGGCCAAGGCGTTCTACGTCGAGACGGTCGGCTTCCATCTTGACGTCGACCACGAGCCGAACGACGAGTTCCGAGTGGTCCAGATGACCCCGCCCGGCTCCGCATGCTCGATCACCATCGGCCGTGGGATCACCAGTGCGACCCCGGGCTCCGTTCGGGGAACGCACCTGATCGTCTCGGATATCGAGGAGGCACGAGCCGAGCTCGTCGAACGAGGCGTGGAGGTCAGCGCTGTTCGACACATGACGCCGAGCGGCTGGGTGCCGGGACCGGATCCCGAGCACCAGGACTACAACTCGTTCGCGGACTTCAGCGATCCCGACGGCAACACCTGGGTGCTCCAGGAGGTCGGAGCGGGCAACCCGGAGGCATGAGCAGGCAGATCGCGAACCGCTCGGTTCCTACGGCGACCATCATCCCGGAGCTCGCGTACCCGGACGTCGTCGAGGCGTCGAACTGGCTCTGCGAGGCCTTTGGCTTCACCGTGCGCATGCGCATCGGGAGCCATCGCGCGCAACTCGTGTACGGCGACGGAGCGGTGATCGTGATCGAAGGTGACGCCGGGGAACCGGCGACCCACGGGGTGCTCGTGCGGGTCGAGGACGCGGACGCGCACCACGAGCGAGCGCTGGCCGCGGGCGTCGACGTCTCGAGCCCGCCGACCGACCAACCCTACGGGGAACGGCAGTACAACGCCCGGGACATCGGCGGACACCGCTGGACCTTCTCGCAGTCGATCGCCGACGTCGATCCTGCCGATTGGGGCGGTGTGCTCGTCGACGAGCCCGACGCCGACTAGCCGAGCCGAGCCGAGCCGATGAAGGACTCCGAGCCTGCGACCTACGCGAGGCCTCGCGCAACCCAGGCGCGAGACGTCAGCACGAACGGCGCACTGGGAAACCGCTCGCGACAGCCTTCCTGCAGCTCGGCTCGTCGTTCGGGGTCGAGGCCGGCGACATAGTCGCCTGCAGGGCCGACGCCTAACGTAAACGGATCCCACCAGTCCTCGAAGGTCGGATGCTCGACGCTCACCTCCAGATGGGTTGCCTGGATCGCGCGCAAGCCGGCCGCGTCGAACAGCTCGGCCAGGTGTCCCTCTCGGGCACCGGCCAGCTTGGATTCGCCTTCCACGCCGGGGTCGAGCTCGCGCACTGCGTCCCAATACGGACCGAGCGGCCCGCGCCCGCCGGCGTGATCCCAGACGGAAGCCGCTACGACGCCGCCCGTGCGCGTCACTCGCGCCATCTCCTCGAGCCCGGCAACAGGATCGGCCATGAAGTGAACGACGAGCTGGGCCAGAGCTGCATCGAACTCGTGGTCGGCAAACGGCAAGTGCTCCGCCGGTGCACGTTCGACCCGAACTCCCGGATGACGCTCGCGAGCCGCCACGACGAACGGCTCCGAGGGATCGACGGCTGCGACGCGGTCTGCACCGAGCCGCTCCACGAGCTTCGTCGTCAGCGCGCCGGGGCCGCAGCCGACGTCGAGCACGCGCTGGCCGGCGACCACGTCGGCGAAGTCCGCGAACAGCGGAGCGAGCGGAACGGAGTACCGGCCCATGAAGCGGTCGTAAGAGTCTGCGGCGACCGTGAAGCTCATCGGCGCAATCTACGCGTCGGCGGATGCGAACCGCCACCCCGTCCAGCACTGACGTAGCCTCCTGGCCGTGCACCGGCTGACCAAGGCGCAGGCCCGTCGCATCGCGATCCGCGCGCAACTGCTCGACGCGCCCCGGCCGACCGATCTGCTCACGGTCGTGCGGCAGCTGACGCTGCTGCAGATCGACCCGACAGCGGCGATCGCGCCCAACGCCGACCTGGTTGCCTGGAGCCGACTCGGCTCGACATATCGCCCGGACGACCTCCGCGAGGCGCTGGAGCAGGACCGCACGCTGTTCGAGCACAACGCGCTGGTGCGGCCGATGAGCGACCTTGGCCTGCTCCTCGCGAGCAGTCGGACGAGCCGCATTCACGAGCGGACACATGTCTGGATCCGCGACAACGACCGCTTTCGGCGCGACATCCTCGAGCTGCTCGGCAGCTCCGGTCCGCTGAGCTCCCGCGACATCCCGGACACATGCGTGGTGCCGTGGGCCTCGACCGGGTGGACGAACAACCGGAACGTCACCCAGATGCTGGAGTTCCTGACGATGAGTGGGGAGATCGCGATCGCCGGGCGCGTCGGCCGCGAGCGGCTGTGGGATATCGCCGAGCGGGTGTACCCGGCCGACGTCGTCGCCCCGTCCGAAGAGGACGCGCGGCGAATCAGGAACGAGCGGAGACTCGCTTCGCTCGGAATCGCCCGGCAGAAGACCACGGCTCTGCCGATCGAGCCGGTCGACGTCGGCGACGCCGGCGTGCCCGCCGTGGTCGAAGGCGTGAAGGGCGAGTGGCGCGTCGACCCCGCCGCGCTCGGCGCCGACTTCGAAGGACGTACGGCGCTGCTCTCGCCCTTCGACCGGCTCGTCTACGACCGACGGCGCGCGCTGGAGGTGTTCGACTTCGAGTACACCCTGGAGATGTACAAGCCGGCGGCCCAGCGCCGGTGGGGGTACTTTGCCCTGCCGATACTCCACGGCGACCGGCTGATCGGAAAGGTCGACGCCACCACCGACCGCAAGGCCTCCGTCCTGCGGGTGCACGCGATCCACGAGGACGTGAGGTTCACCCGCACGATGACCAGGGCCGTGCAGGTCGAGCTCGAGGACCTGGCCTCGTGGCTCGGGCTCGTCGTAGGCCGCTAGGACAGTACGGTTCGCACATGACCGGTATGCCGACGACGCCCGAGGTCACGATCGTGCCTGCGAACGAGGCGAGCTGGGAAGATCTCCAGACCGTGCTCGGCACGCGCGGTGATCCGCACCGCTGCCAGTGCCAGCGCTACAGGATGCAGCCCAGGGAGTCCTGGGCATCTGTCGGCACCGAAGAGCTGGCCTTCCGGCTGCGCGCACAGACCGACTGCGGTAACCCGGCGTCGGGCACGACCACCGGCCTCGTTGCCTACCTCGACGACGAGCCCGTCGGCTGGTGCGCAGTTGCGCGGCGCGCCGACCACCCGCGCCTGCTGCGCAACACGCGCGTCCCTTGGGAGGGCCGAGACGAGGACAAGGCCGACGACCGTGTCTGGGCCGTGACCTGCTTCGTCACCCGCACTGGCTTCCGGCGCCGTGGGATCAGCCGCGCGCTCGCACGCGCAGCCGTCGACTTCGCGCGGGAGCGCGGTGCCCGCGCGATCGAGGGCTACCCGATGATCACGACGCCCGGCCAGGAGATCGCCTGGGGCGAGCTCCATGTCGGCAGCCGCAGCATCTTCGCTGCCGCGGAGTTCGCCGAGGTCAGTCATCCGACCCTCCGCCGGGTCGTGATGCGCATCGACTTCTAGGACGTAGACCCGACGTTTCCCTTGGCGACCGGTCGGTAGATGCACACGTGCACGCCCGTGGGGCTCGTTGCCGTGGAGACCAGCTCGAGCGTGCGGAGTGCCCCGTCGTCGGGGAAGATCGACTTGCCCCCGCCCAGGAGCACGGGCTCGATCATGAGCCGGAGCTCGTCGATCAGGCCTTCGCGGAGAAGGGTGCGCACCAGCGTGGGGCTCCCCATCACCAGGAGGTCACCGCCGTCGGCCTCACGCAGATCCCGGATGCTAGCGACGGCCTGGTCGCCCGCGATGCGCGTCGTGTTGCCCCACGTCAGCTCGTCGTCACCCAGCGTCGCGGACACGACGTACTTGGCGATGGTGTTCATTCGGTCGGCGAAAGGATCGCCGGCTCGGTCCGGCCAGGCGGCGGCCATCGTCTGCCAGGTGCGGCGCCCGAACAGCAGCGCCTCGGCTCTGGCCAACGCGTCGTCGTAGGCGCCACCTACGACCTCGGGATCGAAGAAGGGCTGCGACCAGCCGCCGTTCGAAAAGCCACCGTCGGTGTCCTCGTCCGGTCCTCCTGGCGCCTGCACGACGCCGTCCAGGCTGATGAACTCGATGATCACGATGCGCATGGGCTCGCTCCTTCCGTCCTGGGGATACGGACCTGTAGATCATTACCGCCGACGCGGTCTTCCCTACACGCCATTCGCCCTCGGCATCGCCGGCCGGAGGGACCCACTCGCTCCAACCGCCGTAGTCCGTGTCGACGACCCGGAAGCCATGCCGGTGGAGCTCGGCCAAAGCCGTCGACTTACCTGTGCCCGACATCCCGGTGACGAGCACCTTCGCCATCTGCGGACAGCACTCGCGCTAGAGCTCGTCGAACTGCGGCAGGTCGTCGGTGATCTCGAACCACGGCGCCTTGGAGCCGACGTAGATGTGCTTCGTCGGACGGAGGCTCGGAGCGTCCACGAGCGAACCCATCGCGACGTGCACATACGCGCCGTCCCGCACGACCGAGAACAGGAAGGATCCGCACGAACGACACCGCGTGTCGTTGAGCTCCTCGTCCCCGAAGACGGCTAGATCGTCCGGCCCCTCCTGGATGGTGAGCTTCTCGCGCTCGATGCCGGCGAACGCCTTGAAGGCCGAGCCGGTCGCCGCTCGACACTCCGAGCAGTGGCAGTTCATCGCGTAGCGGAAGGCATCCTCGACCTCGTAGCGAACCGCGCCGCAGCGGCACTTCCCGGAGAGCAACGTCCTACGACCCCTCGGAGTCGGGAAGCTTCTGCGCGACCTCCCAGACATGGCCGTCGGGATCGGCGAAGCAGGCCGTCCGCACTCCCCATTCGCGGTCGAGCGGCCCGTTCAGCAGTTCGACGCCGCGACTCCGAAGTTGCGCGCATGCCTCGTCTGCGTCCTTCACCCAGATCGTGAGCTGCACGCGCGATCCGGCCTCGGGGACGCCGACGGCTCCCGGGTCGATGAGCTCGTTCGCCGCTGGGCGGCTGAGCAGATTGATCATGGTGTTCCCGAAGCCGAACGTGGCGGCATCCTCGTCCTCGTAGACCAGCGGCGCGTCGAACGCCTTCTCGTAGAACGCCTTGGCCCGCCTGGGATCTTCGACGAAGAGTGTGATGGCACCAACGCTCTTCAGAGGCTCACTCACGTCCTCTCCTCGAGGCGAACCGTCACCGTGTCTCCGGCCTCCTTGCCGATCGCTTTCCGAATCTCTGTCTTCACGGGAAGCTTGTGCGTGCCGTCTCCCATGGCCATGAACGAGCTCTCGAGCGGATGCCCGTCGATCGATCCACGCACCTTCACGAGTCCGCGCGTTCCGAAGACCTCGACGGACTCGGGCCAGACGACGTACGTCCAGCCGCGCTTCGCCGGGCTCTTCCTCAAGGTCGCCGTGAACTGCTTGTCGATCCGCGTTGGCATCTCGTCCTCCTCTCCAGCGTTGTGCGATTCAGACTCCGTGCGCGGTCGAAACTCATCGGGAGGGGACGCAGGGGTCGCGCAGGGACTTAAGAACCGTTTTGGTCGACAAGACCAGAACAAGCTGCTACAGTAATCGTCACAGCGACCAAAACCTGAAGGAGACGAACATGCTTTCCGCGCTTCCATTCGACTATCTCCACCACCTCGATCGGCATGATCGCGTGCGCCGCACACGAAGCCGTCCTACCGGAACGCGGGTGCGTCGCGGCACGGCAAGCGCGTGACGAGCACGCCCAGAAGGACGTCCCCGCCGGCAGGCTACGACCCGTCGCAGTTTCCGGCGTTCGCCGTCACCGTGGACATGGTGATCCTGACCATGTCCGAGGGCGCGCTGCACATGCTGCTCGTGCGCCGCGGCGAGGATCCGTTCGCCGGGATGTGGGCGATCCCCGGCGGATTCAAGCGCCCTACCGAGACGCTGGACGAGGCCGCAAGGCGCGAGCTACGTGAGGAGACCAGCGTCGACGTGCCGAGCCTGCTGACCCAGTTCGGCGCCTACGGGGATCCCGAGCGCGACCCGCGCATGAACGTCGTGACGGTCGCGTATCTCGCGGTGCTTCGCGACGTGGGAGCGGTCGCGGCGGGAACGGACGCCGCGGACGCAGCTCTGATCCCCGTCTCCGAGGTCCTCACAGGCACGATCGACCTCGCGTTCGACCACTTGCAGATCGTGCGCGATGCGATCGACCGTGTCCGCGTCGAGCTCGAGGTCTCCGGCGTCGCAACGGCGTTCGTCGGAACGACGTTCACCCTGGCCGAGCTGCGAGCGGTGTACGAGGCCGTCTGGGGTGTGCAGCTCGACGCCGCGAACTTCAGGCGGAGCATCGTCGCCGAGGACGGCTGGGTGATCCCGACCGGGCGCCGAGCCCGACCTGGCCCCGCGGGCGGCAGGCCCGCGGAGCTCTACAAGGCCGGGCGGGCGTGGAGCCACGGCGGCCCGATCCATCGTTTCCAGCGCGAAGAGAGGAAGTAACCCATGAGAGCTGTTGTCCAGGACCGCTACGGGCCGCCGGAGGTGCTGCGGCTCGAGGAGGTCGAGCGTCCGGTGCCGAAGGACGAGGAAGTCCTCGTCCGAGTGCACGCCTCGACGGTCACCCGGAGTGACTGCGGTTTCCGCGCAGCCTCGCCATTCTTTTCGCGCGCTTTCACCGGCCTCCGCCGGCCGAAGCAGCGCATCGCCGGCATGGAGCTGGCGGGTGTCGTCGACGTCGGTCGGCTCGGACGTCACCGAGTTCGAGGTCGGCGACGAGGTCTTCGGCCTCAGATCGGGCGCGAACGCGGACTACGTCTGTGTCCGGGAGCAGGGCGCGCTTGCGCACAAGCCGGCCAGCATGTCCTTCGAGGATGCCGCGGCGGCCTGCGACGGGGCGATCATCGCGCTGGCCTGTCTCAGAAAGGCTGGGCGGCTCGACGGCCGACGCATTCTCGTCTACGGCGCGTCCGGAGCCATCGGAACGGCGGCCGTGCAGATCGCGAAGCACTTCGGCGCCCACGTGACCGCCGTCTGCAACACGAAGAACGTCGAGCTGGTGCGATCGCTCGGCGCCGACGAGGTCGTCGACTACCTGCAGGAGGACTTCACCGAGAACGGCAGGACGTACGACGTCGTCTTCGATTCGGTGGGCAAGCACTCGTTCAGGCGCTGCCGGCGTTCGCTCGAGTCGGGCGGGATCTTCATCGAGACCGATCTCGGATTCATGTGGCATGTCCCGCCGCTGGCGCTCGCATCTCGCTGGATCGGTGACAAGCGGGTGACGCTCCCGATCCCGAAGTACACGAAGGAGAACGTCGTCGTCGTCAAGGAGCTCGTCGAGGCTGGTTCGTTCCGGCCGGTCATCGACCGTCGCTATCCGCTGGAGGACGTGGTCGAGGCGACGAAGTACGTCGAAACAGGACAGAAGACCGGGAACGTCGTGCTCACGCTGAATGGGAGAGGGGACGCGACGTCATGAGAGCCGTAGTCCACGACAGGTACGGGCCGCCGACCGTCCTGCGACTCGAGGAGGTCGAACGGCCGGCTCCGAAGGACGACGAGGTTCTCGTTCGCGTCCACGCCACGACGGTCACGCAGACGGACTGCCACATGCGCCGGGCGCGCCCGCTCTTCTGGCGATTCATGCTCGGGCTGCGACGACCCAGGCGGAGGATCCTGGGCCTCGAGTTCGCCGGCGTGATCGAGGCGGTGGGTGACGCAGTCACGCAGTTCGCAGTGGGAGACCGGGTGTTCGGCCTGCGAAACTGCGCGCACGCCGAGTACGTCTGTGTCCGGGAAGCCGGCGCGCTCGCGCACATGCCGGCGGATGCGACCTTCGAGGAGGCGGCGGCCGTCTGCGACGGGATGAGCCAGGGGCTGGCAGGGCTCGAGAGCGGACGTGTCGGCGCGGGAACGCGGGTACTCGTCTACGGCGCGTCGGGCTCGTGCGGAACGGCAGCGGTGCAGCTGGCGTCCCACTTCGGCGCACACGTCACGGCGGTCTGCAACACGAAGAACGTCGAGCTCGTGCGCTCACTCGGCGCCGACGAGGTCATCGACTACCAGCGAGAAGACTTCACGAAGAACGGGGAGACGTACGACGTCGTCTTCGACGCGGTCGGGAAGCACTCGCTCGTCCGCTCCCGCGGCTCACTGGTGCCGGGCGGTCTCTACGTTGCGACTGACCGCCTCTACAACTTCCCGCTTGCGTTCCTGACCCGGTGGCTCCCCACGAAGAAGGTCGTGTTCGACGTCTCCGGGTACAAGCGTGAGAACGTCCTTCTCGTCAAGGAGCTCATCGAGGCCGGGAAATACCGTGCGGTCATCGATCGGTCGTACCCGCTGGAGGAGGTCGTCGAGGCGACCAGGTACGTCGAGAGCTGGCAGAAGACCGGCAACGTCGTCTTGACCGTGAACGGCGGGCCGGCACGATGAGGGCGGCCGTCCGGGACCGGTTCGGCGCGGAGGACGTCGTCGAGGTGCGAGAGGTCGATAAGCCGGTGCCGGGAGACGACGAGATCCTCGTGCGGGTGCGCGCCGCTTCGTTGAACATGGCTGACTGGTACTCGGTGACGGGCAGGCCCTGGGTCGGCCGCGTGTCGTCGGGGCTCGTCAAGCCGAAGAGCAACCGGCTGGGCATCGACTACGCAGGGCAGGTCGAGGCGGTCGGCGCGAACGTGACCGACTTCCAGCCGGGCGACGAGGTGTTCGGCGGAAGGAACGGGGCACTCGCGGAATACGTGAGCGCCCGCGCCGATCGAGCGGTCGTCACGAAGCCCGCCGGCGTATCCTTCGAGCAGGCGGCTGCGATCCCCGTCGCTGCGATCACCGCACTGCAGGGACTTCGCGACAAGGGTCGGCTCGAGCCCGGGCAGAAGGTGCTGGTCAACGGCGCCTCGGGCGGCGTCGGGACCTACGCCGTCCAGATCGCGAAGGCGCTCGGAGCGGAGGTGACCGCGGTGTGCAGCACGGCGAACGTGGAGCAGGCGCGAGCGCTCGGAGCCGACCACGTCGTCGACTACACGCAGGAGGACTTCACTCGGAGCGACCGGCGCTACGACCTCGTGCTCGACGTCGCAGGAAGCAGGCCCTGGCCGGAGCTCAGACGTGTTCTGACTCCGCACGCGACCGTCGTCATCGCCGGCGGGCCGAAGAGCAATCGCCTGCTCGGCCCCTTGGGCCACGTCGTCCGGACGCATCTGCGGGGACTGCGGGCGAGCCAGAAGATCGCCTTCTTCATCGCGAAGCTCGAGAAGGCAGACCTGCTGGTTCTGCGAGAGCTTCTCGAGAGCGGGAAGCTGATCTCGGCGATCGACAAGGAGTACGAGCTGGACGAGGTCGCCGACGCTTTCCGGTACCTGGGGGAAGGGCACGCGAAGGGAAAGATCGTCCTCACCGTGTAGCTTCGCGTGACGGCAGACGACCCCGATCCACGATGGAGGGAGCTGATGGCAAGCGTTACGCAGTACTACACGGCCACCAGCCTCGACGGGTTCATCGCCGACCCGGACCACTCGCTCGGGTGGCTCTTCACGCGCCGGCAGGACCGGGGAGGGCCGCTCAACTACGACGAGTTCATCGCCGGTGTGGGCGCCATCGCGATGGGATCGACGACGTACGAGTGGATCCTCGCGCACGAGTTCGCGGACAAGGATCCCTCCGACTGGAAGTGGCCGTACGAGATCCCGTGCTGGGTGTTCACGCACCGGCAGCTTCAGGTCGTACCCGACGCGCAGATCGAGTTCACGAGTGGAGACGTCGCGGCCGTGCACGCCGAGCTGGTCGAGGCCGCCGCTGGCAAGAACGTCTGGATCGTCGGCGGGGGTGACCTGGCCGGGCAGTTCGCCGACGCCGGGCTCCTCGACGAGGTGATCGTCTACATCGCGTGCGTCACGCTGGGCGCGGGCGCGCCGCTTCTCCCGCGGCGGCTCGAGCTGCGGCTCGAGGAGCTCTATCCGAACGGCGACTTCGCGGCTGCGAGGTACTCCGTCGTGCGCCCGCTCCCTGAGTCGTAGCGCGGGGTCGCGACGTCCCTTCAGGCTGTGGCGCTCGAGCCGACGGGAGCATCGGCGGGGGTCGCAGCCTCCCTGAGGTACTGGTGGACGAAGGCGATCGCCATGCTGCCCTCGCCGACCGCAGCGGCGACGCGCTTCACGGGGCCGAGCCGGACATCGCCGCTCGCGAAGATTCCAGGCACGCTCGTCTCGAGCAGGTAGGGGTCGCGCTCGAGCTCCCACCGGCCCGCCTCTCGCACGTCGGAGCCGGTGAGCACGTAGCCGTTGCGATCGAGCGCGATCTCGGGTGGTAGCCAGTCGGTCTCGGCATCGGCGCCGATCAGGATGAAGAGGGCGCCCGAGTCGAGCCGAGTCGTGTCGCCGGTGTCGGCATCGTGGACGTCGATCGACTCGAGCGAGACCTCGCCGTGCGCGGCAACCACCTCCGATCGGAAGCGCACCTCGATGTTGGCTCGCGTGGACAGCTGGTCGACGAGATAGCGCGACATGCTCTTCTCCAGGCTGTCGCCGCGGCAGAGGATGGTCACGCTCCTGGCGTGTGTGGAGAAGAACAGCGCCGCCTGCCCCGCGGAGTTTCCGGCGCCGACGATGTGCACGTCGAGCCCGTGGGTGCCCGCGGCTTCGCTGCGCGTCGCGCCGTAAAAGACCCCCTTGCCGGCAAGCTGGTCGACTCCCCCGATCGACAGGCGTCGCCATGCGACCCCGCAGGCGAGGATGATCGTCCGCGCGACGAGGACGTCACCGCCGTCCAGGTGCACCTGCCGCGTCGCGGCGTCGATCCGCGCGATCGTCCGGGTGACGACGATCTCCGCGCCCAGCCTGCGCGCCTGTCTCAGGGCCCGGCTCGCCAGCTCGTCGCCCGAGACACCGGACGGGAACCCGAGGTAGTTCTCGATCCGCGACGACGTGCCGGCCTGCCCGCCCGGCGCCTCCCGCTCGACGACGATCGTGGATAGGCCCTCGGACGCTCCGTAGACGGCTGCTGCAAGCCCGGCCGGCCCGGCGCCGACGATCACGGTGTCGTATTCGGCCGCCACTGCCTCGGTGCCGAGCCCCAGCAGCTCGGCGACCCGGCGGAGCTGAGGCCGGACGACCGTCTTGCCGTCGACGATACGAATGACCGGGCAATCCCCTTCGCCCGGGAGCGGCCCGCCCCACTGCTCCAGTGCCTCGGGTGAGTCGGGCTGCACCCAGGTGAACGAGACCTGGTTGCGGTCGAGGAAGCGCCGCAGCTCGCCGCAGGAGGAATCCCAGCGCGGCCCGACCACGATCGCGCGCGGGGGCGGCGGCTCCGCCGCGAGGCCCTGCAGGCCGCCGGTACCTCCCATGCGATGACTCGCGAGCCTGCCGATCTCTCGACTGACGTCTGGGGCTCCGGCTGCGACTGTGTGGTAGTCGCCGGGCTCGACGCGCATGACCCGGGACGGCTCCGCGGCGCGAAAGCCGACGGGGAACACCGTTCCGAGCGTGATCGGCACCTCGCCGAAGATGTCTCCGGGCTGGCGCTGGCCGACGACGCGCTCGATCCCGTCGACGAGCTTGACCGCTTCGATGCGGCCCTCGAGCACGGCGAAGAGCGCGCGCTCGCCCCCCTCGTGCGCCGCGTACTCGCCCGGCACCAGGCTGATGTCAGCAGCCGCCCGAGCAAGCCGCTCGCGGTCGCTCTGATCGAGCGCGGCAAAGGCCGTGATCTCGAGGATCTCCTCCGGCGTTATCACTCGGACAACGCTAGCGCGAACCCGCGCGTTGTACCCTCCGACCATGGTCCCGGAGGCCGCGAAGCCACCGGACGTTGCTGTCTCCGCTGATGGCATCGAGGTCTGCTACGAGACGCACGGAGCTCGCTCGCCGGCATTGGTGTTCGTTCACGGATGGTCGTGTGACCGAAGCTACTGGAGCCAGCAAGTGGGTCACTTCGCCGGACGACACCAGGTGATAGCGATCGACCTGGCGGGGCACGGGGAGTCGGGCGCAGGTCGCCACGCGTGGACGATGGCGGCGTTCGGCGACGACGTGGTGGCGGTCGTCGAGCAGCTGGAGCTCGAGGACATCGTGCTGATCGGCCACTCGATGGGCGGCGACGTGATCGCCGAGGTGGCCGCCCGTCTGCCTCACCGGGTGGCGGGCCTGGTCTGGGTCGACGTCTACAGGACTCTCGGAGAGCCGCGCTCCAGCACGGAGCTGGGGGCGTTCGTCGTACCGTTTCGCGAGGACTTCGTCACCGCCACCCGTGACTTCGTCCGGAGGATGTTCGTCCCGAGCTCGCCTTCTGACCTGGTCGAGTGGGTGGTGGCCGACATGTCTGCCGCCCCTCCGGAAATCGCGCTCGACGCGATGGAACACGCCATCGGCAACGATGGTGCAGTTCTGGCTCGCCTGAGCGAGCTGACCGCGCCCGTCGTGGCGATCAACCCCGACTATCGGCCTACCGACATCGAAGCTCTCAGGCGCGTGGGCGTGGAGACCGCGCTCATGTCAGGAGTCGGGCACTTCTTGATGATGGAGGATCCCGCGACGTTCAACCGCCTCCTGGCGGAAACGGTCGAAGGCTTCAGGGAATAGGCGTCGCCGTGGTTACATCGCGGCGCGGAAACGCTCGAACCGGACTGCCAAGCGCTCTGGATCGGGCTTCGACCTGACGCGCCGCCGACGGCGCCAGAACGCACGCCGTTCGATCGGATGCTCGGTCATTTGTGACTCCGCGCCGCGCCGGCAGAGGAGATGCTCATGCCGAGATCGCGAAGCAGCCCGTCCTCGAGCCCGTAGACGAGGCCGTGCACGGTGAGGTCCTGGCCGCGCGCCCACGCATCGTCGACGATCGTCGTCTGGCAGACGTTGACGACCTGCTCGACGACGTTCAGCTCGCACAGGCGCTCGAACCGCGGCTCCTCGTCGAGCGAAGCGAGCTCGTCGGCGTGCTTCTCGGCGACGTCCGTCACATGCCGGAGCCAGTTGTCGATGAGCCCGTGCCGCGCGCCGTCGAGCGCCGCGCGGACGCCGCCGCACCCGTAGTGGCCGCAGACGATCACGTGCTTCACGCCGAGGACGTCGACCGCGTACTGCAGCACCGAGAGGCAGTTGAGGTCGGTGTGCACGACGACGTTCGCCACGTTGCGGTGGACGAACACCTCGCCCGGCGCGAGCCCGACGATCTGGTTCGCCGGAACGCGGCTGTCCGAGCAGCCGATCCAGAGGTACTCGGGCGAGCTGGCGCTCCGCGAGCCCGGTGAAGAAGTCGGGATCGCGCGCGACCATGTCGGCCGCCCAGGCGCGGTTGCGCTCGAAGAGCTCGGTGAGGTCGGCCACGTCCGGGGACGCTACTGCCTGGAGCGTTCGAGCTTCGCGATGTGTGTGCGGACGGCGTCGATCTCCTCGTTCTCGCCGTCCTCGACCGTCGAGTACCCGTCGTTTCGCTCGTTGGACTCGGAGAGCTGCCAGTACTCGTGCGAGTCGAGCGCCTCGACGAGGAGCGTGATCTCGTCGGGCGACAGGCGGACGGTGCTCTCTTGGGTCTGCACGGCTTCCACCTCCCTATCCGGCTGACTGGAACCGCGCGTACGGCGAGCCGCGTCAAAGCCCCGCGCGCAGGTTGGGATCTGCGGCATGCCCATCGCTGCCGCGAGCGTCGTTAGAAGTCCAAGTAGGAGAGCCGCGTTTCCGCGGCTCTCACCAAACGACTCGTCGACAGGTGTCAGCTACAGCCGGTGTTGGTTCCGCAGTCGCGGCAGGTGTAACAAGAGCCAGTCCTGCACCATGCGGCCGCCGCACTTCGCGCACTCGACGGCGTCCTCCCACTGGTTGAACAACGCCGTCTGACCTGGCGGCGGAGCTTCCAGGGCGACCGCAGTCGCCGCGTGCTCGCCCGCTTCGTCGTAGGCAGCGGCCAGCCGCGCCTTCACCTCGGGCGTGAGAATGCCGGCCTCCTCCTGCTGGTCGGTGGAGAGGAACTTCTTCCCCATCCAGCGGAAGATGTAGTCGACGATCGACTTCGCGACGCGGATGTCCGCGTCGTTCGTCAGCCCCGAGGGCTCGAAGCGCATGTGGCTGAACTTCGACACGTACACCTCGAGCGGCACGCCGTACTGGAGCCCGAGCGAGACGGAGATCATGAACGAGTTCATGAGGCCGGCGAGAGTGGTGCCCTCCTTCGCGATGTCCACGAAGATGTCGCCCGGCGTCCCGTCCTCGAACAAACCGACGTGGATGTAGCCCTCGTACTCGCCGACCTTGAACTTGCGGCCGACCTCGACGCGGTCGTCGGGCAGGCGACGGCGCTGCGGCAGCGGGCCGACCACACCTGACACGGGGGCGAGCGTCGTCGCGCCGGCGTCGGCCTTCCCCGAGAGCGGCTGCGCGACCTTGCAGTTGTCGCGGTAGATCGCGATCGCCTTGACGCCGAGCTGCCAGGACTCGACGAAGAGCTGCGCGATCTCTTCGACCTTCGTCTCCTCGGGGAGGTTGACGGTCTTGGACAGTGCCCCGCTGATGAACGGCTGCACCGCGCCCATCATCTTCACGTGACCCATGTAGTGGATCGCGCGGTCGCCGATCGCGCAGTCGAAGACCGGGAAGTGCTCCGGCTTGAGGTAGGGCGCGCCGACGACGGTGTTCCGGTCGTCGATGAAGGCGACGATCTCGCTGACCTCGTTCGGCGCGTGGCCGAGCTTCTCGAGCGCCATCGGGACGGTCTTGTTGACGATCGTGATCTCGCCGCCGCCGACGAGCTTCTTCGACTTGACGAGCGAGAAGTCCGGTTCGACCCCGGTCGTATCGCAATCCATCATGAAGCTGATCGTCCCGGTGGGTGCGAGGACGGTGGCCTGCGCGTTGCGGAAGCCCGCGACCTCGCCCAGCTCGAGCGCCTGATCCCAGGCGTTACGGGCCGCGCTCAGCAGATCGCTCGGGACGGAGCTCGAGTGGTCGATGTTGCCGACTGCCGCGCGATGCTTCGCGATCACCCCGATCATCGCCGCCGCGTTCGGGCGGTAGCCCTCGAACGGACCCATGCGCTTCGCGACCTCGGCCGACTTGCGATAGCCGCGGCCGGTCATCAGCGCGGTGATCGCAGCCGCGTAGGCGCGACCCTCGTCGGAGTCGTACGGGAGACCGCGTGCCATCAAGAGCGCGCCGAGGTTCGCGTAGCCGAGCCCGAGCTGCCGGAACGCCTTCGCGTTGCGCTCGATCTCGGGTGTCGGATAGGAGGAGTAGCCGACGGCGATCTCCTGCGCAAGGAACATCACGTCCACGGCGTGCTCGAACGAGTCGACGTCGAACTCCCCGTCCTCGCGGCGGAACTTCATGAGGTTCAGCGAGGCGAGGTTGCACGCGCTGTCGTCGATGGACATGTACTCGCTGCACGGGTTCGACGCGTTGATGCGGCCGGTGTTCGGCAACGTGTGCCAGCTGTTGATGGTCGTGTCGTACTGGACGCCCGGGTCGGCGCACTCCCACGCGGCCTCCGCCATCTGTCGGAGCACGTCGCGCGCGTCCTTCGTCTCGACGACGGAGCCGTCGGTGCGCGCGGTCAAATTCCACTCCTTGTTCTCGATGACCGACTCCATGAAGGCGTCCGTGACGCGCACCGAGTTGTTCGCGTTCTGGTACTGGATCGACGCCCAGTCGGGCGAGTCGAGCGTCATGTCGTAGCCCGCCGCCTCGAGGACACGCGCCTTCCGCTCCTCCTTGGCCTTGCACCAGATGAACTCCTCGACGTCCGGGTGGTCGACGTCGAGCACGACCATCTTCGCCGCGCGCCGCGTCTTGCCGCCGGACTTGATCGTGCCGGCGGACGCGTCCGCGCCGCGCATGAAGGAGACCGGCCCGGATGCGTAGCCGCCCTTCGAGAGCTGCTCCTTCGAGGAGCGCAGACGCGAGAGGTTGACGCCAGAGCCTGAGCCGCCGCGGAAGATGACGCCCTCGCGGCGAATCCAGTCCAGGATCGACTCCATCGAGTCCTCGATCGAGAGGATGAAGCACGCCGAGCATTGAGGCTTGGCCTCGAAACCGACGTTGAACCACACGGGCGAGTTGAAGGACGCGTACTGGTTGACCAGGATCGCCTTGAGCTCGGCCTCGAAGACCTCGGCCTCGTCGTCGGTCGCGAAGTAGCCGCCGTCGCGGCCCCAGCCGCCGATCGTGTCGACGATGCGCCCGACCATCTGCTTCACCGAACGCTCTCGCTCTGGCGAAGACATGCGTCCGCGGAAGTACTTCTGGGCCACGATGTTCGTCGCGGTCTGCGACCAGAACTTCGGGAACTCGACGTCCTTCTGCTCGAACGCCGGCCCGTCCTTGCCCGGGATGTGAGCGTGGCGAAGCTCCCACTCGACCTCCTCGAAGGGGTCGCGTCCGGGGATCGTGAAGAAGCGACCCGGAGCGACGCTCGCCTCCGAGTCGACGACCGTGTTCACGATCTCCTCCGGCGTCGTCTCGACCTTCGGTGCCTCTGCCTGCTTCGCCGTTGCCATCTGTTCCTCCCGAGCGATCTTTGACATCAGGTCCTCCCGCTCGGTCGGTCCACGAGCGTCATGCGAGCGGACTTGGCAGCGTAGGAGGCGAACCGGACGGTACTGATCACCCGGAAATTTCCTGCAAATTGCGCAAATCTAGGCGTGCTCACGCCCGGTGAATTCTACCGCGAAGACGCCGCCTCACCGCCCGCGGCGCACGCGGGCGAGCGAGCTGACTGCCCCGGCGGCCAGAACGGCCAGGCCGACGCCGAAGAGCAGGATGACGGGCAGGGGCAGCGGAAACGTGGACGCTGACGACGAGTCGAGCGCGGTCTCCGTCGCCTGCGGTTGCCCAGAATCGTCGCCCGCCGGCGCGTTGGCCTGGTCACGGGCGGCGCTCGTCAAGGCCCGGCCGATCACGTCCGAGGCATCCGTGTAGTCGCGGAGATCCGCCGGCAAAGCCGCGATCGCATCGCCGTAACACGGGAGCGCGTAGACACGGTCGATGCGGCCGTCGGCGAACCAGTCGGCGAGGACCGTGTCGCTGCACTGCTGCTCGGCCGCCCGGCTCCCGCCCGGCGCCAGAAGGCCGGAAAAGGCGAGAACGGCGATGAGGGTGAGCAAACGGCGCACGTTCGGCAAGAGGTGAAGGAACGTTCATTCAGACGCCTACCCCCGGCGCCGGTTAGCAAACGCCGCAGCTAGACGAGCAGGTCGTCGTCGGGGCCTGGGGCCCCGTCATCACGTGCCGCGGCGCGTCGCCGAGACAGATAGCCGAGGCCTCCGGCCGCGAGCAGCATGATCGACATTCCACCCAGGACGAGGAGCGGTATCGGAACGGATGAGATCCCGGTCGTATCGACGTCCGGGGTCGCCTCCGAGCCGGGATCCGGATCGGTCGGGTCGGTCGGATCGCTCGGGTTCCCGGGATCGCTCGGATTCCCCGGGTTCCCGGGCCCGCTCGAGGGATCCTCGCCGGGGGTCGGGTCGACGCCGCCCGCATCGAGCTCTCCGCGAAGCGATGCCTGGAGCGCGCGTCCGATGACCTCCTGCGCGTCCGTGTACTGCTCGAGATCCTCCGGAATCGCGTCGATCGCCTCCTCGTAGCAATGCGCCTGGTAGAGACGGTCGATACGTCCGTTGTCGAACCAGTCCGCGAGGACTTTGTCCCCACACTCCGAGGCCATCGCCGAACCGGGGGCGGCCAGAGCCACGAAGGCGCTCGCGACCAGCGCAAGCAGCGCAGCAAGTACGTGGACGCGACGGTATGGAGACGAGGTATGCGGTTTCACGGGCGAGGCCGAAAGCCTGAGAAGTAAGACGAGTCTTCCGGCTCCTGGTGAGGTCGACGTGTGTGCAGGGTAAACGAATTGTTAGACGACCGACCGGATACCCCTCTCCGCAAAAGGGGAAAGTCCGGACGCTGGTAGCCTGGCGCGCCATGGATGCGGCGCCGGAGCCGTCCGGCCGGGCGCTCGATGGTGTCGCCGTCGTTCTCGCGGTACTCGTCGCAGGGACGCTCCTCGGGGCCGCCTTCGCGGGGGACGGGTCGGGCGTCGAGGGAGTGCTGCCGGTCGGTGGCTCCGCAGTCGTGTTGCTCGTCGCGGCGCTCCTCGCGATCGCTTTCGGGATCATCGCCGCGCCGCGGTTCGGACGAACCGGTGGAGCGCTCGTCGTTTCGATGCTCTTGCTCGTGGCCTGGACGGGCTCGGCGGCCTGGTGGTCGATCGCCGCCGATCGGAGCTGGGACGTGTTCAACAAGACCGCGGCCTTCGCGGCGTTCCTCGGATTGGGTGTCGTCCTCGCCGCAGTAGGACGCCGGGCTGCCGCGCGCATTGGTGCAGGTCTCCTCGCGATCGTCACCGGGATCGTCCTCGTCTGGGCCCTCGTGGCCAAGTCCGTGCCCTCGCTCGATCCCCAGGGAGACCGGGTCGCCCGGCTGCGCGAGCCCGTGGAGTACTGGAACGCGCTCGCCCTCCTCGCGGACATCGCGCTCGCGCTCGGGCTCTGGCTCGGCGCCTCACCCGGTCACCGGGTGTGGGTGCGGGTAGCCGGCGGTCTGCTCGTCTTCGTCGCCACCCTCTCGCTGCTGCTCACGCTCTCGCGCGTCGGCGTCGCGACGGCCGCGGTCGTGGTGTTCCTCTGGCTCGTCCTCTCCGCAGGACGCCGTGTCGAGGGTGCCCTCCTCCTCCTCGCCTCGGCTGTACCCGCCGCGCTCGTCGGCGGCTGGGCGTTCACCCGGCCGGCACTCGTCGAGGACGTCGCCCAGCGCGCGGATCGCGTCGCAGACGGTGCCGTCCTGGGCTTTCTCGCGCTGATCGGCGCCGCGGTCGTGATCGCGGCCGTCGCGCTCGGATCGCGGGGCGCTCTCGGTGAAGACCGCAGGAGAAGAGTTGGACGCTTGCTCCTCGCCGTGGCGGGAGTGAGTGCAGCTGCACTGCTTGCCGGCTTCGCCGTCGCGGTCGGAAGCGCGATCTCGTCGGACGTGTCCTGTGCCGAGCTCGAGAACGACCCGAGCCGCCTCGGATCGCTCGACCTGAGCAACCGCTGGTGCTGGTGGAACGAGGCCGTGGACGTCTATGTCGAGAATGCGCCCGAAGGCACCGGCTCGGGAACCTTCGAGATCGCGCGCAAGCGCTTTCGCTCCGACGCGCGAAATGTCGTTCAGCCCCACAGCGTGCCGTTGCAACAGCTCGCCGACGGCGGTGTCGTCGCGCTCGGTCTCTTCAGCGCGCTCGTGCTTGCCGCCGTCGCGACGTGCGTCGCCGCGCTGAGACGGCTCGACGGGGGAGAGCGGGCCGCCGCGGTCGCGCTCGTCGCGGCGCCGTCCGCGTACCTCCTGCACGCCCTCGTGGACTACAGCTGGGACTTCCTGGCCGTTACGGCTCCCGTCATGGTCGCGCTCGGCGTCCTCGTAAGCGCGGGGCGGGCTCCCGGCGTCCGTCGGACGAGGCCGGTTCTCGCAGTCGGCGCGGCGCTGTTCGCAATCGTTCTGCTCTCGTCGTTCGCTCTGCCGCGGCTCGCGGAGGTGAGAGTCCGCCAGTCGACGCGAGCGCTCGGGCAGGGAGACCTCGCGCGCGCGAAGGATCGTGCCGACTGGGCGAGATCGTTCAATCCGTTCTCGGTCGAGCCGCTCTTCGCGCTCGCGCGCATCCGAGAGACGCAGGGATTCCGGCGCTCTGCCGAGGAGACGTACGTGGATGCCGTCGAGCTCCAGCCGGAGAATCCCGAGACGTGGTACGCCCTCGGGCTCTTCGAGTTCCAGGTCGACCCGCGGAGGCTCTGCGCCGCGTATCGCTTCCTGAACCAGGCGTACACGCTCGACCCAGTCGGTCAGCAGTGGAGAAGAGGAGGTCCGCTCGACAGCTCGCGCGAGGCTGTCAACCGCGGTGCGTGCGAGCCGGGTTAGGCCGGGCGATCCGCGAGCGCGGCGCCGGACCTCGCGGCGCCGAGGACTGCAACGAGCGTGCCGGGAGGCACCAGGTCGGGTGGCAGCTCGTCCCAGTCGAACCAGCGAAGCTCACTCACCTCTCGTCGGTCGAAGGCGTTCTCGTCGCCTCCGAGTGACGAGGCGCGGTAGTACGCCACGTTGATCACCGTCGCGCCGGGCTCTACCGGGTCGTCCGCGTAGGCGTCCACCCAGACGCCGAGGTAGGCATCGACCTGCACCCGAAGCCCGGTCTCCTCGAGCACCTCGCGCTCCGCAGTCTCGATCGGATGCTCTCCGACTTCGCAGAACCCGCCTGGAGCGCCCCACCCGTCCTTCCACGGAGGGTAGGCACGCCGGGCCAGGAGCACCTTGTCTCCGTGGACGACGACGGCGTTCGCACACGGCTTCGGGTTCAGCCAGTGGCTCGTGTCGCACGCTCCGCACGTAACCGGAGGCGGCGCTGCAAGCTTCGCGCCGCAGGCGGAGCAGAAGCGGATCTCGGCCACGCGCTAGGCGCCGAGGATGAAGACGAGCTGCGCCCGACCGAGCTGCCTGGCTCGAACACCGTCGAGCGGCCCGATCTGGGTCACGCCGAGATCCTTCGCGAGCCGGTGTCCCTCGCCGACGAACCCGGGCTTGTACATGACCAGGCTGCGGGCGTAGTCGGTGCTCGGGGCATTCCCGACCGTGCCGATGCGATAGCCACGATCGCGCACGCGCGAGGCGGCGCTCGCGGCAGCGCCTGTGCGCCCGTTACCGTTCAGCACCATCACGACGGTGCGACCGCGTGGTGCCTTGGCGGCCGGGACGGCCGTTCGCTTGCGGGTCGCTGCGGCGGGACTGGCGGGAGGAGAGGGCGCCAGCGCGCGCTCCGTGGCGGCGAGCTGGACGCGATCCGAGATCGTTCCGACCAGCGTGCCGCCGCCGATGACGACGAGGAGCAGGAGCTCCGCGACGGCGACCGCCCCCGCAATGTATGCGGCGAGGCGCCACGGACGGACGAGAGCATCGGGAGCGGCGAGCGGGTGGTCCACGAGCGGTTCGATTCGCGCGTGGTGCCCCTAGTCCTTCCGTTGCTGCGACGTGCTCCCGGAATTGATCCACTCCCAGGTCGCCTGCAGACCGTCCTCGAGCCCGACCATGGGCATGAACCCGAGCTCGGCGGCGGCTCGGGTCGGGTCGAGGAAGCTCCGTTGGAGCTCACCGAGACGTGCGGGAGCATGCACCGCCTCGACGTCGGAGCCGGCGGCCCGGCGGGAGAGCTCGTAGAGCTCGACCACCGACGTCTCGCGGCCGGTGCCGATGTTGAAGACACCGCCGTCCTGGCCGATCGCCGAGACCGTGGCCCGGGCAACGTCTCCGACGTAGACGTAGTCCCGCGTCTGCGTTCCTTCGCCGAAGATCTGCGGCTGCTTCTCATCCTGGAGAGCGCCGAGGAAGATCGCGACGACTCCGGCCTCGCCGTGCGGATCCTGACGCGGCCCGTAGACGTTTCCGAAGCGGAGGCAGACGTGCTTCGTCCCGTACAGCCGGTTCGTCATGCGCAGGTACTCCTCTCCGGCGAGCTTCGCCGTTCCGTACGGCGACAGCGGGTGCAGCGGGGAGTCCTCGCGCGCCGGCTCGACGCACTCGCCGTAGATGGCCCCTCCCGTCGACGAGAACACGACCTGGGCGCCGTGTCGGCGCGCAGCCTCGAGCACGCGGATCGTCCCGATCACGTTCACCTCCGCGTCCTCGACCGGACTTTCGACCGAGACACGGACATCCGCCTGGGCTGCGAGGTGAAAGACCGCTTCGGGACGGATCTCGTCGAAGAGCTCGTCGAGCGGCTCGCGAATGTCCTGAACGTGCAGCGTGGCTCGTTCGGACACGTTCTCGCGCTTGCCGGTTGCGAGCGAGTCTACGACCGAGACGTCGTCGCCGCGTGCGACGAGCGCGTCCACGACGTGAGACCCGATGAATCCGGCGCCGCCGGTGACGACCGCTCGCATCGGCCGCATCCTACGGATGGCGTCCGCTCGAGCCGGTCCCCATGTGGAGAGATCGACGCGCTCTTTCCACGCTTACGGTGCCAGGCACTGTCAAGAGCGGTCGCCGTAGGATGAGCGCAGATGTTCGTCTCCTTCGAAGGCCTCGACGGCAGCGGTAAGTCGACGCAGGCGGAGCTCCTGCGAGCGCGCCTCGAGGCCGACGGCGAGACCGTCCTCGCGACTCGCGAGCCCGGAGGCACAGCGCTCGGCGAGCAGATCCGCGACCTCGTTCTGCACGGCGGCCATGTCGAGCCGTGGGCCGAGGCGTTGCTCTACGCCGCTGCCCGCGCGCAGCACGTCGAGCAGGTCATCCGGCCCGCGCTCGAGCGAGGCGAGTCGGTCGTCTGCGACCGGTACGTCGACTCCTCGGTCGCGTATCAGGGAGTCGGACGGGGTCTCGGCCTCGAGCGGGTGCTCGAGATCAATCTCGCAGCGGTCGGCGGCGTCATGCCCGACCGTACCTTTCTCCTGGTTCTCGACCCAGCCCAGGTCTCGGACCGCGTGGGCAGCGAGCACGACCGGCTCGAGCGGGAGGACGAGGAGTTCCACCGCCGGGTCGACGCGGGCTATCGCGAGCTTGCGGAGCGCTTCCCCGAACGGATCGTCGTCCTCGACGGGACAGCGCCTCCGAAGCAGATCGCCGAGGAGGTGCATGGAGCACTTCGCGTCAGTGCCTGAGCAGCTCGAGGCGAAGCGGCTGCTCGAGGCAGCGCTGGCCGACGAGCCGGCGCACGCCTATCTCTTGCACGGACCGACCGGGGTGGGAAAGCGGACCGCGGCGACCGCCTTCGCCGCCGCGCTGCTCGGAGACGCGCGGCGGGTCGAGGCGCGGACGCATCCCGACCTCTACGTGCTCGAGCCACTCGGCGAGATGATCCGGATCGACGACGTGCGCGCGCTGCGCCACGACCTGCATATGCGCCCCTTCGAGGCGGAGCGTCGCGTCTACCTGATCCTGGACGCACAGCGGATGAACGAGGACGCGGCCGACGCTCTGCTGAAAGATCTCGAGGAGCCGCCTCCCTACGCGGTGCTCGTCCTCGTGGCGAGCGAGCTCGGCCCGCTGCCGCCGACCATCCTCTCGCGCTGTCAGCTCGTCCCCTTTCGCCGGCTGTCGGAGCGGGCGGTGCGGGAGTGGATCACTGCGCGGGCGCCCGAGCGGAGCGAGACGGAGATCCGCGCGCTCTCGCGCGCGTCCGCGGGACGGCTGGATCGAGCACGCAGGCTGCTCGACTCCGCTGCTGCCGACCGCCGCGACGCGCTGATCGCCGCGGCGCGCTCGGCGTATCTCGACTCCGACTTCGACCCAGGAGCTGCCGCGGTCGCGCTCCTGGCGATCTCGGACGAGCACGGGCAGGAGGCGAAGGAGCGGGAACAGGTCGCGCTCGAGGGCGTCGACCTGCCTGCGCGTGAAGCCGATCAGCGCGTGCGGCGCGCACAGCGCGGGGCCGAGCGGGAGGAGCTCCTGGCAGGGCTCGAGGCGCTCGAGTCCTGGTATCGCGACCTCGTCGTCGTGGCCGCGGGAGCCGAGTCGGCCGCGGTGCACGCCGACCGGCTGGACGACCTGCGCGACGACGTCGCACGCGACCTCGGAGACGGGCCGTTGCACGCGGCCGAGGTCGCGCGCGAGACCTGGCGTACGCTCGAGGAGTTCAACCTGAACCCGTCGCTCGCACTCGAGGCGCTCTTCGTCCGACTCCATCGGGAGCTGCGCGGCGCGCACGCATGGTCGTAGGGCTCGTCGGCTGCGGAAACTGGGGGCGTCACATCCTGCGAGATCTCGTCTCGCTGGGGTGCGAGGTCCCGGTCGTGGCGCGCTCGCCGGAGAGCAGCGCCCGTGCGGAAGAGGGTGGAGCGGCAGCGATCGTCGCCGAGATCGAATCGCTGCCTCGGCTCGACGGCGTTGTCGTGGCGACCCCGACGAGCACGCATGCCGCGGTTCTCGACGAGGCACTCGGCCGCGACGTGCCGGTCTTCTGCGAGAAACCGCTCACGGACGACCCGGCGGCGGCCCACCGCCTGGCTGCCCGCGCGCCCGACCGCCTGTTCGTGATGGACAAGTGGCGCTATCACCCTGGCGTGCTGGAGATCGCCGCGATCGCGCAGGACGGCCGGCTGGGCGCGGTCTCAGGCGTGGAGACCGTGCGCATCGGGTGGGGCAGTGCGCACGACGATGTCGACCCGGTCTGGGTGCTCGCGCCCCACGATCTCTCGATCGGGTGCGAGATCTTCGGTGAGCTCGGTCGCCCCGAGTCGGCGGTCGCCCACTGGCAGGGCGAAGCTGCCGTCCACCTGAGCGGCGTCCTGCGCGGCGAAGGCTGGTGGCAGATGCTCGAGGTCTCAGGGAGGGCGGCCGAGCCCAAGCGCGCGGTCGAGCTCTACTGCGCCGACGGCGTCGCCGTGCTCGGAGGCGGCTGGGACGAGCACGTCACGATCTATCGAGACGGCACCGAGGGCGTTGTCGAGGAGCGAGTTCAGACTCCCGGGGAACTTCCCCTGCTCGCCGAGCTGCGCGCCTTCGTCGAGCACCTTCGCGGGGGGCCGCCACCGCGCTCGAGCGCGGTCGAAGGCGCGGCCATCGTCGCCGCGATCGCAGAGCTCCGGGCCCTCGCGCGCGCCACATGATCGACGCCACGATCCTGATCCCGACCTTCCGGCACGCCGCGCTGCTTCCCCATGCGGTGCGCAGCGCACTCGACCAGGAGGACGCCTCGGTCGAAGTCTTCGTGGTCGGGGACGGCGTCGAGGACGACACGCGAACAGCGCTCGAGTCCTTCGCCGAGGACGAGCGCGTTCGCTTCTTCGACCTGCCGAAAGGGCCGCGGCATGGCGAGCTCAACCGTCACGAGGCGCTCCGCGAGGCGAGCGGCGAGATCGTCTGCTACCTCTCCGACGACGACCTGCTGTTGCCGGGGCACGTGTCGGAGATGCGATCGCTGCTCGTGGACGTGGATCTGGCGCACAGCCCGCACTTCTGGATCGACCTGGACGGGAGCCTGAACTTTCTCCCCCGGAACATGGGGCGCTCGGAGTTCGTCGAGCTGGCGCGCTCCGGAACCGAGTCGATCGGCCTCTCCGGGGCCGCTCACACCCTCGAGGGCTACAGGCGCTTGCCGCACGGCTGGCGGACGACCCCGGACGGCGAGCACACCGACCACCACATGTGGCTCCAGTGGCTCGGCATGCCAGGGTTCCGGGGCGCGGCCGGATCGCACACCACGTTTCTCTGGTTTCCCTCGATCGTCTGGGGGAGAATCGACGACGGTGAGCGCGCCGCGGCGCTCGCCGACTGGTTTCGGCGCTCGCGTGAGCCAGGATTCGAGGAGGAGCTCGACGCGCTCACGCGAAGCGCGGTTCTTCGGTCTGCGGAGGACGAAAATCTCCGTGCCCAGGCCGAGAAGCACGCGCTGGAGGACGTGCTCGCTACACGCACCTGGCGACTTCGTCAGAGGCTCGTCAGTGCGCGGCCGCTGCGAGCGCTGCTCGCCAGGCGTCGCGGAGGGCGCTGAGCGGCCCGAGCTCACGGTCACGCTCGGAGATGAGCGGCTCGGAGCAGGGCCACGCGATGTCGAGTGCGTGGTCATCCCAGCGACAGCCGAGCTCGTCCGCGGGATCCCATTCGTGGCTGACCGCGTAGACGTGCAGGGAGGGCTCGTGGAAGTAGAACCCGTGCGCGACTCCCGGCGGGATCGCGAGCGCGGCCGGTGCAGCGGCGTCGAGCTGGACGACAAATCCGGTGCCTTCGGTCTCGGAGCCCTCGCGCAGGTCGTGGAGCCCGATCGACGCACTGCCGACCGCGACGGTCAGGTAGTCGGCGTGCTGCCAGTGGGCGTGCACCCCCCGCAGGACGTTGGCTTCGGAACGAACCGCGTTCCACTGCACCGGCTCGACCGGAAGACCCCAGGAGTCGCGGAACAGCTCGGTGAAGACGCCGCGCGAGTCGGCATGCGGTTCGAGTTGATGGAGCTCGACCCCGTTCGGCAGCACGGCGTGCATTATCGCGAGACTGCGCGGGGACGCGATCGTCAGGGAGACGACCTACGCGGGCGCCCGGCGGAACGTCGCTTGCGAGGTGCCGCCCTGGTCGTCTCGGGCGGAGCGTGAACGAGCTCTCCGATCGTGCGCTGCGCCGCGCGGAGGCCATCGGGGCGGAGGGTGTACCAGTACCCGCGCGCATTGCCGTGGAGCGTGACGAGCCCGGCCGCACGCAGCCGCGCGAGGTGGTGATGGGCCGTCGACTTCGCAAGGCCGCTTGCACCGGCGAGCTCGTCGAGCGTCGCGTCGCCGCTCGCGAGGCGCCGCAGGATCGCCACTCGCCGACCGTCCCCGAGCGCCCGACCGAGCGACACGGTCTCCCGTGCGAGCGACGCTTCCGGGTCGAGCTGCTCCGGCGAGACCGGGTAGCAGATGACTCGCGCAGCGCGGTGCTGGCAGAGGAGGAGGAGCGGGCGCGCGGAGACGTGTGGGACGAGGACGATGCGATCGAATTCCGGCTCGGGCTCGTAGACGTACCCGCGCGTGGCCTTCTCGATCAGCGCCTGCGGTGCCAGCGACTCGGCGAGCGCGCGCGTGGATAGGGCGGCGGCGACGATCGGGGCCATGATCTCCTGCTCGCTCGGCGAGAAGGTCTCCTCGGCAAACAGGCGTACCGCCGTCACGAGGCGCTTCTTCGTCTCCCCGGCCGGCACGGACAGGAGCGTGGGGAGCGCCTCGGCCGCACGGCCGGCGTAGTAGCGCGGGTGCTCGAGCAGCGTGGCGATCGCCTTTTGGTCACCCGTGGCCGCCCGCTCGAGCGTGCCCGCTCCGACGAGGCCGACCCACGCGGGCACGTGCCCGCCCACGAGATGGCGCCGAAGCTCCAGGGGGTCGACACGCATGAGGTCCTCGACGAACGACTGGGCATTCCCGGCCGGAAGCTCGAGCGCCAGGCCGAGGAGGTGCAGCCACGCCTCGCCCGAATGCTCTCCTGTCTCGGCAACGGCCTGACGGAGCCCGGCTGACCAGCGCTCGGGCGAAGGTATCCAGCTCTCGTCGTAGGTCTCGGCGCGCGAGGTTGCGGCCGAGAGCCCGATCAGCAGCTCGAGCGCGGGACGCCCTCGATCTCGACCGTGAGGTCGGTCCCGGTGGGCGGCGGAGATCGCCCTCGAGCCTGCCGAGATCGACGCGATCGACGAGGCGGGGAAGCCGCAGCTCGGGTTCCCGCGCGACTTCCTCGAGTCGACGGGCGTGCGCGAGCTCATCTACGGCGACACATACGACCGCATCCGGCGGACCGAAACCTCGTTGATCCGCGGCTAGAATCGGCAGCTCAGCACGCTTCGCCGACGTAGCTCAGCTGGTAGAGCACTTCACTCGTAATGAAGGGGTCCGCGGTTCGAGTCCGCGCGTCGGCTTCCTCGAAAGCCGTGTAGACGCCTTAATTTGCTCGACAGACGCCGCGGCTCAGACGGATCAAGGGGCAACAGACGGGGCAACACGACGTGTCAATACGGCCACTCACGGAGTTGCGCAAGCGGGTTGAAACTCGGCTGCTACCGCAAGGGTGGGGAGTGCCTTCAGCGGCGCGATCCCTCCCCCGATGCGCGGCATGTCGAGCGCGTTTCTGCTCGTCGGTCGCCGGGGGGAATCCGAGCCAGCCTGACTCCACCACCTCGGCTGGGAGGTCCGGATAGGCGCGAGCCTCGATGAGCTCGCGGCTCCAGGTCTCGAGGAACGGTCGCCAATCGAAGGCCGCCATCGACGCGACGTCAAGAGTACGTGGTGCTCGGCAATCGGGCGGACACGGGACCGTCACTCGGCTGCTTGCCTCGCGCCGCTTTCCGCGTGGTCGTCCGTTCGTGGGTCTGAGAGACTTCGCCGAGTGCCGCTCCGCGTCGCTGCGATCTGCGGGCTGCTGGCGCCGGTGACGTTCGTCGCCGGCCTCCTGCTCGGCGACCTCGCCCAGCCCGACGCATTCAGCCCGGCCGACGACAACATCAGCGACGTCGGCGCGCAGAGGGCCGACCAGGCCTGGCTCTACAACCAGATCGCAGCGAATCTCAACGGGCTCCTGATCGTCGCCTTCGCGTTTGGCCTCTGGCGTGCGCTCGGGTCCGGCTGGCTTGCGAGGCTGGGCGTCCTAGGGCTGGCGGTTCTCGGTGTGACTCGATTCCTGGAAGGCTTCCTGCGGCTCGACTGTCGCGGTATGGATGACGGCTGCGAGAACACGTCCTGGCAGGCTGACGGGCACGGGATCGAATCGGGTATCGCGTCGGCGCTCTTCTTTCTTGTGCCACCGGTGCTCGCTTTCGCGTTCCGGCGGCTCCCGCAGTGGCGCGACCTGTGGCTCGAGACGCTCCTCGCCGTGCCCGTCGTGGTGGGGGCGAGTGTCCTCTTCAGCGTGATCGGCGACGGCGCCGCGGTTCGTGCTGCGAGCATTACCTGGTTCCTCTGGCTCGGAGTCATCGCCTGGCGGCTGCTGCGCATCGCGGACGGCGAACAGATCACACCGGCTGCGGATCTGACGCCAACCCTGCCCGAACGATGAGCGTGCGGGAACGCCGAATGCTCGTTTATCACCGTGGTCGATGACGCTCTTCTAGCCGACTTTCCGCCTGGGGTGACTCCCTCGAAGTCTTCATCCGGCGAGAGGATGCCGAGCGTTTTCATCGACGAGGTGCGTGGCGATGATCCGAACTTGCGGCGAGCTGCGGATCCAGGAGCGAGAGCTAGAAGCAGGCGGGCTGACCCAGCGAGAGCCAATCAGCTAAGAAGCCTCGTTCGAGGGATATGCAGTGCCCCGTCAGGGGGATACCGTGCGATGGACACGCTGGGACACAAGGGGAGGAGAGCCGCCTCGCTCACTTGCGGGGCGCAACTGGGATGAATACGACGAAGCTGATTGCGCAATGGACCATGAACGGAGCGCGTCTCGAGGTCGACGGTCCCTTTCGAGCGACTGATGACATCGGCGCGGTGATCGCAGACATTCGGCCAACGCCCGAGCCAACTGCGGCCGCCAGCTCGTTCCTGATCAAGGGAGCGGACGGGGATGGCTGGCAACCGGTCGAGGGACGGGACTAGCTGTGTATAGCGCCTGGAGGAGCCAGCACGACCTCGCGGAAGATGCGTGCCCCGAGTGCCAGGGATCGAGCTACGTCCCCGCTCTCATCTACGGGGAGCGCATCGTCGACGAGTGCCCGGAGTGCAAGGGCACGGGCAAGAACACAACCAAAAAGCGGCGTCGCGCGGTGAGTCTGGTTTAGTCCGAGCCACCTGCGGATCGAGGAGCAGGAGCTCGAGGCGGGGCGGGGTGAACCAATCGTGCTACGGCCGCCCTGACCATGCGGGGTAACGATTTCTGTGCCCACTGGGGCCGTTGGTCAGGTTGATTGGCAACCGGCCGGCAGCAGTCATCACGTAGATGTCGCTGCTTCCATCGCGACTGCTCGAGAAGAGGATCGTCTTCCCATCAGGTGACCAGTCGGGATCACCGTCGAACTTGGGGCTGCGTGTGAGGTCGAGGTGCCTCTTGCCGTCCAGGTTGATCGAGTGGACATCGGTATCGCTTCCGCGTGGGAGCGACTGGAAGACGAGGGTGCGTCCGTCGGGCGACCAACGAGGCCGTTCGTCGGCTGTTCGACCGGTCTTCGTCAAGGCGCGCGCTGCCGAACCATCGCTGTTCATCACGAAGATGTCCCAGGTTCTTCCGACCCCATCAGATGCAATCTCGGCCTGGAACGCGATCTGAGTTCCGTCGGGTGACCACGTTGGCCTCCTCGCATGGTCGACACCGGGTGTGATGACCCGGAGGTCCGAGCCGTCAGGGTTCACGACGACTATTTCACCCCGTTCCACTCGCGCGAATGCGATCCGTGTCCCGTCCGGGGCCCAAGCCGGCTCGACGTCTCGTTCGTCGGGATGTAGTGGCGTGAGCTGTGTGAGCCCAGAGCCGTCGACGTTGACGAGGTACAGGGCTGAGGTCCCAAATCCGTGGCCGCCACCAGCAACGAAGACGATCTTCCTTCCGTCGGGCGACCATGCAAGACCAGTTCCCCACGCATATCGAGCCAATCGACGCACGCCCTTGCCGTCAGCTCGCATCACGTAGAGGTCGAAGTCAGTACTGCGGTCCCCGCCTTCCCCCGGCCCCCAGCCGTGGAACGCGATCTGCGAACCGTCCGGTGACCACTCGAAGCAGCACCCCTTCCTCAGCTTCCTCCAGTTGCTCCCATCGGCGTTCATGACCCAGATCTCGGCGGTCTTGCGACCAACGGTCTTCTCGAAAGCGACCAGCGGAGTACTCACCTGTCCGGCGGACGAACGTGCCACGGCAAGCGCTCCGACCGATGCCGCGAGCACAAGACACGCGAGGACTCGCATCATCGTGGTCATGGCTGACATTCAACGCCATGCCGTCGGGATTGCCAAGGCATGCGAACATATGTTCTTGACCGCCCAGCCCCACGCTCGCGTCCGCTTTCGCCGAGCGATCGAGCGACGGGCGCTGTGGATGGCCGAGGACGCCGCCCGCGCGCTCCCGAATCTGCCGCTCGAGGATGCGCTGCAGCTCGTCCATCTCTACTTCGAGCGGGGTTCACCCAAAGCTGAGCCGGCCGCGAGGCGGTGGCTCGTTCGCTATTTGACCGAGGGGTCACCTGGACTGCATGACATCGCCAAGGTCACGGCGAGTCTGGCGAAGCGCGCGGACTGATGCGCCGGATGGAGGAGCGGGCGGTTCAGGCGAGCGGGTTGAATAGAGCAAGGCCCACCTGGGCGTGTTGTCAATCGGTTCTTACTCGACCTCGCCCGGGGTATTAGCGGACACACTCGACGGTGGCGACGGCACGGATCAGCGCCTCGGCGGTACGGGTGCGGACGCACTCATCGGAGGCGCCGGTGCGGACACGCTGGACGGAGGCACGGGCAACGACACGCTGGACGGAGGCCCTGGTACCGACAATCTCAACGGCGGAGGTGGAAGCGACATCTGTACGACCGGCGAGGCACTCATCTCCTGCGAGGCTTGAGGAATCCACGAGGTTGCGGCCACACCACGCGACGCGTGAAGCCGCGCTCGATTCGAGCGACGCGTAACGCGGTGAGCCTGGCGCTATTCTGAGCCGCAATGCTCCGGATGGTTGCGTGCCTCGTGACGGCCGCAGCGTTGGTGGGCGGACTCGCGCTCACGGCGTCAGGCACAACAGCTGCCTGCCAGCCGACCCGGAATGACGGCGCCGGGCCCTTCCAGCAGGGTGGCATCTCCGCGCCGCGCCGGGCGAAGATCGGGACCGGTCACGTGCTTCAGGGACGTGTCCTGGGCACGGACTGCAAACCCGTTGGAGGCGCACGCGTCGTGCTCTGGCAAGCGGGGCCGAACGGCTATCGCCCGAGCGGGCGTGGCAGCGTTCGCACGGATCGCTCGGGGAGATTCCGGTTCGAGGGGCCCGTTCCCGCGTCCTACGGTGGCCTTCCACACATCCACCTCGCTGTCTTCCACTTCGCTCACGAAGAGCTGGTGACGCGATACGTCGTCCGGCGCGGCTCGAAGGCGGGGCGCATCACCGTCGTGCTCACACCGCTGCTCTAGTCAGCCCACGGTCGCTCGCTGCTCGAGGTTCTGCAGAGCCGCTTGCATGTGCGCCCTGCTGGCCGAGCGGGCAGCGGCGACGTCGGGGTCGTCCAGGTGGTCAGCCGCCGCACTGACTGGATTCAGCCTCGAGCCATGGTTCCAGGCGGCAACTTCGCCGTTCGCCGCCCGAGCCACCTGTCCCTGCAGCCCCGGATGAGCCAGCCTCAGGAGGTCCGAGACGTTGCCCGAGAACACGACTGGCGGGCAGACCCGGTTCTTCTCGTCGTCATCGAGGTCGATCGACTCGACGACTGCGATGGTCGCGGCGGACCAGGGAACCAAGCCGACCGTCACGTACTGGATCGTGAGGCGTCCCTGCTCGAAGATGGGCCGCTGAGCGGTGGGACGAACTCCGGCAGCCGTGCAGTCCACGTACACCTCGCGAGGGCTACCGAGGACGTCGCCGACGTCGGTCGTGACCCTGGTCCGGGTGATCCGCCGAACCCGCCTTGCCCGGACCACGTGGTCGATGGCGCGCAGAGACTCGAGCTCGACCTCGCTGATCGTGGCGCCGCGGAAAGCGAGCGGCTCCACGGACGGATCGATCCGGACGAACACGCCCGCATCCTCGAGTCGGCGGGCGAAGTCGGGGCCGTCCTCGGCGACCGCAGCCGCCTCCACCCATCGCGCCTGGAGCTGCAAGTACGAAGCGACCAGTTCGAGGGGCTGCACGAACGAGCGGTCGAACAACCAGGGGTCCCTCCCTCTGATCCAGCGGATGCGCTCGGGCTCGACGCCGGCGTCGAGCAGCCAGCTGCAGGTATCCATCGCCGTCTTCCCTGCTCCGATCACCGTGAACCGATCCGCAGGTTCGGCGAGGTCGACCAGGTCGTTGGGTGGGATGAGCCGCACGCCAGCGTCAACGATGAAGCCCGGCACGTGCCGGGACGGGATCTGCGACTCGACGTAGGTCGCGTCGACAACCCGCCGCCGCACCCGAACGAGCGTCTCCACGCCGTCGAGCCGAGAGACGACGTGGTGCCCCGTCGGGTCTTGACCTCGATACTCGCTCATGCCCAGGAATCGCACCCTGCCCGTCGGCAACAGCGCGTCGTCGAGCACTCGCGCGTAGTAGTCGCAGATCTCCGCTGCCGTCGCCCGTTCGTAGAAACCGGCATTTATCCCCGAGTCATCGATGCGATCGTTCCCCAGCGTCGTGGAGTCGACGCCGTAGTACGCCGAGGGCTGATGGAGGCGCACGAACGGGTACGCGTCCAGCCAGTGACCACCCGGCAGGTGACGCCGGTCGACCAGCACGACCTCGGCAGCGGTTTCCGCTAGCAGCGCGTCGGTGAACGCCATGCCAGACGCCCCAGCTCCGACGACCAGATAATCGGTCTCGAGTTCCCGTCCCATCTGCACCCTTCTTCGCGCCGGGAGGCTACGCAAGACTCGCACAGGATGGCAATCGCTTCGAGCTCTGAGTCGCACGGCCCGAGCGCGCGCGGCTGCGGTCAGCGCGGATGCGTGCGAGTCGAGACAGTCGCTGATCTCGACCTCGGGCTGCCTGCGATCATGCGGCCGGATGGAGCACGTACGGATCGACAAGTGGCTGTGGGCGGCGCGGTTCTTCAAGACCCGGAGCGCTGCCACTGAGGCAGTGCTCGGAGGTCGCGTGCAACTGAACGGGACACGGGTGAAGCCCGCAAGGGAGGTACGCGTCGCAGACACGCTCGAGATCCGCCGGGGTCTCACGAAGTGGACGGTCGTGGTTGCCGGCCTCGCCGAGAGGCGGGGCCCGGCCGAGGTCGCCGCGGGTCTGTACGACGAGACGCCCGAATCGGTGGCGGCGCGGGAGCAACGCGCCCTCGAGCAGCGGCTTGCCCGTCCTCTCGGAGCGGATCCCGGCGGCCGCCCGACGAAGCAGGATCGGCGCCGGCTGGACGCGCTCCGCCGCGCGAAGCGCTTCTAGTCAGGTCCACGCGATTGGAGCTCACTGCAGATGGGCGCCCTCGTTCCGAGCGTCGAGTCAGCCGTCAGGGGCTAGAGCGAGAACCGTCTCGTCGGAGAATCCGCATTCGAGGCAGACATAGCGCTCCGCCTGATCCTCCTCTACGACGATCCCCATGGTGACGCCGCAGGCGGGGCAGATCGGTGGGCGCTCGTCATCGGCGGGCCCGCTCTCCTCTGACACGCGGCCAGCCTAGCTCGCGGCCGGTTTCGGTTAGCGCGGCGATCTGCGCCCGCGTGACCTCGTCGTGGCACGCCCGAACCGCACCCGAACCGGGATCTGCCCTTTCCTTGCTCATCGACACCCCGGCATCCATCCGCTGGCGGTCACGCTTGCGTAGGTGCTGGAACTAGACAAGGAGGAAGCACGATGTTCAGGTCGAGCAGGGGATGGAAGTGCGCACTGGTGACGGCGACGCTCGCATTTGCCATGGCGATCGTGCCGATGGGTCTCGCGAAGGACGGCGATCTGCTGGTTCGAGGCTCGTGCACGAGCTCTAGCACCTCGAAGCTGAAGCTCAGCCGGGAGAACAGCGGCGTCGAGGTCGAGTTCGAGGTCGACCAGAATCGCTTCGGCGTGACCTGGCGGATAGTGCTCGAGCGCAACGGCGCTCGCGTGTTCCGGGGAGCTCGCACCACCGGGCCGCCATCCGGGTCGTTCGAGCTGCGTCGCGTCGTCAGCGACACGGCGGCCAGGGATCGCTTCCGAGCGCGGGCGACGAGCCCTTCCGGCGAGGTGTGCACGGCCAGCGGGTCGTTCTGAGAATGGGAGGGCCACGAAGACCTGCGCTCCCGCGAAGCCTGCCTCGCTCGCGCGGGCTTCGAGAGCGCCACGAGCCGATCTCACGCGTCCAGGCGTTGATCCTCGAGGTCGAGGTCGCGCGAGACCCGGATCCAGACGTCGTTCGAGATCGCGCCACTCCGTCGGAGTTCCAGGATGGCATTCCGCTCTGCCTCGAGCAGCTCTCGCCGAAGCCGCTGGAAGTCCTGGGAGCGCAGCTCGATCGCGCCGTCGTCGCCGTCGGCGAAGCGGGCCTGGAAGCGGTCGGTTCGGAAGCGGTAGAGGCCGCGCATGCGCTCGGCGGTGTCGTCGCGCACCCAGTCCTCGGCGGCGAGCTCCTCGAGCCGCGCGATCGCGGCTTCCGCGGCGCGGATGCGCGCCCTCGCGTCCTCTCGGTCGTCGTCTCCATCCTCCTCGAGACCGAGCGCGCGGATCACGAGCGGGAGTGTCAGGCCCTGGCCGACGAGCGTTGCGAGGATCACCGAGAACGTGAGAAAGAGGATGAGATCGCGCCCCGGAAACGGCGCTCCGGCGTCCGTCTCGAGCGGGAGGGCGAGTGCCGCCGCGAGTGAGACCGCGCCGCGCATGCCGGCCCAGGAGAGAAAGACCGCCCCTCGCCAGCTCGACATCCGGTGGACGATCTTCGTCGGCGCGTGGAGGACTGCGAAGACCCAGGCGAAGCGTACGGCGATCACGGTCAGGCAGATGACGCGCGGCATAGGCGAGCAGCGTCGTCGCGGCGATGTCACCGAGCGCATCGATGACGACGGGCAGCTGGAGGCCGATCAGCACGAACAGGAGCGCGTTCAGGAGGTACTGGACGATCTCCCAGACGGCGATCCCCTGAAGTCGAACCTGCGCGTTCGTCAGCTCGGGCGTGTGCCAGCCGAGGTAGATCCCGGCCGTCACGGCCGCGAGGACCGCAGAGAAGCCCAGCAATTCGGCGGGCACGAAGGCGAAGTACCCCGTCACGAGCGAGATCGTGATCTCCGCCGGCGGGTTGTCGAGTCGTCGGCGAACCTGGCGCACGATCCAGCCCACGGCGAGGCCGACCGCCACTCCGCCGACGACGCTGAGGACGAACTGCCCGCCGGTCGCAGCGGCGGAGAAGGAGCCGGTGATCACCGCGGCCACGGCGACGCGGTAGAGGACGAGCCCCGTCCCGTCGTTCACGAGGCTCTCGCCCTCCACGATCGCGACGAGCTTGCGGGGCACTCCGAGCCGGCGGGCGATCGCGGTCGCGGCGAGCGGATCGGTCGGCGAGACGATCGCGCCGAGCACGAACGCGGCCGGCCAGGTCAGCCCCTCGATGAGTTCGTGCGCGACGACGGCCACCCCGACCGTCGTGACGACGACGAGGCCGATCGCGAGGAGCCCGATCGACCTTGCGTTGGCCCTGAGGTCGCTGAGGGAGGTGAAGAACGCGGCCCCGTAGAGGAGCGGCGGGAGCACGACGAAGAAGATGAGCTCCGGGTCGAGCTCCAGGTTCGGCATCCCCGGAACGACGCCGATTGCCAGCCCGCCGAGGACGAGGAGGATGGGGTAGGGAATCCGAAGCACCGGGGCGAGGGCGAGGAGCGAAGCCACCGCGGTCAGGAGCACGAGAGCGACGATCCCGTCCTGCGCGTCCAGGTGCATTCGGGCATCGTGCCGCACGCTGCTGCGATAGTTCTCGCGCGTGTCGCCGACGCCCGGGAAGCTCGAGGTTCCGCAGGTCTATAACGACACCTGGCGCGGATGGCCGGTTCGGCCGCACCGGCAGCAGCATCCGATCCGCGGATCCTTCCTCGATCCGCGGCCCGATCCCGAGCGGGGCGCCGTCTATCACGAGGGTGTCGATGTTGCGGTTCGCGACGACCGGCCCGAGCGCGGCGCCCCGCCTGGTCGGACACATCGCGTGTACGCCATCGAAGGAGGCCCGGTGTCGTTCGCAACGCCGCGTGGTCGCCGCGGCAACGTGCGGATCGGGCACTTCGGGTACGGGCACATCGACCCGGTCGTGTCGACCGGTGAGCTCGTCGCGCCTGGGCAGCACATCGGCTGGACGTGGGAGGGCGGATGGCACGTGCACCTGAGCGAGTTCGTCCTCACGACGGGCGCGTCGATCGTCGTCAACCCGCTCCGTCCGGGAGGAAAGCTGCATCCGTTCGTCGACCGGGCGGCGCCCGAGATCCGGGAGCTTCGCTTTCACGCGCCGGCAACCCCGGACTGGGCACGGCGGCCGAACACGAGCGTCGCCCGCCTCCCACACGAAGGAGAACGCCTCGACCGGAACCGCCTCTTCGGCCTGGTCGACGTCCGGGTCCGCGTGAGCGATCCGCAGACCTTCATCGGCTGGTTCGAGGAGCTCCCGTGGCTCGCCGCCCCTCACCATCCGTTCAGGCTCGCGGTCACGATCCGACAGGGGCAGAGCGGCCGTGCGGTGCGCCGGCGAGAGGTGTTCCGTGCCGAGCAGATGCTCGGGCTTCCCACGGGTCGCCACTTCGCTCCTGGGACGGAGCAGAACCTGCCGGCGAACGGCTGCATGGCGCTCCACCGCTCGGTGCGCTGCGACGGCGTCTACTGGCTTCGGCTCTTCCCGCTTCGCTACTGGGACACGACGCAGCTCGCGGACGGTCGCTATCGCGTGGTCGTGCGCGCCTGGGACGTGGCGGGAAACGTGGGAACTGCGGACGCCCAGGTCACGATCGCCAACGGCGTCTGATTCGAAGAACGGTGACCCGGTCCGAATCGGTCAAACGTCGGGAATCAGCCCGAGCCAGGCAACCGCGCCCGGGAGCTGCAGCTGGGCGTAGCTCTTCGCGGTATGACTCCACGACCCGGTCACCTTCTCGAGCCGGCCGCGCGGCTCGAGCTCCTGCAACTCCTTGAAGAAGCGTCCCGACTGGGTGTGCTGGTTGACCACGATCTCGTCCGCGTCGCTCCACCAGACCTGGAGCGCCACCCCCGAGTCGGCGATCTCCCGCACCCAGTGCAGCGGGCTCCGCAGGACGTACGCCCTGCCGTTGCTCGCAGGGGTTCCACCGACTTCCAGACGGGCGAGGGCCTGGAGCATGGAGCCGCGTGGGCTGCGCGCGAACTGCTCGTAGCGAAGCCCGAAGTCGGTCACCGAGTCGAACGCGACCGCTCCCGCGAGCAGCCCCGGATGCTGGCCGAGGAGCAGAAGCGTCTCCTGGCCGCCCATGCTCCCGCCGACGGCGTACACGCGCTCCCCGTCGATGCGCAACCAGGGGCGCGACGTTCGGACGATCGAGGGCATGCGGGCGAGATCGTCGATCTGGCCCCGCCAACCCCATGAATGCAGTGGCAGCCGCCGCCCCATCCCGCCCGGGCAGACGACCGCGAAGTCGCCGAGCGCGGCGAGCCTTCCCCACAGCCGCGCGTTCGTCCTTGCGCGCACCCCGCGGCCGTGAGGAGAGATCACGAGCGGCAGTGGCGGCGAGGCTTTGCCGGGTCCGTACTTCGCCGGCGCGATGACCACTGCCCAGCGCGGGATCCCGTTCGCCGCGCGGTAGCGGAGCCCCCACTGCGCGACCTTGTCGCTCACGGCCTGATGTGTGCAGGCGTTTTGTCTGGCATCGCGAAGAATTCTCCGCAAAATGCGACTGATGCTCGTCACCCTTCTGCTCGCCGTCGCGGGAACCCTCGTCGTCGACCTCGAGCCGTCGGCCGCGCCTGGCCGCCCACAGGCCAAGGCCAAGATCGAGCACGTCGCCAGAGCGCCGAAGACCGTCGATGTCGGCTTCGTCCGCAACGGAAAGCTCGTTCGCGTCGAGCGCGTCGTGCCCAGAGGCGTCGCTCCGCGCATGCATGCGCTTCGCGAGCTCACGCAGGGCCCGACCCGCCCGGAGCGCGCACGCGGGCTGCGGACGGCCATCCGCCCGGGGGTGCGTCTGCGCTCGCTTCGCTCGGGCGAGGGAATGTGGCTGGCCAGCTTCTCGCGTTCGCTCTTCGGGCCGGGCTCGGATCAGACGGTGCGGACGCGGCTCGCCCAGATCACCTGGACGCTCTCGCGGCTCGGAGGACTCCAGGAATACGCCGCCATATCGGCGGAAGGACGGCTTGCAACCGTGCTGCGGCTCGGCGTCCGCCCCGGGGCCTGGCGAGCGACCGAGGGCGAGAAGCGCTACCTGTACAGCGCCCGCGGAATCCAGCTTCGTCTCTGGCAGCTCGGGTACCTCTCCCGGGCCGATGTGACCGGCTCGCTCGACTATGCGACGTCGCAGTCGCTGCTCGCGTTTCAGGGCTGGGAAGATCTCTCCCGCACCGGCACGGTGACCGGTGAGACCCAGGTCGCCCTGATGACCGCCGATCGCCCCCGACCGCGCGATCGGGGCGCCGGTCGCCGTGTCGAGATCCATCGCGACCGTGGGGTGCTGCTCCTCGTCGAGGAGGGCGTGGTCTTCCGCGCAGTGCACACGTCCACCGGCGCGGGCGGAATCACTCCGTCGGGCTCGTTCCGGGTCTACCGCAAGGAGATGATGTCCTGGTCGGTGCCCTTCTCCGTGTGGATGCCGTACGCGGCGTACTTCGTCGGCGGGATCGCGACGCACCAGTACCCACACGTCCCCGAGTACCCGGCTTCGCACGGGTGCGTGCGACTTCCGGAGGGCGAGGCCGCGCGCGTCTACCGGTTCGTCGAGATCGGGACGCCCGTGGACGTGTTCTAGATATGGAAGGCGGTACTCCGGGCGCAGCCGGGGGTCACGCGCGCGAGCAGAGTCCGCGCGAGCGGATTCTGGTCTTGCGCACTACTAGAGCTACTGCGGCAGCGAGAGCGAGTTCGGACCGTTGAAGACGACGAGCAGCGTCACCTCGTCGTAGGGATGGAAGCGGTGCTCGACTCCGGCCTCGACGAACACCCCCTGTCCGCGGCGAAGCAGACTGCGCTCGCCCTCGATCTCGATCTCCCCTTCGCCGTCCAGGAGTACGTACGCCTCGTCGAAGGTGTGCGGCGTCTGCTTGTCCTCCTCGCCGGCGACGAGCACGTACACGCCGACCTCGAGCCCCGGCGACGAGTGGATGCTCTCGTACCCGCCTCCACGCTCCGCGAGCCGGGCCGCGGTGGCGGCGACGTCGAAGCCCTGCACACGTCGCACCGTACTCGGCGCCGCCGAACGTGCAATGCGTCGCCTGCCGTGACTCTCTTGGCACGAAGTTGACACACGGGTCGTGGAAGCGACCCCTACGCTCGAGACGTGCACCGTCTCGCCGTCGCCCTTCTGGCCGCGCTGCTCGTCTCGTTCGCGGAAACGCCCGCTCTGGCGCACTTCGACGGGTCCGATCCGTATACGCATGCCGGCTGTCCCGCGAGCGCTGCCAACCGCGTCGATCCGGTCAACGTCGTCTTCACGGGCTGGGGAACGTGGGCACGCGCGGCGAGCCAGGTCGAGTCTCACGCAGGCTGGACAGCGACCTCCGGATCGACGCAGTTCTTCGCCGAGCACGGCGGCTGCAGCCCAATCCACGCGCAGCGCGCGAGCGGGCAAGGCTCACGATTCCACGTGCGCCTGCGCGGCCAGCACCCCGATGCGGCTCTCGGCTGGACGGCGCTCGCCGCGGCGCACCACGAAGACCTCGTGCTTCTTCCTCTCCCGTGCGGGCACGCGGTGGACGCGAACGGCCCGGCGGGAAGCGGCTTCGACCAGGGTCGCGACGAGCTGCAGCGACGCTTCACGAGTGCGGGCCACGCTTCCACTCGGGTGTGGTGGGGGAACACGCAGAGCTTCAAGCAATGTGACGGCGACTACGCCGGCTCGGACGGATGGACCGTGTTGATCCAGGTCCATCAGGTGGGTCACTGAACGGTGCGGCTGCGAGCGACGTCGTTGGCGATGCTTGCACTTGGCCTGGCGCTGCTCGGCTCGCCCTCTGCCGGCGGTGCACAGTCGCCGACCGCTTCGCGTAACCAGGCGCTGCTGAATGCCGGCGAGCGAGTCGATGGCCTGCCGCTTGCCGCGGTCCTCCGTCGAGAAGGCACCGCCGAGTTCGTCTCCTTCGTCTACGGGGACTGCGCGGCGCGTGACGACGCAGGCTGCGCGCCGCCTGCGGAGATCCAGGTCTGGCCTGCGTGCCGCCGGAACCTCGGTCTGTACGACGATGCGTTCGTCGACAGCACGATCGCCGAGCGCATGAGCGTGCGAGGCGTGACGGCCCTCCTCTTCGAAGAGGGCACGAGACTCGAGCTCGAGACGGGTCGCTCGACCGTGGTCGTCTTCGCGGGCACACGTGGGCGTGTTCTGCGGATCGCTGCGGCCCTGCGTGCGCTCGACGGCAGCGTCGTACCTGCGCGACCGCTTCCGGAGCCCGTCCGCGAGCTAGGAGGTGATCCGATGGACTGCTGAGAGACGCCGGGCTCCCGGTCTCGTGCAGCCCGGTGGGTGTGGCGTGGCAAGATCGTCTCGCCGTGGAGACGATGCGCGCCATACGGAAGCGGGGTTCGGAGCACGGGCTCGTACTGGACGAACTTCCCGTTCCCACACCTGGCGCGGACGAGGTCCTCGTCCGCATCGAGGCGGCGAGTATCTGCGGCACCGACCTCCACATCCAGCGCTGGGATCAGTGGTCGTCCGAGCGCGTCAACCCGCCGCTGACGCTGGGCCACGAGCTCTGTGGCACCGTCGTCGCGCTGGGGAAGGGCGTTCAGGGTGTGACGGAGGGCGACTACGTGTCCGCGGAAAGCCACGTCACCTGCGGGGTGTGCTTCCACTGCCGCACCGGAAAGGCGCACATGTGCGAGCGGACGCAGATCCTCGGCGTCGATCGCGACGGCGGCTTCGCCGACTTCGCCGCGATCCCGGCCTCGGTCATCTGGCAGAACGACCGCGCGAAGCTTCCGCCGCACATCGCGTGCCTCCAGGAGCCGTTCGGCAACGCCGTCTTCGCCACGTCCACGCAGGACCTCGCAGGCCGCGCGATCGCCGTACTCGGTTGCGGGCCGGTGGGGCTCTTCGCGATCGCCATCGCTCGCGCGTTCGGGGCCGGGCGGCTGCTCGCGTCCGACCACGTCCCGTATCGCCTCGACCTCGCCCGCCGGCTCGGGGCGGACGCGGTCGTCAACGTCGCCGAGGTCGTCGACGTGCCCGCCTGGTTCGCCGAGCAGAACGAGGGAGTCGGCATGGGCGTCGTCTTCGAGATGTCCGGCGCGTTGCAGGCGATCGAGGATGCGTTCGGCATCGTGCGCCACGGCGGCAACGTCGTCCTCTTCGGGATCCCGGCGCGCCCGGCGACCATCGACATCGCCGAGTCGCTCATCTTCAAGAACCTGACCGTGTCGGCGATCAACGGACGCGAGATCTGGGAGACGTGGTACACGACGCGCTGGCTTCTCGAGCACGGCGTCGTCGACCTCGCGCCGCTGATCACGGCGCGCATGCCGCTCGAGCGCTACGAGGAGGCGTTTGCCCTGCTCGAGTCGGGCGACGCCTGCAAGATCGTGCTCGAGCCGAACGGAGCCGACGCATGAACACCACCCTGAACGGGCAGGTCGGAGCGGAGCTCGACGCGCTGCGTGACGCGCGCACCTACAAACGCTTCCTGACCCTCGAGTCGGCGCAGGGACCCGTCGTGCAGATGGCCGGGAGGGGCGAGGTGATCGTGCTCTCCTCGAACAACTACCTCGGCCTCGCCTCACATCCCGAGGTGGTGCGTGCAGGCATCGACGGCCTCGAGCGGTACGGGGCCGGAACAGCCTCGGTCCGCTTCATCTGCGGCACCTTCGAGCCGCACCTCGAGCTCGAACGGGCGCTGGCCGACCTCTCCGGCACGGAAGCCTCGCTGACGTACGTCTCCTGCTGGAACGCGAACGAGGCCGTCATTCCGACGCTCACCGATGCCTCGACGGTGATCTTCACCGACGAGCTGAACCACGCGAGCATCATCGACGCGGTGCGGCTCTCGCGGCCGGCGTCGAAAGTCATCTACCCCCACTCGGACATGCAGGCGCTGAAGGACGCCCTCCAGGCCGCGCCGCGCGACGCTCGCAAGCTGGTGCTCACTGACGGGGTCTTCTCGATGGAAGGCGATCTCGCCAAGCTCCCGGAGATCGTCGAGCTCGCACGCGCGAACGACGCGGTGGTCATCGTCGACGACTCCCACGGCGTGGGGGTGCTCGGCGAGACGGGCCGCGGCACGGTCGAGCACTTCGGCCTCCTCGGTGAGGTCGACATCATCACGGGGACGCTGGGCAAAGCGCTCGGCGGCGCGGCCGGAGGGTACGTCGCCGCCTCGGAGGAGGTCTGCGACCTACTGGCCCAGCGGTCGCGGCCTCAGCTCTTCTCGAACGCCCTCCCGCCGACCGTCGCCTGCAGCGCGCTTCGCGCCGTCGAGCTCATGCTCGAGCAGCCGGAGCTACTCGCACGGCTCCGCGACAACTCACGGTCGTTCAGGGCGATGCTGGCCGAGGCGGGTTACGCTCCGCTCGAAGGGGACGCCGCGATCATCCCGATCATCGTGGGCGAGACCGCGGAGGCGATGGCGCTCTCCGGGCGCCTGCTCGACGAGGGTGTGTTCGTGACCGGCTTCGGACACCCCGTCGTACCCGAGGGTGCGGCTCGGATCCGCGTTCAGATGTCGGCAGCTCTCGAGCCGCAGCACCTCGAACGCGCGATCGAGGCATTCAGGCGCGTCAAGTCCTGACCGAGCATGAGGGCGACAGCACGCCGAGCCGTCTCGCCGGCGTGCAGGAATCCTCGAGTGAAGGGAGAAAAGCCCGTCATGCTCCTCAATCTCATCCTCGGTACCGCGTTCCTCGTCGTCGGGATCCTGCTCATGTTCGTCGGCGGGATCTTCGGCATTCTCGTAGGGATCATCTCGCTCCTGATGGGCCTCGTCCTGCTGCTTCGCGGGTACAGAAGCAGAACGACGACAACCGCGCACTAGCGAGGGAAGGCGTGTCTCGAACGGCGGCGGCGACCCCGTCGCCGTTCGGCTAGCTCTTGGTGAAGACGAAGTCGCTCGACTTCGCCATCACGTGGCAGCCCTGGCACAAGGAGCCCTGCGCGAGCAGCGAGTAGCGCGCGGACGCGCTCGACCGCTCGTACTCGATGTACCGCCAGCGTCCGTTGACCTTTCGCATCGTCGCGAACTGGCCGACGTACTTCGTCCCGGGCTTGACGATCGTCTTCACGATCACCGTGCCGTTCGGGTACTTCGAGCCCACCTTGCGCTTGCTCGCATAGACGTTCTTCGCGCCGGAATGGGCGCTGGAGAGCGGCCCCGTGCTCGTGAACGGCTTCTTGTTGACCCGCGGCCACTTCTGCCAGCCGTCCGTGTACGAAGGCAGGCCGTTCGCGGTCGTTCTCGCCGAGGCGACGACGACCGCGGCGCTGGCGAATGCGACGACGGCAACGATCGCCAGGAGCTTCGCGCGCACGACTGGATGATGCCCTGCCCGGAGCTCCGTTCCAAGGCGCGCGGGATGAACAGCTCCTGAACGGCGCCCCGCCGCGACGATCGAGTCGAGCGGGTAGAACGCGTACGTGAGCCACGATCATTCGCACGCGAGGACGGGCAGTCGCCGCGCACTCACGCTCGCACTCGTGATCACGGCGACCTACACCGTCGCCGAGGTGATCGGCGGAATCGTCGCCGGGAGCCTGGCATTGCTCGCAGACGCAGTGCACATGCTGTCCGACAACGTGGCGCTCGCGCTCGCGCTCTTCGCGGTCTGGCTCGCCGGCCGACCCGAGAGCCCGGAGCGAACGTACGGCTACAAGCGGGCGGAGGTGCTCGCCGCGCTCGCGAACGGGCTGGCGCTCGTGGCGCTCTCGATCTGGATCTTCTACGAGGCGATCCAGCGCTTTCGCGCACCCGCCGGACGTCCTCGGCGGCTGGGTTCTGGTTCTCGGCCTGGTCGGCATCGGCGTCAACTTGGCGGCCGGATTCATCCTCTCGCGGGCACGGAAGGACAGCCTGAACGTCGAGGCCGCGTTTCGACACGTCTTCGCGGACCTGCTCGGGTCCGTCGGCGTCGTCGCGGCAGCCGTCGTCATCCTCACCACGGGCTGGCTCGAGGCGGATCCCCTCGTGAGCGTGCTGATCGGCGTCCTCGTCCTGGTGAGCTCGTGGTCGATCCTGCGCGACTCGACGGCGATCCTGCTGGAGGCTGCTCCCAGCGGGATCGACACACGTGCGGTCGGCGAGCGACTGGCGCGTGCCGCGGGGGTCGTCGAGGTGCACGACCTCCACATCTGGACGATCACCTCGGGCTTCCCGGCGCTCTCCGCGCACGTGCTCGTCGGCCGAGGCGAGGACTGCCACGCACGGCGACTCGAGCTCGCACGGCTGCTCCACGACGAGTTCGGCATCGAGCACACGACGCTGCAGGTCGATCACGTAGGAGAGCGCGGCGCGCTCGTCGAGCTCGAGCGCTTCTAGCTCGTTCACCGATTCACTGCACCGCCCGGCCACAGACCGGCCAAGTTACAAGTTGTAACTTGGCGTCCATTCGAGGCGCGTCCTAGAGGGTCAGCTCCGTTCGAACCGTCCCCGCGCGCTCGTGCCGAGCAACCACACCCACGCGCTCGCCCGCCTTCGCCTCGACGACCCACTCGACCTTGGTCCGGTCGTTCGTCCCGTGGTCGACGTTCCACCACAGGATCGCCCGCTTCTCGACGCGGCCCTGCAGCTGGCCGGCCTCCTCCCGTTCCTTGCCGGTCACGATGCGCGCGCCGTCGGGGAGCTCGAGGGTGACCTCCACCGGTCGAACCGCCTTGCGATCGAGCGCCTTCTGGGTGACGTTGGTGGGAAGCCAGCCCGTGTTCTCGAGCACGAGCACCAGCCTGTGCGCGCCCTCACCGATCGGCTCGGCGTCGAACGACTTGATCTCGAGCCGGGGTGAGACGAGCGCGAGGAAGAGCGCGAAGTCGGCGTGTGGCTCGACCTCTTGCTGCAACCGCGAAAGTGGAGGGTTGAACCAGAAGCGGACGAGGTCCCAGCCTCCGAGCTCGACCGGCCCGAGCTGCGGATGCTCGAACGGGTACCAGTCGACGTAGCCCTCGCCGATCTCGTCCGCGAGCTTCAGGATCTTCAGGTCGTCCTCTGGCGGATGGTCGCGGATCCAGTCGATGAAGTGGTAGTCCGCGAGGCCGGCCGCGCGCTGCGGGCTCCAGAACTCGGTCACCCACGCGAACGCGCCGAGGAAGTCGTAGACCCAGTCGATGTCGCCGCCCTTGATCACCATCTTCGGGTCGTACTTGAAGTCGTGGAAGATCGAGATCGAGGGGTACCCGGTCAGGCGCGTCGCCTCTTCGCCCATGAGCTGGAACGCGCGCAGGTCGGTCGTCGGGAAGTCGTCGTCCGAGCGCGCCGAGTAGGGGCGGAGATGGACGCCCGAGAAGGTGTGGTAGCCGATGTAGCTCGTGATGTTCTTCCGAGCCACGATCGCCTCGACCAGCGCGCGTACCTCGGGCTCCGACGTGGGATACGGCCCGGCGCCGAGCTGCTCGCCTTCGGGCGCCCAGTCGGCGGGCCAGTTGCGGTTCAGGTCGAGGCCTTCGAGCTACGGGAGCGATCTTCACGTTGACGCCGTCCCAGTTCTGGATCGTGCCCTCCGGAAAGACGCGGTAGAACTCACCCTCGAAGTCGTCGGGTTGGCGAGCGACGAGGAGGCGCGCATCGTCGGGGTGCGGCTTCCAGGAGCCGTTCGGGTCGCGGAGGCGCATCATCAGCAGCCGTCCGTCCCCGTCGACGTCCTCGCGATGGAGTCCGTCCTGTGGCTCGTCGTGCGGGTATGGCCGAACGCTGGAGCGGCGGAAGCGCCCGTCGGTGAGCCCCGCATCGGCGCCGTCCGGGTTCACGCGCGGGACGACGTAGAAGGTGCGCGTGTCGAGCGCGTGCGTCACCCGCTCGTCGCTACCGTGGCCGTGCAGGAGGTGGTCGAGCAGGTTGAGCGCCGCGGTGGTTCCCGTGAACTCCATCGCGTGGATCTGGGCGTGGACGAAGATCGCCGGCTTCTCCTCCGGCGGCCCGGTCTCGAGGTTCGTCACCGTCGCGAGCCGGATCTCCCTACCCTCGTACGACTGGCCGATCGACTCGAGTGTGAGCAGGCCGGGAAACTCGTCGGCCCAGGCGTCCAGCGTCTCCAGCAGCTCGGCATAGGTGTAGAAGCGATCGAAGCGGACGCGCGTGGCCACGTCGCGAGCCTAAAGAATTACCCTGCTCTCGTGCGCGAGCTGGCCGACTACCGCTCCGAGTTCCCGATCCTCGAGCACACGACGTACCTCGTCTCGCATTCGCTCGGGCCGATGCCGCGCAGGGCCGGCGAGCGCCTCGCCGAGTTTGCGCGCATGTGGGAAGAGCGCGGCATCCGTGCCTGGGCGGAGGGCTGGTGGGAGACGGCCTGGACGGTCGGCGACCAGATCGGCCGGATCATCGGCGCGCCCCCGGGGTCGACGGTGATGCAGCAGAACGTGACCATCGCCGAGGCGATCGCGCTGTCCTGCTTCCGGCCGGTCGATCCGGATCGCAACCGGGTGGTCTACGAGCGCGGCAACTTCCCCTCCGTTCGCTATCTCTACCAGGCGCAGCCGGATCTCGAGGCCGTGGTCTGCGAGGACGAGGGCGAGATCGTCGAGCGGATCGACGAGCGCACCCTGCTCGTCCCGATCAGCCATGTCTTGTACAAGGCGGGTGAGATCCAGGACGTCGAGCCGATCGTCCGACGGGCACACGAGGTGGGCGCTCACGTCGTTCTCGACTGCTACCAGTCGGCGGGAATCGTCCCGCTCGACGTCACCTCCCTCGGGGTGAGCTTCGCGGTCGGCGGCTCGGTGAAATGGCTGTGCGGCGGGCCAGGCAACGGGTGGCTCTACGTTCGGCCCGATCTCGCGGAGAGCCTGACTCCGACGTTCGCCGGTTGGCAAGCCCATGCGCGTCCCTTCGCGTTCGAGGAGGAGATGGAGTACGCATCCGGCGCCGCACGCTTCCTGACGGGGACCCCGAATCCGGCCGCGCACTACGCAGGCACGGCCGGCTACGACCTCGTGGAGGAGATCGGCGTCCAAGGCATCCGCGAGAACTCTCTACGGCAGACGCAACTCCTCATCGACCTGGCAGACGCAGCCGGGTTCGAGGTGCGCAGCCCTCGCGATCCGGCTCGCCGCGGCGGGTCGGTCGTTCTCCGTGTCCCGGAGTTCGCGGCCGTGCACGCCGAGCTCGAGGCGCGGGGGATCCTCTGCGACTTCCGACCGGATGCGGGCATTCGCCTCGGGCCGCACTACTTCAACTCCGACGACGAGCTGCGCTTCGCCGTCGAGCAGATCGCCGGCATCGTCGACACGGGGGCCTACGAGCCCCACCTGGGTGCGGTCGCGGTCCACTGACCTTGAAGCCGGCGTGCTCTTCGTCTCCAACCACCCGATCCCGGGTATCGCCGGAACGGAGCCGGGGCAGGCGTCGTAGGCTGGCTCCTGAACATGTCGCTGGCGCCCCTGGTACTCACCGTACTCGCGGTGACATTCCTCGTCTCGGTGTTCGTCTACATCGTCGTGATGGTGCTCGCGGTCGGAAAGCGCCGCGATGCGTTCAAGGCGGTCTCGCCGGGGATGCTGCCCCCGATGGGGCTTCTCTTCGCACTCATCGTCGGATTCCTCGCGGCGCAAGTGTGGAGCGATGCAGGGAATGCGCAGGACGCCGTCAATCGAGAGGCCAGCGCACTGCGGTCAGCGGTGATCCTCGTCCGGGCCTTCCCGGGCGAGCCCGAGGACCGCATGGACACACTCATCGGCCGCTACATCCGGGATGCGGCCGGCGTCGAGTGGCCGGCGATGGCCCACCAGCGGGCCACGCTGACTGCGATACCGGCTCCGCTTGCACAGGGACTCCGGCTCGCGATCGGTCTCACTCCGCGCACCGAGGGTCAGAAGGCGGCCCAACGCGAGCTCATAGATTCGCTTCAGTCCACCCTTGACGCCCGGCGGCAACGCATCCTCCTCAGCGAATCGAGCGTCAACTGGGTGAAATGGGCGGGCGTCGTGCTCGTCGCGCTGCTGACGCTGATCGCGATCGCCTTCGTCCATTGCGACAACCGGCTCACCACCGCTCTGACGATGGGGCTGTTCAGTTGTGCGGTTGCCGTCTCGCTCATCTTGATCGCCGCGCAGCAGCGCCCGTTCAGCGGGGAGTTCGGGGTTCGCCCTGACGCGCTGATCGAGGTCAGTCCACAGCCCTGACCGAGCGATCGTGGACGGCGCGCCGATGTCTATGGGACGAGCCGCGCGACTGCCGTCAGCTTGTTGCGGGCGTCGAGTGCGGCGACCTTGTAGGACTCGGCCAGAGTCGGGTAGTTGAAGACCGCGTCCACGAGGTAGTCGATCGTCCCGTTCAACCCCATCACCGTCTGTCCGATGTGGACGACCTCGGTCGCGTTCGTCCCGAGTACATGGACACCGAGGATGGTTCGGTCCTCGGTCGACACGAGCAGCTTCAACATCCCATACGTGTCGCCGAGAATGTGGCCGCGCGCGAGTTCGCGATAGCGAGAAAGGCCGACCTCGTAGGGGACGGCTGCTTCCGTGAGCTCCTCTTCCGTGCGACCCACGTAGCTGATCTCGGGGATCGTGTAGATCCCGATCGGAAGCAGCTCGCTCATGGAAAGTGCGGCGTCCTCGCCGAAGGCGTGGGCGGACGCGAGCCGACCCTGTTCCATAGAGGTGGCCGCCAGCGCCGGCCAGCCGATGACGTCGCCGGCCGCGAAGATGTGGTCGACAGCCGTGCGGTAGTCGGGGCCGACTGCGATACGCCCGCGCTCGTCGGCTTGCAGGCCGGCTTGCTCGAGCGCCAGGTTGTCCGTCTCGCCCTGGCGTCCCGCGGCGTAGAGGACGACCTCGGACGGGACGCGCTTTCCGCTCGCGAGGTGGGTTAGCGCCGCTTCGGCGTGACGCTCGACGGCGGTTACCTCCTCCCCGAGCCGGAAGACCACGCCGAGGTCGCGCAGGTGGTACTGGAGGCCCTCCGTGATCTGGACGTCGCAGAAGTCCAGCAGGCGGGCGCGCTTCTCCACCAGGGTGACGTGCGCGCCGAGAGCGGCGAACATGGACGCATACTCGACGCCGATCACTCCCGCGCCCACGACGACGACAGACTGCGGGATTCCGTCGAGCAGGAGCAGTCCGTCGGAATCGAGGATCGTCTTCTCGTCGAAGTCCACCGCGGGTGGTCGCGCCGGGCGCGTGCCGGTGGCGATGACGAACCTCTCAGCGGTCAGGCGCCGTTCGTCATCGCCCGACACCAGGACGGTGTTCGAGTCGACGAAGCGAGCGCTCCCGTGGAAGACCTGGACGTGGTTCCGCAGCAGCTGGTGGCGGATGACGTCGACCTCGCGTTCGATCACCTGCTGGGTGCGTTGCCGGAGATCTTCCATCGTGATCTCCTCCTTCACGCGGTAGCTCTGGCCGTAGGTCGTCCTCTGGCTGATGCCGGTGAGGTAGACGATCGCCTCGCGCAGGGTCTTCGAAGGAATCGTTCCCCAGTTCACCGATACGCCGCCGAGCTCACGTCGCTCGACGAGGGCGACGTGCTTCCCCAGCTTTGCGGCTTGAATCGCCGCCTTCTGCCCGGCCGGCCCGGATCCGATGACGAGGAGGTCGTAATCGTGACTCACGTTGGCTGCAGAATCGCATGAGACGTAGGCCCTGCAGAGCGGAGGTCGGCGACGAACAGGCTGGACTCCGCGTGTCTCAGCGTCGTACGATCCGCATGAATGCCGCTGCAAACGGGCGAGAAGACGCTCCAGCAGATCGTCTCCACGGTCGCCTCGTCGCTCGAGCTGACCGAGGTGCTGAGAGCCGTCGTCCGGCTGATGTCGGAGGCGAGCGGGGTTCAGGCGTGCTTCGCCTATCTCGTCGACGAGAGCGGCGAGCGCCTCGTGCTCCGCGCCGCCTCTCCGCCGTACGAGCGGCAGGCGGGCAAGGTCGTGATGGAACGAGGCGAGGGTCTTGCCTGGTGGGCGGCCGAGCGCGGCGAGCCGGCCTTCATCCGGGACAGCGCGTTGGCCGACCCACGGACGAAGTACTTCCCCGAGCTCGAGGAGGAGCGCTTCCAGTCGCTGCTCGCGCTCCCCGTCGTCGGCCGCTCGGGTGAAGTGATCGGCGTCATCACTGCCCATACCGAGGCACCCCGGGAGTTCTCGGACGACGAGGTCGACTTCCTCGTCGCCTCCGCAGCGCTCGTCGCGAGCGCGATCGAGAACGCGCGGCTGTACGAGGAGGCGCGGCTCCGGGTTGCCGAGCTCGAGCAGCTCACCGAGCTCGCGGAGGCGATTGCGGGAGCGGGCGCGCTCGAGGAGCTCCTGCAAACCGTCGTCTCCGGTGCGAGACCGCTCCTGGCAGCACGGGCGTGCCACGTCTACCTGCTCGATCCTGGCAGCGAGGAGCTCGAGCGCGTCGCCAGCGATCCCGAGCCGGGGAACGCGCGCGACAAGCTCGGCCTCGCGGAGCTCGGGCCTGAGCTCGCGCGCGGCGGACGAAGCACGCGAGTCGCGGTTCCGCTCGTCGCTGACGACGAGCTGATCGGGCTGCTCGTCGCCGAAGGGAGCGTTCGCGTCGAGCTCGGCCGCACCGTCGCGAGCCAGGTCGCCGTCGGTCTCAAGAAGGTGCAGGTCATCGAGCAGCTCACGGAGAAGAACCTGATCAAGGACTTCTTCGAGGAGCTCTCGGGCGGCCGGCCGCGGGGCGACCTCGAGGGGCGCGCCACCCGCCTCGGGTGCGATCTGTCCAAGCCTCACGCCGTTCTCGTCGCCGAACCGGCGAACGACGCGCTCGAACGCGCGCTCAGGCTCGCGGCTCCCGGCTCGCTCGTCGACCGCCGGGAACACTCCCTGCGGGTCCTGGTGAACCTGTCCACGACCAGCTTCGACTCGTTTCTCGAGCGACTCCAACGAATCCACGGCGAGCTCGCCGAGCCGGCTTCGGTCGGCGTCTCGAGCATGTGCGAGGGCGAGGAGAGCTTCGCGGACGGCTTCGCGGAGGCACAGCAGGCGCTGCTCGGCACGGTCGTGCTGCGCGGCGGGCCTGCAGTCCTCTCGTACGAGGATCTCGGCGCCTACAAGTACCTGCTCCGGGTCGCAGTCGACGGCGGCATCCGGGACGCGACGGTCGACGCCGTCTCCCGCCTTGCCGAGTACGACGCGCAGCGTGGGTCCCAGCTCGTCCTCACGCTCGAGGAGTTCCTGCGGCGCCACGGGAACATCAGCCAGACGTCGGAGACGCTGTTCGTGCACCCGAACACGTTGCGCCAGCGGCTGCGGCGAATTGCGGAGCTCTCCGGGCTCGACCTCCGCAAGGACGACTGGCTGATGATCGAGATCGCCGTGAAGATGGTGAAGCTCGAGCAAGCGCTCGGCTCCAAGTCGAAACCGCACACATAGGCGCGCCGAAGGTGTGGAGAAACCGCACCTTCATCGCGGCGAACGCGGGTGTTACGCCTATCCCTCCACGTCGTCGCAGGAGGCAGCTATGGATGGAGAGGCCATATCCGCGGACGCCGTCTGGCAGGACATGCAGGCGCGCGGAGTCGAGTTCGTGTTCGCGCAGTTCGTCGACATGTACGCGCGGCCGAGCGCAAAGCTCGTCCCGGTCGACTCGCGGGAGGCCTTCGACGGCCTGCTGACCGACGGCGCCGGCTTTGCGGGCTTCGCCGCGGGGGAGATCGGACAGGTTCCGAGCGACCCCGACATCGCGGCGATTCCCGATCTCGCGAGCTACACGCCGGTTCCCTGGCAGCAGGACCTCGCGCGCTTTGCCTGCGACGTCACGGTCGAAGGCGAGGACTGGGCGTTCTGCCCGCGCACGATCCTGCGGCGGATGCTGGCGCGGGCAGAGGAAAAGGGCTTCGAGTTCAAGATGGGGCTCGAGCTCGAGTACTTCCTCGTCAAGCAGAAGGAAGACGGGTCGATCGTGATCGCCGATCCTCACGACACGCTCGAGAAGCCCTGCTACGACATGGCCGGCCTCACCCGGCGCTACGACTTCCTCACCGAGGTCTCGCGCAACTGCAACAACCTCGGCTGGGGCAATTACGCCAACGACCACGAGGACGCCAACGGCCAGTTCGAGCAGAACTTCACCTACGCGAACGCGCTGACGAGCTGCGACCGCGGGATCTTCTTCCGCTACATGGTGCACACGCTCGCCGAGCAGCACGGGATGATCGCGACCTTCATGCCGAAGCCGTTCTCGCACCTCACCGGGAACGGCTGTCACTTCCACATGTCGCTCTGGGACGGCGACAAGAACCTCTTCCTGGACGAGTCCGATCCACGCGGCCTCGGCCTCTCGGAGACCGCCTACCATTTCATCGGCGGCCTGAAGGAGCATGCGCGCGCCTACAGCGCGGTCACGGCGCCGACCGTGAACTCGTACAAGCGCCTCAAGCTGGGCACCACCGCGAGCGGGGCGACCTGGTCTCCGGTCTGGATCACCTACGGATACAACAACCGCACCCAGATGCTGCGCATCCCCGGCCCCGGCAGGATCGAGGATCGGACGATCGACGGCTCATGCAATCCGTATCTGGCGGCGGCCGCGGTGCTCGCGGCGGGCCTCGACGGCATCGAGCGCGGCCTGGACGCGGGTGAGCCGAACGCCGACAATCTCTACGCGCAGCCGTACGACGAGCTGAAAGCTCGCGGGCTCGAGACCCTGCCGGCCACGCTGCTGCAGGCGACGTACGAGCTCGAGCATGACGACGTACTGCGAGAGGCGCTCGGGCGCGGGCGAGACGAGGACTACGTCGACTACTTCCTTCGCGTGAAGCGGGAGGAGTGGAACCGCTACCACGAGCAGGTCACGCCCTGGGAGATCCGGGAGTATCTGACGCGTTTCTGAGCCATATGGAGGTTTTCTCCATATCGCTTTCGCCAAGAACGGCACGATTGAGCGCTATTGCGCTCTTACCCGTGTGTACCTTCTGAACATATGTGTGGGATCGTTGGCCTGTTCGCGAAGTCGCCTCAGATCGAAGAACGGCTCGGTGTGCATCTGGCGGCGATGCTCGCCCAGATGAACGATCGCGGCCCGGACAGTGCCGGTGTCGCCGTCTATCGCAACCCCGCGTCCTCGGGTTCGAGCAAGCTGACGCTCTTCTCGGCGGATCCGCGCGAGGACTGGGCGGGGCTGGCAGCCACGCTTGGTGACGAGCTCGGCGGCTCCCCCGAGCCCGGCATCCGCTCGAGCCACGCCGTCCTCGTCGTGGACACGGAGGCCGCGGACGCCGAAGCGTGGATCCGTGCGAACCGTCCGGACCTGCGAGTGATGAGCGCGGGCAGCGTCATCGAGATCTACAAGGAGACCGGGCTTCCGCGCGACTTCGCCGAGGAGTTCCGGCTCACCGAGTTCCAGGGGACGCACGCGCTCGGACATACGCGCATGGCCACGGAGAGCCGCGTCACCACTGAAGGCTCGCACCCGTTCTCGACCGGGCTCGACCTGTGCCTCGTCCACAACGGGTCGCTCTCCAACCACAACCGGCTGCGCGAGAACCTGCGTCGTGAGGGAGTCGGCTTCGAGACCGAGAACGACACGGAGGTCGCCGCCGGGTATCTCGCCTGGCGCATGCGCGAAGGCGCAACGCTCGAGCAGGCGCTCGAGGGTTGCCTCTCGGACCTCGACGGCTTCTACACCTTCGCCGTCGGTACCGCCGACGGCTTCGCCGTCTTGCGGGACCCGATCGCGTGCAAGCCGGCGGTGCTCGCGGAGACCGACGACTGGGTCGCAATGGGCTCGGAGTGGCGCGCGATCTCGGTCCTGCCTGGATCCGCCGATGCGCGGATGTGGGAGCCGGAGCCCGGGATCGTGTACGTCTGGGAGAAGGAGCTCGTGTGATGGCCGTCGCCGAGCGGGAACAGCAGGCCGCGGTCGAGCTCGTCGACCTCGCCGTGACCCCGTTGCGCGAGCTCAACCAGCGCCTCCACGATCTCGCGGGTTCTCCAGGCCCCGCTGCCTGGCGCGTGACGAACCCGAACGGCGCTCACGCGGTCGCATGCGGCCTGGACGCCGAGATCGAGGTCGAGATCGAGGGGCACGTGGGCTACTACTGCGCCGGCATGAACAAGAGCGCGACTGTCCGCATCCACGGCAACGCGAGCACCGGGCTCGCGGAGAACATGATGTCGGGCCTGGTCGTCGTCGACGGCAACACCAGCCAGTCGGCGGGCGCGACCGGCCGCGGGGGCATGCTCGTCGTCCGCGGGGACGCGGCGGCGCGCTGCGGGATCTCCATGAAGGGGATCGACATCGTCGTCGGCGGCTCGGTCGGGCACATGAGCGCGTTCATGGCGCAGACCGGGTCACTCGTCGTCTGCGGCGATGCGGGGGAGGCGCTCGGCGACTCCATCTACGAGGCGCGCCTGTATGTGCGCGGGAGCGTCGCGAGCCTCGGCGCCGACTGCGTCGAGAAGGAGCTGCGCGACGAGCACCTCGCTCAGCTCGCCCGGTTGCTGAACGCGGCCGAGATCGATGCGGATCCGGCCGACTTCCGCCGCTACGGCTCCGCGCGGCAGCTCTACAACTTCCGGATCGACAACGCGGGCTCGTACTAGATGCCTGTCGAGACCGAACGCCCCTGGAACCTCCGCGAGTCGTACCTCTTCGATCGCACGGTCATCGCCGAGATCCAGCGCGCCTCGCGCGAGGGGATCTACGACATCCGAGGCTTCGGCGCCAAGCGCCGGTTGCCGCATTTCGACGATCTCCTCTTCCTCGGCGCGTCGATCTCGCGCTATCCGCTCGAGGGTTACCGCGAGCGCTGCGCGACCGACGTCGTGCTCGGGACGCGCTTCGCGAGGAAGCCTCTCGAGCTGAAGATCCCAGTGACGATCGCCGGCATGAGCTTCGGCGCGCTCTCCGCGCCGGCTAAGGAGGCACTCGGCCGCGGCGCGAGCGAGGTCGGCACGTCCACGACCACCGGCGACGGCGGGATGACGAACGAGGAGCGCGAGCACTCCGAGACGCTGGTCTACCAGCTGCTCCCCTCGCGCTACGGCATGAATCCCGACGATCTCAGGCGTGCAGACGCGATCGAGGTCGTCGTCGGGCAGGGTGCCAAGCCGGGCGGCGGAGGAATGCTCCTCGGCCACAAGATCTCTGACCGCGTGGCGGAAATGCGGGATCTGCCGAAAGGCATCGATCAGCGAAGCGCGTCGCGGCACCCCGACTGGACTGGACCGGACGACCTCGAGATCAAGATCGGGGAGCTCCGCGAGATCACGGACTGGGAGAAGCCGATCTTCGTCAAGGTCGGTGCCTCACGGACGTACTACGACGTCCAGCTCGCGGTGAAGGCCGGAGCCGACGTCATCGTCGTCGACGGGATGCAGGGCGGTACCGCCGCGACCCAGGACGTCTTCATCGAGCACGTGGGAATCCCGACGCTGCCCGCGACCCGGCTCGCGGTCGACGCGCTGCAGGAGCTCGGGATGCACCGGCAGGTGCAGCTGATCGTCTCGGGCGGCATCCGCAGTGGGGCGGATGTGGCCAAGGCGCTCGCACTGGGAGCCGACGCCGTGTCCGATCGGCACCGCCGCGCTCGTCGCGATGGGCGACAACAGCCCCGAGCTCGAGGACGAGTACCGGGAGATCGGCAGCTCGGCCGGCTTCTACGACGACTACCAGGCGGGCCGCGATCCGGCCGGGATCTCGACCCAGGACGACGACCTCGCGGCGCGCTTCGACCCCGTGCTGGGCGGCCGCCGGATCGCGAACTTCCTGCGCGTGCTCACGCTCGAGACCCAGACGCTCGCGCGAGCATGCGGCAAGTCGCACGTGCACAACCTGGAGCCCGAGGACCTCGTCGCGCTTACGGTCGAGGCGGCGGCGATGGCCAAGGTTCCACTTGCCGGCACCGACTGGATCCCAGGTATGGCGGCTGGTTCCCCGGCGCTGTAGGGGCGAGCGAGGGCTCGCCCCTACGGTCTCCGCGCCCGCCTCACTCACCCGGCGAAGTACTCGCAGAGTGCGGGCACGTTCGTCGTGCCGTCCAGGATCTGATGCAGGCCGGCGGAGCGGACGATGCTGCCGTTCCGTCCGAATAGAGCAAGCCCCGCCTCCTTGAGCACGGGACCGACCCCGGGAATTCGGAGGTTGAAGACGGTGCCACGGTACGTCTGGGTCTCGTCTTCGCCGAAGGCGATGGTGAAGTTGACGTGCTCCGTGATCGACTTGCCGTTCGCACTCCATTGGTACCGCTCGTGGTGATGGCTCTGAGCAGTCCCGTCCGAGTACTCGACGATCCGAATATGCGCCTCGGTCGCGACCTCGACGTCGAAGCCGCAGACCTCCGAGACGAACGGGTCGGGCCCGAGGGACTCGAGCGCTCGGTCGATGTCGGTGATCTGTGGTGGGGCCGCAGAGGCCGCGGTGGCCAGTGCGAGTGAGAGTGCAGCGAAGCACAGGTAGGCAAGGATCCTGAAAGTCATCTTTCCTCCTCTATGTTCTCTTCGTCCAGATCGGATACGTGAGCGTCTGCCAGCGGCCGCCGCACGGGTCGCTGCCTACCACCGAGAGCCGCAGCTTTCCCCGCGCGAGCGCCCACGTGTACGCGCCCTTCCCTTGGAGCCCGGCCATCGCGCAGCCGACGTCGCCCGAGAACACGATTCTGCGCCCAGAGACGACGAAGCGCCCTCGGGACGCTTTGTCGAAGGAGTTGAACGACGTGTAGGTGCCATCCCTCCGGAGGACGAGCCGGAACGAGCCGGCCAGTCGCGGATCGAGACCCCGGTCGTACATCTGCTCCAAGCTCACGCGGTCAGCCCACGTGCCGAGATACGCCTCCTCCGAGCCGCTTGCGAGCGCTGCGGCCGAGGAGTACGTGGCGAGGAGCGCTCCTGCCACTGCTAGACGACGCTTCATAGTCCTTCTCCCTTCTCATGTGCCCGCGGGATGCGAGGCGACCGCGTACGAGGATCGCGTGGGCTGGTTGCGAATCGCGGCTGAGTCGGCAAACGAAGCGGTAAATGCGGCTGTTGTCCGACCGCGAAGGCGCGTGGTAGCGTCGCCGCGAGGCAGCGACTTGGAATTCAGAATTCTCGGGCCACTCGAGGTCGTCGAGGATGACCGTCCCCTCCGGCTCGGCCGCGGGAGGGAGCGTGCTCTCCTCGCGCTACTGCTGCTCCGAGCGAACGAGGTCGTTCCGACAGACGTGCTCATCGAGGGACTCTGGAACGGGCGTCCGCCGGCAACCGCGGCGAAAGCGCTCCAGGTGTACGTCTCGCGCCTCCGCAAGCAGCTCGGCGCGGACGCCGTTAGGACGCGAGCGCCGGGCTATTTGGTCGCGGTTGAGCCGGATCAGCTCGACGTGTCCCGGTTCGAGCGGCTCGTCGACGAAGCCCGCTCAACCGGTCCGCTCGAGGCTTCGTCGAAGCTTCGTGACGCGCTCGCACTCTGGCGCGGCGCTCCGTTGGCGGAGTTCGCGAACGATCCCTTCGCGCAGGCGGAAATCGTGCGCCTCGACGAGTCGCGACTCGCGGCAGTCGAGGATCGGGTCAACGCCGACCTCGCTCTCGGCCGCCACGCGGATATCGTCGGCGAGCTCGAGCTGCTCGTTGCTCGTAATCCCTATCGCGAGCGCCTCCGCCGACAGCTGATGCTCGCGCTGTATCGCTCGGAGCGACAGGCGGACGCACTCGCCTCCTATCGGGACGCCCGGCGAGTCCTGACCGAGGAGCTCGGACTCGAGCCGGGGCCGGAGCTACGGGAACTCGAGCGCCAGATCCTCGCTCAGGACGACGCAATCAGCGCGCCCCCGACGGAAGAGCGTCCTCTGGACGCTGCCGTGCCCGACGCGCACGCGCGCCGCCCACCGCGTCTCCGGCGAATACCTGTGCTTGCGGCTCTCGTTACGCTCTTACTCACCGTCGGCATCGGCGCGGCGGTCGCCGGGCTCCGGGGAAGCTCGCCGCCTGAGCCACTCGTCGCGCCGCCGAACTCGGTGGCGCTGATCGACCCGGCGACGGACCGGGTCGTCGCGGCAATACCGGTCGGCGATCGGCCGACGCAGATCGCCGTCCACGAGGACGCTGTCTGGGTTCTCCACCCCGACCTCCGGACTCTCTCGCTCCTGAGCCGTAGCGGCCGGCAGGTCGTGCAAACCGTGGGCGTGGGCGGTGCGAGCTCGCTCGCCGTCGATCAGCATGGCGTCTGGGTCACGGATGCCCGTGCCGCGACGGTCACCCTGATCGAGCCCGAGAGACTCACCGTGGAGAAGACGATTTACGCCCGAGAGCGGCGGCTTCCGTTCGGTGACCACCCGGATGCGGGTCCCATCGCGATCGGCTTCGGATCGCTGTGGTTCGCATCGGGCGAGAGCACGATCACTCGGATCGACGCCACGACCGGTCGCATCGTGACACGGATCCGCGGCGTCGAAACGGGAGAGTCGCTCGGGGGAATCGCCATCGGCCCCGACTCGGTCTGGGTCGCCGGGCCGTTTCAGGAGTCGATGGTGGTGCGGATCGACCCGCGCAGGAACAGCGTGGTCGCGCGAGTCCCTGTCCAGAAGTTCCGCCTGAACGGCATCGCGGTCGGATCGGGGGCTGTCTGGGTCTCGGACGTCGGCAGCGACCAAGTTTGGGCGATCGATCCGGTCGAGAATGAGCCGGCGGGTACGACGGCAGTCGGAGGACAGCCCCTCGGGGTCGCCTATGCGGCCGGCTCCGTCTGGGTTGCGAACGCCGGTGAGGGAACGGTCTCGCGGATCGATCCGACGTCTAGGAAGGTTGTCGAGACGATCAGTGTCGGTGGCAGCCCCAACGGTATTGCCGCTACCGAGGACGGCATCTGGGTCACCGTCGATTAGTCGACATGAGCGAGGAGTGGCGACTCAGAGTCGACCGCGCGCTCGATGCGCCGCAAGAGCGGGCTTTCGCGGCGTTGTCAAGCCCGCCGAGCTGGAGAAGTGGTGGGGTCCTCGAGGGTTTGCGGTGCCCTGGGCATCGAGCTCGACGTTCTCGTCGTTGGGCGGTATCGCTTCGGGATGCAGCCGCCCGAAGGCCAGCTGCTCCACCTCGCGGGCGAGGCTGTCGGCTGGGACCTTGCCGTCCTCGGAGACCGGGAGATGGCCAGATGTCCGCGATCGTCGCCATCGCGCGAGCTGACTCATCCAGATCGGGTCGAGCTCTCCCACATCGCGTCCAGGAGCTCGTTGAGCGACTCGTCGTCGGCGATCTCCTCCGGAGTCCGGTCGGCAGCGGCTGTCCGAGCCAGCGACGCGTAGACCTCCGCGATCGCCTCGAACAACGAGGGCATGAGGCCGGCCGCGGACTGCGTCGCCGCGATCTCGTGCATCTCGCCGACGTAGCGGCCCGACTTCGCTGCCGCGCTCGCGAGACGCCGCTCGAGGTTCGAGACCAGCTCCGGCGCGGCGGTGCGGAGATCGGCGAGGACGTGCTCGAGGACGCCGTTCGCGTGCGCCGCACGCAACGCCTGCAGCAGGAGTGCGCTGCTGCCCTTGTAGACCGAGGCGGTGCTCATCTTCACCGCGGACGCCGCTCCGACGGCATCGCCGACGACGATCAGGTCGACGCCGTCGAACGGAAGCTCCGCGATCTCAGCGGCGCGTGGCCCGGAGAGGTAGACGCGAGTCGTCCCGGGTTTCCACGGCGGCGGTCCCGAGATCGATCCGTCCACCACCTCGAGCTTCGAGGCGATCTCGAGCGCGGTTGCGGGCGCGATGGCGTTCAGCTCGACGAGGAGAGGCGTGCGACCGGCTTCGTTCCCGGCCCGCAGGACGGCTTCAGCGGCTGCTCGAGCGTGCTCCGGAGGCACGATCGAGAGGAGGACATCGGCTTCGCCGACCACCGCCACGAGGTCGGGAAGCAGCTCGACCGATGCCGCGCGCTCAGCGAGGCGCGCGGTACGCGCACTGCGCCCGTCGAGCGTCGCGAGGACGCGAGCACCCCCTCGGCCGAGCGCCTCGGCCATGGCGCTTCCCATCGCGCCGAGACTGACGACGCCGACGGTAGGCACGCGTTAGCCGCGCGTCACGTGAGCCGAGACGGCGAGCCAGCGGCCGTCGCGACGAGCCCACACATCCGTGTACCTACCTGCAGCCGGCCGCACCGTCGGGAAGCGTGTAGCTCGTGCGCGCGTGGATGATCGCGACGTCGCCCATGATCCGCACGTTCACGTCGTGCGCCTCGAGATTCGAGATCGTGACCGGCTTCGCCGTCTGCTCGAGAAACGCTGCGCGATCGATCAGCGACCCGTCGGGGTTCGAGCACAGGAAGTCGTCCGCGAGGATTTCGTCGAAGCGCTCGACATCGCCGTGCTGAACCGACTGGATGTAGTCGCGGTTGAGATTGAGGAGCACTTCGAGATCGGACTTGGCTACGGTCGAAGTACCCATGGCGATCGAGTTTACGCTCGCCGTCGAGCTGCGACGAATCATCGGGTGCTGCGAAGACGAAGCCCGCCTGGATGCGGCCTCTCCCACGTGAAGCGGGCGACACGCCCGCGCAAGGTTGACAGCCAGAGCCCAGTGTCAACGGTTGGCGCGGAGGGTCACAGGCTTGGCACACATTCGGCGCTCTCTCGTCTCGGAGCTCACTCGGGCCGCCAGCCGAGCTCGCGGGAGATCGCCTCCGCGCGCTCGACGAGGAGCGGCACCGCTGCTTTTATCGCCGTGGCGTCGAAGCGAGAGCTCGGGCCCTGGAGGGCGACCATCGCCTCGAGCTCTCCCCGGCTCGAGCGTATCGGCGCGGCGATCGCGGCCAGATCCGGGCTCGCGCTCGCCGACAGCCTGCGCCCAACCGCGCTCGCGCACCTGCGCGACCTCCCGCGCAAGCGCCTGCGGATCTGTGATGGTTCGAGGCGTGTACGCCGCGCAGCGGCTCGTCCGGAAGCTCCCGTCCCGAGAAGGCGAGCATGACCTTGCCGGCCGAGGTCGCGTGCCCGACCGACGGCCGACCCGAGCTTCGAGACGGGCTGGAGGTGATGGCTTCCCGGGACGAAGTCCACCGTGATCGCGTCCTCGTCACCGGGTACGGAGAGCGTCGCGGTCTCGCCGGTCGCCTCGACGAGCGCCACCAGATGCGGCCGCGCGACCTCTCGCACATCGAGCCGGGCGAGGAGCGCGTTGGCGAGATGGACGATGCGCAGGCCGAGGCGATAGCGGCCCGAGGCAGCGACGCGCTCCACCATTCCCGAGGCGGCGAGCGTGCCGAGCTGACGCGATACGGTGCTGGGCGTCATGCCTGTTCGGCGCGCGATCTCGTTGGTTCCGAGCTCGCCCGCCTCGGCGAGGGTGTCGAGCACCGCGATCGCGCGCTCGGCAGGCGCCGATGCGGCGGGTGGAAGGTTGACGAGTGCGGGACATCTCGATAAGTTCGTTGCGGATAGTGGCACACCGTTGCTGAGAGTGCAATTGATCTAGATGTCGTTCCTCCTCTCGTGTCCCCATTGCGGTCCCGCGGCCGGTCGACGAGTTCGCGTACTTCGGCGAGGTGACGCGCAGGCCCGAGAAGTCCGAGAACGGCTCGCCGTCGCTGCGCGAGCTGACCGAGTACGTCTATTTCCGCGACAACGTCGCCGGCCCGCAGCGCGAGTGGTGGCAGCACCGGACCGGCTGCGGCGAGTGGTTCCTGGCGGAGCGCGACACGCGCACGAACGAGGTGCTCTCGATCACGCTCCCCGACGACCGGACGGTCAATGAGGCTCGCGCGGCAGAAGAACGAGCGGATCGACCGGGATCGCCCCGTCATCTTCCGCTTCGGCGAGAAGCGGATCGAGGGCTACGAGGGCGACACGTTCGGCTCCGCGCTCTACGCGGCCGGCCTGCGCACGTTCTCGCGCTCGTTCAAGTACCACCGGACGCGGGGGCTCCTCTGCTGCACCGGCCACTGCCCGAATTGCATGATGACCGTGGACGGGGTTCCGAACGTTCGCGTCTGTGTCGAGCCCCTGCGCGAGGGAGCGCACGTCAACCAGCAGAACGTGTGGGGGAACCTCGATCTCGACGTCCTTTCGCTCACCGACAAGGTCGGCGGGCCGTTCACGCCGGTCGGCTTCTACTACCGGACGATGATCCGGCCGCGTCGCGCGTGGCCGCTGTACGAGAAGGTGCTGCGGAACCTCGCCGGGCTCGGTCGCGTCGACGAGCGGGGCGGGCACTCCCGGCGCTACGACGTGGAGCACCGCCGCGCGCGAGTGCTGGTCGTCGGCGGGTCGGATGCCGGCCGCGCGGCTGCGCTCGCGGCCGCTGCCGAGGGACACGGTGTCGTCCTCGTCGACGAAGGCCCGCGCCAGCTCGAGGAGATACGTGGGGTCGAGGTGCTGACCCCGGCCCGCGCGCTCGGGATCTGGGAGGGCGGCCTCGTCCCGGTGGACTGCGGAACCGTGCTCTACCGCTATCGCGCCGAGCGGATCATCGTCGCGACCGGCGCCCTCGAGCAGCCGATCGTATTCCCCGGCAACGACCTGGTCGGCGTGATGCTGCCGAGCGCTGTTCGGCGGCTGATCCACGACTTTTCGATCCGGCCTGGGGAGCGCGCTGTCGTGCTCGCTGCCGACGAGCCGGGCCTCGCGATCGCCGACGACCTGCAGGAGGCGGGGGTCGCGGTGCAACGGGTCGTCGACCTACGTGAGACCCCGGTGCGCGAGCTCGAGGCGGAGCGCCGGCGCGGCCGGGTGCGAGCGCTGATGGTGGACGGAGAAGAGATCGCGTGCGACCTCGTCGTCGCCTCGGGCGGGCGCCAGCCCGCCTACGCCCTGCTCGCCCAGGCCGGAGCCCGCGTCGAGTTCGTCCCCTCGCTCGGGGTGTTCGTCCCGACGACGCTCCCAGCCGGCGTCGAGGCGGTGGGAACGGTCACCGGCGAGGGGCTGCAGCGGATCGACGTCCCGCCCAAGCACAAGGGGCGGGGCAAGTGCTTCGTGTGCATCTGCGAAGACGTCACGACCAAGGACGTCACGCGCGCGATCGCCGAGGGCTTCGACTCGATCGAGCTCGCCAAGCGCTACACGACGGTGACCATGGGGCCCTGTCAGGGCAAGCTCTGCCAGCTCGCCTCGATCCGTCTGTACGCGCAGGAGGTGCGTGCGTACGAGAGCGATCTCGGGACGACGACCGCCCGTCCGCCCTGGTCGCCCGTCGAGCTGGGGCTGCTCGCGGGACGTCACTTCGAGCCCGCGCGTCGCACCGCTCTGCATTTCCGGCACGAGGAAGCCGGGGCGAAGATGCAGTGGGCGGGGCCGTGGAAGCGGCCGTATGCGTACTCCGAGCGTCCCGAGGACGAGGTTCGCGCCGTGCACGAGTCCCTCGGTGTAATCGACGTGTCCACGCTCGGGAAGATCCTGGTCGAGGGCCGGGAGGCGCCCGCGCTCCTCGAGCGCCTCTATCCCAACCGCTTCGCCGACATGCGGCCCGGACGCATCCGCTATGGCGTGTTGACCTCGGACGGTGGCCGGATCATGGACGACGGGACGATCGGGAGGCTTTCGGACGATCTGTACTACGTGACGACCACCTCGACGGGCGCCGACTCGGTGACCGCCTGGTTCGAGTGGTGGAACGCGGTCTGGGGCTACGAGGCGGAGGTCGTCAACGTCACGGGCGCGCTTGCAGCGCTCAATCTCGCGGGGCCGCGTGCGCGAGAGGTTCTGCAGCGCCTCACCGAGGACGACGTCTCGGACGAGGCGCTCAAGTACCTGGACGCGCGGCAGCTCGAGGTCGCCGGGATCCCGTGCCTTGCGCTCCGGATCGGTTTCGTGGGCGAGCTCGGCTACGAGCTCCACTGCCCGAGCTCCGCTGCGGAGTTTCTCTGGGATCGGCTGGTCGCCGAGGGCGCGCGGCCCTTCGGGCTCGAGCCTCAGCGCATCCTTCGCCTCGAGAAAGGACACGTCATCGTCGGCCAGGACACCGACTCCGAGTCGAACCTCCTTTCGGCCGCCATGCCCTGGCTCCCGAAGATGGACAAGGACGACTTCGTCGGCAAGCTCGCGGTGGAGCACTTCTCCGAGCGCGAGCCGCTCGAGCGGCTCGTGGGCTTCGTCATGGAGGACGGTGTCGTGCCTGCCGAGGGCGCGCAGATCGTGATCGAGGGGTATCCGGCCGGCCGCATCACGAGCGCGCGGAGGAGCGAGGCGGTGGGATCCGTGATCGGGCTCGCGTGGCTGCCTGCGGAGCGGGCAGAGGACGGGACACGGTTCGAGGTCCGGGTCGACCGGCAGCTGCTCGGGGGTCGGGTCAAGTCCGGGGCGTTCTACGACGTCGACGGCAAGCGGATGCGATCGTGACGCTGCTCGACTTCCTCTCGCCGTCGCGCTGCGCGGGCGGTACGACGACGTCGCCCCTGCGGCGGGCGCTGGAGGACGCCGACTCCGCTGTGGTTCAGGATCTGTGGCCCGGCGGGAAGGTGGAGGTTCGCGGTGACCTCGACCTGGTCATTCCTCACGCCGGGGAGGAGCTCGTGCGGCTCACTCCGAGACGCGGATTCCTGCTCACCGGCGAGGACCCCGCGGATGTCGTCGCGCGCCTGCGGGAGGTCGGAATTCTCGCGTACGACGCGACAGGCGCCCTGGCCGGCATTGCGATCGAGGGCGAGCAGCTGATGCGACGCCTGACCGACCTCGACCTGGATGCGCTGCCTGCCGCTGGGCCGATGCTCTCGCGCGTGACGGGATCTTCCTGCGGGACGAGGGCGAGCGGTTTCGGGTCTACGTGCCGCAGGAGCTCGCACACGACGTAGCCGTGGCGGTGCTGGACGCGGCGGCGGGACTTCCCAACACCGGGGTCAGGCTGAAGCCTGACCCCATACCGCCGTCCCACGAACCGCTAGGCGATGAGGCGGCGTGAAGGACATCTTCCGAGTCCGGCGCATGTGGCGGCCGCGCGGCGAGCTCAAGCGCCGCTATGACGTCGTGGTCGTGGGCGCCGGCTCGCACGGGCTCGCGACCGCGTACTACCTCGCCAAGCGGCACGGGATCCGTGACGTCTGCGTGCTCGACAAGTCGTACATCGGATCGGGCGCGGCCGGGCGGAACACGACGATCATCCGCTCCAACTACCGCACTCCCGAGGGCGCGGAGTTCTACAAGGAGAGCGTGCGTCTGTACGAGCGCCTCTCGGGCGAGCTCGACTTCAATCTCATGTTCTCCCAGCACGGGCATCTCACGCTCGCGCACTCGGACCGGGCGCTCGTGACCATGCAGGAGCGGGCCGAGGTGAACAAGCTGCTCGGTATCAAGTCGAGCCTCGTCGGTCCGCAAGAGATCCACGAGCTCTGTCCGCCGCTCGACGTCTCGGATCGACCGTCCTATCCGATCCTCGGCGCGCTCTATCACGCTCCGGGCGGGATCATCCGGCACGACGCGGTCGTCTGGGGCTACGCGCGAGCCGCGGACCGGCTCGGCGTCGAGATCCACCCGAACACGGAGGTCACGGGCTTCGAGCGCGACGGTGACCGGATCGTCGCCGTCGAGACTCCGCGTGGACGCATCGAGTGCGGGCAGGTCGTGTGCGCGACCGCCGGCTGGTCGTCGCTGGTCGCCGGGCTCGCGCGCGTGCGACTTCCGATCACGACGCACATCCTGCAAGCCTTCGTCACCGAGCCGATGAAGCCGTTCCTCGACGTGATCATCGTCTCCTCGCAGCTGCACGTGTACATCTCGCAGACCGACCGTGGCGAGTTCCTGATCGGCGCCGAGATCGAGCCGTACACGACCTACAAGGGCACGGGCACGCTCTCCTTCCTCGAGTTCTCCGCGAAGCACACGCTCGAGCTCTTCCCGCAGCTCGAGCGGATCCGGATCCTCCGCACCTGGACCGGCCTGTGCGACCTTTCGCCGGACTACAGCCCGCTCCTCGGCAAGACCGAGATCGACAACTTCCACCTCTCGGCCGGATGGGGGACGTACGGATTCAAGGCGGCGCCCATCGTGGGGGTGACGCTCGCCGAGCTCGTCGCGTCAGGGAAGACGCCGGATCTGATCGAGCCGTTTGCTCTGGAGCGCTTCTACACCGACACGCTCGTCTCCGAGCTGGCCGCGGCCGCTGTCAGCCATTAGCCTCCCGCCACGATGAAGACCCAGATGCCATCCAGCCTGGAGATCGCGCAGAACGCCACGCTTCGCCCGATCCTCGACATCGCTGCGGATGCAGGACTGCTCCCGGACGAGATCGAGCCGTACGGCCGCTACAAGGCGAAGGTCGACCTCTCGGTGCTCGAGCGGCTCTCCGACCGCCCGGACGCGAAGCTGATCAACGTCACCGCGATCACGCCGACGCCTGCGGGCGAAGGGAAGACGACGACATCGGTCTCGCTGACCCAGGGTCTCGGCGTTCTCGGCAAGAAGCCCATTCTGTGCCTCCGCGAGGCGTCACTCGGTCCCGTCTTCGGGGTCAAGGGCGGGGCTGCCGGCGGCGGCTACGCGCAGGTCGTGCCCATGGAGGACCTGAACCTCCACTTCACGGGCGACCTGCATGCGATCACCGCGGCGAACAACCTCCTCTCCGCGCTGATCGACGCCCACCTCATGCACGGAAACGTGCTCGGCCTCGACCCCAACTCGATCTCCTGGCGACGCTGCCTGGACATGAACGACCGTTCGCTGCGCGATGTCGTGACGGGCCTGGGGGGGAAGGCGAACGGCTATCCCCGGCAGACCGGCTTCGACATCACGGCGGCGAGCGAGATCATGGCTCTCGTCGCCGTGGCTCGTGACCTGCACGATCTGCGCGAGCGGCTCGGGAGGATCACCGTGGGCCAGACCTACGACGGGGATCCCGTGACGGCCGAGCAGCTCCGCGCTGCCGGCTCGCTCGCCGTCGTGCTGAAGGAGGCCGTCAAGCCGAATCTCGTGCAGACCCTCGAAGGGCAGCCCGCCTTCGTCCATTGCGGGCCCTTCGCGAACATCGCTCACGGGAACAACTCGCTCGTCGCCGACCGGGTCGCGCTCAAGCTCGGGGACTACGTGGTCACGGAGTCGGGGTTCGCCTCGGACATGGGCATGGAGAAGTTCTTCGACATCACGTGCCGCATCGGCGACCTGCGGCCGGATGCCGTCGTCCTGGTGGCGACGGTGCGGGCGCTCAAGCACCACGCGGGCGATCCGGACGGCGGCCTCGACGCGATCGAGATCGGCGCACAGAACCTCGCCCGCCACATCGGGATCGTGAACGGCTACGGGCTCCAGGCCGTGGTCGGGGTGAACGCGTTCCCGACGGACACCGACGACGAGCTCGAGGCGGTGCGGAAGCTCGCGCTCGAGCACGGCGCCTATGCGGCGGAGGTCAACCAGGCGTTCGAGCGTGGGGGCCAAGGCGCCACGGCGCTCGCGGAAGCGGCGATCGCGGCGGCGGAGCAGCCCTCGAGCTTCGAGTTCGCCTACCCGCTCGATGCCCCGATCGAGGAGAAGATCAGGCTCATCGCGACGCGCGTCTACGGTGCGGACGGAGTCGATCTCCTACCCGCGGCGAAGAAGAAAGCAGCGGAGTTCGAGCAGTCGGGCCTCGGCGAGCTGCCGATCTGCATGGCCAAGACGCACCTTTCCCTCTCGCACGACCCGGCGCTCCGAAACGCACCGACGGGCTTCACGGTGCCCGTGCGGGATCTTCGCCCCTATACGGGGGCGGGCTGGATCGTCGCGCTCTGCGGCGACATGATGACCATGCCCGGCCTCGGCAAGAACCCGGCCGCGTTCGCGATCGACATCGACGCGAACGGCGAGACGGTTGGCCTGTTCTGACGTTGACGGCCACGTCTAGGATCGGGGCATGACCGGCGCACCGATCGTCCTCGTGCCGGGTTTCTGGCTCGGTGCGTGGGCGTGGGACGAGGTCGCGGCCGCGTTGCGGGCCGACGGCCACGACGTCACTGCGCTAACGCTGCCCGGCCTCGAGTCGGCCGACGCCGACCGTTCCGCGATCACGATGTCGGATCACGTCGATGCGATCTCCGTCGCGGTCGAGGCCGCAGAGGCTCCCGTCGTGCTCGCAGTGCACAGCGGAACAGGGTTCGCCGGCTACGCGGCCAGCGACCGTCTTCCCGGCCGGATCGCAGCGATGGTCTACGTCGACTCCGCTCCCGGAGTCGGGGCCATGGATCCCGACTTCGACGGGGTCGACATGCCTCTGCCCTCGCCGGAGAAGCTCGCGGAGGAGGAGAACCTCGACGGGCTCAGCGAGGAGCAGCTCGAGACCTTTCGAGCACGGGCGGTCCCGCAACCGGGAGGCGTGTTACGGGAGGGAGCGGAGCTGACGAACGACGCGCGTCACGAGATCCCGAGCACGGTCATCTGCACGGGGTTCCCGTCCGAGCAGCTCAAGGCGTACGCCACGGAGCACAACCCCGCCTGGCTCGCCGGCCTCGCCGAGCTGCGCGACGTCACCTGGATCGACCTGCCGACGAGCCACTGGCCGATGTGGTCGCGCCCTCAGGAGCTCGCGGAGATCATCGGCGGCGTCGCGAAGGCTCACGCCCCCGGCGACTAGGCGGCGGAGCGAGGCTCGAAGCCCGAACCGAGGCCGAGCGTGGCGAGGAGCCCGGTTTGCCAGTCCGGGTCGCCGCTGATGCAGGTCGGGCAAGCGCGAAGCGTCGAGCCATTGAGAGCCGGATGCTCGATGCGAGCTTCCTGCGGCAGCTCGAGCCGTCCCCAGCCCGCTCCGGAGATCAGTCCCTCGGCCTGCTGTCGGCTGCAGATCGCGCAGCGGAGATAGAGCCGCGACATCTACGAAACGGTACCTGGCTGCCTAACCCCAGGGCCCGATGAAAGGCCCGTCGAGATCCGAGAGCAGGATCACGACGACCACGACGATGCAGAGGAGGGAGAGGCCCCACATGAACGGCGCCACCCAACGGACCTCCTTCTGCAGCGGTGGGAAGTCGATCTGCTTGTCGGCCATGTCGATTCCTCTCCCGCGCCTAGTCGGAGGTGATGATCGTCGTGGTGGTCGTGGTCACGACCGCGATCGGCCGCTCGAGCGCGCCTGATGCCCGCAGCATCTCGGTCTGACGCCGGAGCTTTCTGCTGCTCGAGAACGACGAAGCCGATGAGCGAGATGAGCATCGCCGCGACTCCGAGCGCGGTCATGATGTACGTGCCGGTCGATCCTTCGCCGCCGTAGGTCCAGAACTCGGCGATGTCCTCGCTCCACTCGTCGAACGGGAACGCGTCGAACATGGCCTAGCTCCTCTCTCCGGTTCCGACCGGGGTCTCGGCTCTGCCGTTCGTTTGCCAGTATGCGTCGAGGAGCACGGGCGCGGAGTCGACCTCGCGGCCGTCGGGCTCGATGATGGTCTCGGGCACGCGCTCGAACTCGGGGAAGAAGTCCTGTCCGAACTCGGCCAGGTCGAGGCCCTCGAGCTCGACTTCCGCCGGAACGCGCAGGAGGTTGAGCTTCTTCAGGATCCAGCTCACGACATAGCCGGGGATGAACGCCAGCGGGAGGAAGGCCATCATGCCCATCAGCTGGCCGCCGAAGGACGACTCGACGTTGTTGATCCCAGTCGGGTAGCCGCCGGCAAAGATGCCGACGAGCAAGACCCCGTAGAAGCCACACACACCGTGCACCCCGACCGCACCGACCGCATCGTCGATGCGGAGCTTCTTCTCGATGTACGTCCCCGCGTATACGGCGAGCATGCCGCCCGAGATCGAGAGGAGGTACGCGAGCGACGGGTGGTAGACATCGGCGCCGGCCGACACGGAGATCACGCCCGCCAGCCCTCCGGACAGCGTCCAGAACGGGTCTCCCTTGCTCGCGAACCAGCCGCCCGTGAACCCGCCCGCGAAGCCGAAAGTGATCACGAACGCGATCGCGCCCAGGGTCGTCGGCGACAAGTAGATGTTGAGCCAGCCCGGGAAGACCGTCGACTGGATCACGAGGCAGGCGGCATAGAAGCCGTAGAACCCCGTGAAGATGAGCATCAGCCCCAGCAGGGTCAGGTGCGTGTTGTGCCCGCGGAAGGTCCGCGCTGCGCCCTCGACCGTGTACTTGCCGATCCGTGGTCCGAGGTTCAAGAGCACGCCCAAGGTGAACGCTCCAGCAACACCGTGCACCACGAGCGACGCGATGGAGTCGTGGAAGCCGTACCGAGTGACCAGCCAGCCGCCAGGGGCCCAGCCCCAGGCGGCGTCCATGATCCAGACGCCCGAGCCGAGCACCACCGCGAGGATCAGGTACGCGGAGAGGCGGACGCGCTCGATGAGCGCTCCCGACATGATCGATGCCGTCGTCCACGAGAAGAGCAGGAAGGCGAGGAAGAAGACTGCGCTGACGTGATCCTGCAGGTTCGGGCCCATCTGGGCCGCCCAGGGAGCCGTGTTCTGGCAGAACCCCGCGAGGACCTCGAGTCCTTCGACGGTCGGGCTGCCATGCCCGTCCTTCGGCCAGCCCTCCTCGAAGCACCCGTAGATGTACCAGCCGAAGTAGTAGAAGCTCGGCGTGACGACGGCGATCGTGAGGATGTTCTTCATCGCCGTCGACATCACGTTCTTGCGTCGCGCGGCACCGGCCTCGTACGCCATGAAGCCGGCGTGGATCAGCCACATGATCACGACGGTCCAGAAGTAGAACTGCTCGGTCAGGACCTGGGAGTCGAGCGTGACCTGCGCCTGGATCTCCTCGGCGGTCGGTGCTGCTTGGGCGAGCCAGGACGACAAGAGCGAAGAGATCATCGAACCCCCCTCCTCGGGCGGGTACCGCGATCGACGTGTGCGAAAGACCGTATGAAGCGGGCTACGCGGTTTCCATGTTCGCGTCGGCCGAGGTTCGGGCCGGGACTATGTGCGCCGCATACACACGGGCGCCTAGGCGCGTGCCGCTTCCCCGGTCTGCACGTCGACCAGGAAGCTCTCCGTGCGGTTCGGCTCGCCCTCGGAGTCCAGCTTGTCGGAGAGCACAACGCCCCAGTAGCCGCGCACCGGAATCCCTCGCGGGACGTAGCGGATCTGCACGCATTGCAGTTCGGGACACGGCTCGAACGAGGCGTTCTCCTTGGCGATCTCGATCGCCTCGTCCTGCGAGATCTCCTTGTTGTTCGAGCCGCAGGTCCGCGCGACGAGAAGCGCTGCGAGGAGGACGGCCGCGAAGAGCAGGAGCTTGCCGAGCGGGTGGTCCCGGAGCCCGCGCCGCTCCTTCGGAGCGGTCGGCGGGCTGCCGTTACCCGCCGGCGGGCGTTCCAGCGTCCGTAGACAGAGTAAGCCCTCAGGATGAGATAGCCGACGAAGTGCGTCATGAAGACAAGGAGGAGCCACCAGCTCCACCACAGGTAGTGGGGCGGGGGTTCCATCTCGCGCAGCTCGACCACGGTCAGGTAGAGGGCGATCGCCAGCGTCAACAGCATGACGATCGGCGCGAACCCGAGCAGGATGATGACGAGCACTCGCCCATCCTCGCGACCCAACTCGCACCGATCAAGTCGGCCCCGACCCAGAGGACCGAGAAACCAAGTTACAAGTTGTAACTTGGCGTCTGTTTCAGCCGTGCCGCCGGAGCACGGCCGCGGGTCAACTCCAGGGGTAGGGCGAGCTCGAGACCGGGTGGAAGTCGCCAGTCTCGAAGCGCTCGAAGCGGAACGGGTAGAGCAGGCGCGAGTGGTCGCCGAGGAGCACGCTCGCGACCTCTCTGCCCACGCCGATCATCTTGTAGCCGTGGTTCGAGTCGAGGACCGCGTACAGGTTCGGGCGGAGATAGTCGAAGACCGGGAAGTTGTCGACGGTAAAGGCGCCGACGCCGCCCGAGCGGGCCTGCTTGTACAGCGGTCGGCAGCCCTCGAAGCGGGACATCGCGTGCGAGAGGCCGGCGCAGAAGACGTCGGGGAAGTCGGGGTCGATGTCGGTCGTCTGCGGATACGGGTCGAGCACGACGTCGTCCGAGACGACGAGGGGCGAGGCGCCACCCTGTACGGAATGCCGATCGCGCTTGAAGTAGATCCCCCAGAGCTCGTCCGAGAGCGTCCTCCCGTCGTCGGTGACGAGAGGCGCGTCGGTGTCTAGGTGGATGACCGGGGGCGCGCCGCCGTCCGCAGTGGCGAAGAGCAACGGGTCGATTCCGACCTCGCCCTCCTGCAGGTTCCAGTACGTCCACATCGGACGGTCCGGGACGACCTCGCCGGACGGGGTGCGGACGTCGATGGTCTCGGGCATCCCGAGCATCGCCCAGAACCCCTTGGCCCACGGCCCCGGTGCGATGACGACCTGCTCGCCCACCTCGATCCGCCCCTCCGACGTCTCGACTCCCACGATCGAGCCGTCCGAGCCCTCGTCGAACCCGGTGACCTCCACGCCCGACAGCACCGAGACTCCGACCTCTCGGCACTTGCCGTGGAGGCCCTCGACCGAAGCCATGTTGAAGGCGAACCCGCCCTGGTGCTCGTGCAGGCACACGGTTACGCCCTGCGCGCGCCAGTCGGGAAAGAGCCCCTTCATGTGCGCGTCCACCCCCACCTCGCCGAGAATCAGCTCGGACCGGTACCCGATCCGCTCCTGGCGCTCGTAGGTCTCCGACAGATCGGCCTCCTGCACCGCCGCGCCGAGCGCGATGTAGCCGACGGGGTTGTATGCGTACGCGCCAGGATCGGACTCCCAGACCTCGACGCAGGCCTGCATCAGCTCGCTCATCGCGGGCTGGAAGTAGTTGTTGCGGACGACGCCGCAGGCGATGCCGGACGCACCCGCCCCGGGGTGCGCCTTGTCGAGGACGACGATGTCGGCTCCCGAACCGAGCTCGCGAGCGCCGAGCTCCTTCGCGAGGTGGTACGCGGTCGAGAGGCCGTGGATGCCGGCTCCGACGACGACGTACGGGGAGGACTTGGGAACGTCCACTCTATTGCCTAGACGCCAACAGCGTTGCGAACACGACGACTGGAAGGTAGCAACTCAGTCCGCGGGCAGCCAGAGCAGGCAGGCCGACCTTTCGCGGAGCTTTCGCACGGCTCGGCGATAGCGGCGTGCTCGAATGCGAGACGGATCGGCGCCGAGGACGAGCAGTCCGGTTCCACGCTCGCCGGCGAGGTCGATGAGTGCCTCGACGGGCCGGGTCGAGCGCACGCAGATCCGCTCGACGCGAACGCCGAGGCCATGCGCGAGATCGGCGGGCGCGCGCAGCGACGACTCGATCTCCGGCGTCGCGATGTAGTCGTAGCCGAGGACCCTCGAGCACGGGCCGAGGGTCGTCTCGACGGCGTTCACGACGATGAGCGGCTGACCCGACTCGACCGCGGAGTCCACCCCGAAGCGAGCCGCCTCTTCCAGGAGTGGGGCATCGAGCGTCGCCAGGAGAACGGGCCGCGGCGCAGTCTCGGCGCGAGCCGCCGTGTCGACGCCACCCGTCCGTAGGCCGGTCGTCATTCCGGATGCAGCTCCCAGCGAGGTGCGTTCGCAACGGCGCGGCGGAGGCGCCGGCGCCAGAACGGCATGTACAGGAACATCCAGGCGAGGGCGACGATGATCCCGAGGAACAGGTACTTGCCGTCCACGAAGAGAACGAGCGGGACGAATACGACGAGCAGGAGCACCGCGAAGGCGACGACCTCGACCTGGAACCGCCTCATCTGCCGTTGACGCTGCGAGTAGGCCTCGATCGGGATCTGCGCCGTGTTCCAGCTGCGGCTGCATTTCGGGCACGTCCAGCGCTCGCCGTACGGCACGGTGCCGCTCTCGTCGCACTCGCACCGGATCGTGATCGGCTGCGGAGCGCCCATCGGCGGATTGTATTCGGGCTGCGAGGGTGTTATACGTCCCCCGGCGGAAGGTCCCCGCAAGACTCTCGAGGGAGGTTGGTAGTGGCTGAAGCAGTCGTTGAGGAACGTCAGCTCCTCAAGAAACTCCGCTGGTGGGACGGCTTCGTCATCGCGTTGGCGACGCCGGGGTTCCTGCTCGGGTCGCTCGGGTACTCGGTCGGCGACATCGGCGGCTGGGGCTCGGTTCTCCTCTGGGGGATCTCCGCCGGGCTGGCGTTCTTCATCATGACGCTCTACTCCGAGATGGCCGCGATGTTCCCGGACAAGCCGGGCGGCTTCCCGCTATATGCGCACGAAGGCTGGCGCAAGCACTTCACGCTCATCGGGCCCATCTCGACGTTCGGGTACTGGCTCGCGTGGTCCGTGGTGCTCGCGTTCCTCGGCGTCTTCTCGGGGCAGATCATCACCGCCGCGTGGTTCCCGGACGAGCCCTTCGGGAGCGCGTTCTTCGGGAGCTCGGAAGGTGAGGGGTATTTCTCGACCGGCAATGCCGCGATCGGGCTCCCACATCTGATCGCCATCGGCCTCATCCTCGCCGTCTGGCTCTTCAACGTCCGCGGCGTCCGGGTGGCAGTCGGCTTCGGCTACCTCGCCGGCGCGCTCTTGATGATCCCGCTCTTCGTGTTCATGATCCTGCCGTTCCTGAACGGGGATTTCGACAGTGCCAACCTCACCTGGGGAGCGCTCGACGGCACAGCCGGATCGGGCGAAGAAGCCACGTCGGTCTCGACGTGGGAGATCGTCCGGCTCTCGCTCGTGTGGCTCTGGATCATGGCGTGGTCGTCGTGGGGAGTCGACACATGCGCGACGTTCGCACCCGAGTACAAGGACACGGTCAACGACACGAAGCTCGCCCTCCGCTCGGCATGCATGTTCACGCTTGCCGTCTACATCCTGCTGCCGCTTGGGCTCGTCGGCGGCGTCGGCGAGGAGACGGTCGCGGCCTTCGACTACGTCGGTGCGCTCGAGACGCTCACGGGCTCGACGGCGCTGACGAACTTCTTCGTGGTCGTCATCGTCGCGAGCTTCGTCATCTCGATGAACACTGCGACCGCGGACGGATCGCGCGCGCTCTACGGGATCGCGCGGGACGGCATGACGGTGAAGCAGCTGTACAACCTCAACAGGTGGAGTGTTCCCGGTCGTGCGATGACGCTCGACATGATCGTGAACATCTGCTTCGTGCTCTTCATCGGCAACATTTTCGGCATCCTCGCGGCGAGCAACATCGGGTACGTGCTCGCGCACTTCTTTGCGATCACGGGGTTCATCCTGCTCCGGAGGGATCGTCCGGACTGGCCGCGGCCGATCAAGCTCTCGCCGATCTGGATCCCGATCGCCTGGGTGCTCGCGGTCGTCACGGCCGTGCTGACCTTCTTCGGCATCGGCTGGTTCCAGACTGCCGCCGGCGGCTACGGCGGGACGACCGAGAAGATCATCGGTTTCGGCGTGCTCATCCTCGCGATCGTGCTCTTCCTCTTCCGGCGGATCGTCCAGGACGGCGAGCGCCCTCACTGGCGTGAGGATGCACCGGCCGTTCCGGACGCGCGCCAGGCGGCGCTTCTCGCAGAGGCGGCGCGGCCGGTCGCGTAGCGCCGTAGCTCTGGACGGGAGGGGCGGCGCGGGCCGCCCCTCTCCCGTCAGAATCCACCCATGGAAGGCTCGAGGCCACCCGAGTTCCAGGTCGGCATCGAGACCGCGATCTCGGCGCCGGAGGCGTTCGGAGCGTCGTTCGACGCCGCGCCCCTGGCGGAGGCACTGGAGCTAGGGGAGGGGCTCGACGGCGATCCCGCGATCGCCTTTCGCCGCACGCTCGGGATGTTCGCCACCGGCGTGACCGTGCTGACGACCCGCTCGGGCGAAACGGTTCACGGAATGACCGCGAATGCGTTCATGTCGGTCTCTCTGCGGCCGCCGCTCGTGCTCGTCTCCGTCGACCGCCGCGCGCGTATGTCCCACCTGCTGCACGAGGGGACTCGCTTTGCGGTGAACGTCCTCGAAGCCGGGCAGGCGATGCTCTCGGATCGTTTCGCCGGACGGGAGGTCGTCGAGGAAGGCGTCGAGCCTCGTTTCGAGCTCATCCACGATACGCCGCTCGTCGAGGGCGCTCTTGCCCACCTGATCGCCCATGTCGTCCGCTCGTACTGGGGCGGTGATCACTCGCTCTTCCTCGGCCAGGTCGAGTTTGCGCGCTACGGCGAGGGGGAGCCGCTCCTCTTCCACGGTGGGCGCTACGAGCGCATCGTTCGCGATCCCCGCGTGTTCTCGCTGCTGCCGCGCGAGCTGCTCGACCCGATCCTCGCGCTCGGCGAGGAGCGCGAGTACGCGGACGGCGAGGCGATCATGCGGATCGGTGAGCCCGGTGCCGAGCTCCTGCTCGTGGTGGAGGGGAATGTGCGGGTCGAGCGTCCCGGGCGGTCGCTGACCCTCGGTGCGGGTGAGCTGATCGGAGAGATCGAGGTGCTCGATCCCGGCGGCGGCCGGATCGCCGACATCCACGCGGAGGGCCCGGTGCGCTGCGTCGCGGTGTCCCGGCAGGAGCTGCTCACCGCGCTCGCGGCCGACCCACGAGCGGCGATCGCGCTGATCGAGGTGCTCGCGGCGCGATTCCGCGAGACCGCGTAGCGACTAGCGCACGACGGCGGTCGGCTTGCTGCGAGCCGAGACCGATCCCACCGAGTTGGCTGCGAGCACGGCGACTCTCAAGCGGTAGCCGCGATCCGCGGCTCGTACGCGGTACCTCGCTCCCGGCTTGATCTCGGTGCACACGCCACGGCAGCGGAGCCAGGAGGTCGAGAAGCGCAGATCCGTGCCTGCCCAGATGCCGGAGCGGGCGATGAGAAGGGATCCGACTCGCGCGCGACCCGTGATAGAAGGGATCTCTCGAACGGCGGGTGCCTCGACGACGAGGGGCGTGGCGGCCGAGGTGGCCGGGCTCGCCATGGGCGACGAAGCAGTCACCCGAATTCCGAACCCGACGTCACGCGAAGCGACCACGTAGCGGGACGAGGTCGCTCCCGCGATCGGCGCGCACGCATCCTGACAGCGCTCCCATTGGTACGTCGCCGTGAGGCCCGCACCCGACCATACGCCCGAGAAGGCTTCGAGCGACGCACCGACGACCGGATCGCCGACGACCGCCGGTTGCAGGTGCGGCTCGGGTCGCCCGAGCGCGGCGAGCGCCGCCGCGGCGTCGACGATCCCGTAGCGGGCTCCGGGAATCGGATGCGCGGTCCGTGCGAGGGCCGCCTCGAGCTCGTCAGCGGTCGCGAAGGGCGCCTGCGTGCGAAGGAGCGCCACGATCCCCGCTACGAGCGGGCTTGCGATCGAGGTGGCACAGCCGACATCCGTTCCGCCGCCGATCGCGGTGACTGGAGCACACTCGGGCGCGGCGAACTTGAGCCAGCTGCCGAAGCTCGAGTAGCGGGCGAGCGTCTCGCCCGTCGCAGCCGCCCCTACCGAGATGGTCTCGGGAAACGCGGCCGGGTACTGCGGCTCGGACGTTCCTTCGTTGCCCGCGGCCGCGACCACCAGAACGCCGGCTGCCCGAGCTCGCACGATGGCATTCCGCAGCGTCGGCGGGGAGTGCGGCCCGTAGATGCTCGCGTTCACGACCGCGGCGCCGTGGTCGACCGCGTAGTCGATCGCGGCGGCGGTGTTCGTGTTGAGCGCGATCCCGTCGAGTCCGAGCACGCGGAGGGACATGAGCTCACAGGAGAAGCACGTGCCCATCCCGCCGACGCCGTTGTTCGCGCGGGCCGCAGCGACGCCGGCTACTGCAGTGCCGTGCCCGCCCGGCGGATTCGTGGCATCGTCGTCGCGATCGACGAAGTCGCGGCCCACACGAACTGCGCCGGCGAGGTCCGGATGGCTCGGATCGATTCCGGTGTCGACGATGGCGATGACCATGCGGGGCGACCCAGTGGTGAGATCCCAGGCGGCCGGGAGATTGAGGCCCGCGTACGTCGGATGCGACGCCTGCGGATCGGACGGGAGGAGCGCGTGAACCGAGCCCGCGAGCACGGCGGCCGACAATGCGGCGACGAGGAGGCCGATCGCATTCCGCCGCTTCCGCATGTGGCTAGTCGACGCAGTGCGCGAGGCGAAAAGATAGTGTCGCTAGAGCGTCGGCAGCTCGGACAGCCAGGGCGTGCGGTAGCCCGACTCGTCCCACACCACCGGGAAGAACGACTCGTCGAGCGAGAGATCGCCGCGGCGGCGGTAGCGCGAGTACGTCACGTCGACGTTCGTCTCGTGGAAGCGGGTCTCGGCGGGAATCAGATGGGAGACGAGCGCCATCCGTGCCACGCTCCCGCTCGTGTTCGGAGCTGATCCGTGCCACGTCAGGCCGTGGTGAAACGAGCCGCCACCGGGCTTGACGACAACGGGCATCGTCTCGGGCTCGTCGTCGGTGGGTGCGGCTGCGCGGGCTCCCGCGAGCCAGTCCTCCGGGGCGTGGAACTCCGTACGGGATGGCGGCGACTTCGGCCACGTGTGGGAGCCGCGCGACGAACTCGAGAGGACCGGCGTCGGCCTGCGTCTCGTGGAGGGAGATCCAGCACGTGACCATCTCGGCGGGAACGAGATAGTCGGCATACGAGGAGTCCTGGTGGAAGCCGATCGCCTTCGTGCCCGGGGGCTTCCAGAGCACGTTGTCCTGAAGGATGCGAACACCGCGGTAGCCGGCGAGCTGCGCCGCAAGACGACCCGGTGCTCTCCGAGAGCACCTGCGCGGCGACGACCATGTTGTCCGACTTCCACGCGTTGCAGAGCTGCCGCGTGCGGTCCTCGGGATCGCGGCCGGGCATCCAGTTGACCTCGTCGGGCCGGATCCCGGTCTCGTACTCGCCCTCGAAGAGGCGGAGGTACCGGTCGCGGAGCTTCTCGAGCGCGCTCTCGGAGACGAGTCCCCGCTTCGACGATCGAGGAAGCCGTCGCGATCGAATGACTCGACCTGCTCGACCGAGAACGAATCGACCAACGCCAGCGCGGTCATGGCGAGACGCTATCGAGAACCGTCTGGCCAAAACGAGTGTGACGAACGTTACGTTCGTGACGTCGCGGACGCGAACGACACCGGAATCCACTGCGCCTACCTTCGACTCATGACGAGCCACGCAGGGAAGGAGCACACCATGAAGCGCACCGCTGTCATTCTCGGAGTTGCCGCCGCGATGGGTGTCTTCGCACCGACCGCCGCGGGATCTCCGAGTAAGTCGGAGGGACTGCCGATCGTCAAGTCGGGGGCCGCGAAGCCGCTACCGGTTCTTCGTACCCAGTACAACAGTCAATCTGGCCTGACGATGTACAGATTCGGCGACAAGGGGCTGTGGATGGGGTAGGCAGGGGCAGGGTCACGAGCGTCCTGCCGCAGGGGAGGAGAGGAGCCGCAAGGCTCCTCTCTCGTGGTACCCGGCCAGATCTGGGCTGCCGTCCTTCCGATCGAACGTCCTTGCGAAGTGTGGTCGGATCAGGCGTGCGCCTCATTGACTGTGAGCAGCGATTCGGCCCCCTGGATCAGACGCGTCGCATCGACCGAGCGGTAGAACGTCAGCGCCTTCTCGAGCTGCTCGTTCGCCTCTCCATACCGACCCTCCTTGACAAGCTGTCTCGCGGCAAGCACTCGCGTGTCGGCCTCCTCCGACCGCGACCCGGCTGCGGCGAGGCGGTTCACAGCCGTGGCGAGCTCGCCGGCGAGCACGAGGTCGGCGACTCGTTCGACTGCTGGCGGCGCGGCGGTGAACTTCGCCCGGAGCTCTTCATCGCGGCCGATACGGGCTGCTACCCACGCAAGCGCTTGTGCGGCGCGCGATACCGCTTCATCCTCATGTGAGAGCAGCTCGTCCGCCAGCGCTTGCGCCTCGGGGATGTTCCCGAGGTCGGCGTGCATGATCGCACCTCGCCCAAGGCACCCGATCATGATGGTTGGGTGTCCGAGGCGTCTCGCGAGCGTCAGGCCGTGCTCCCAGTCCGCGAACGCGTTTTCAACCTGACCGCGGGCGAAGCGGATCCGGGCGCGAACCTGTCGCACCTCGGCTTCCTGAACGTGGCTGGATCCCGCCTCGCAGTCGGCGATGAAGCCGTCGGCGATCTCCATCGCCTCGTCCCACTTCCCTAGATCTTCAAGCTCGTCTGCAAGTTGTGCCTGGTAGAAGCGCACGGTCTGCGTATCACCGAGCCGCTCAGCCAATGCCTGCGCTTGCTCGAGCAGCCTCATGCGCCCGGCCAATCGCCTGTCGCCCATCACGATCGCGAGGTTGTTGTATCCGCGCTGCGCGACGCGCAGCGCGTTCGCCTCGAGTGCAAGCGCGATGCCGCGTTCGAGGTCGGCCTCGCCGCCAGCGTCGCCGGCTAGCCACCTCGCCATGCCGACCGTAATGAGCGCGTCGGCCTGGACATCGGGTACCTCTAGCGCCTCTCCGAGCGCAAGCGTTTCCCGGCCAACTCGAGTCGCCTCCGCCATGTCGCCTAGGCGCATGCGGAACCTCGCGACGGAGCCAAGAACGCGTGCCTTCGATGGTGAATCTGCGCTCCCGATGAGAAGCACTCCTCTTTGGAGACATTGGTCGAGACGGTCATTGCGGCCGCGCATCCACCACATCTCGGCGAGCAACGTGTCTACCTCGGCAGCAGCCTCGAGTTCGCCGGCCGCGCGCAGCGCCTCGCGCGCTTGCTCCAGCAGCTCCTCCTGCCGCGGGTCGCCGGTGACGTGCAATGCGGATGCGAACCGGAAGAGCACTCGAGGTCGCCCGGGGTCGTCGGCAGGCCAGAGCTTCAGCGCCTCTCCGTAGAACCCAGCGGCTTGCGCGAACGCGTTGAGCCCGAACGCGCGGTCCCCGGCATCACGAAGTGCGAGGCGGGCTTGCTCCGCGAGCGCCGTGGTTGCGTGAGCGTCCCCGTGCCCGTATTCGAGCGAGCTGAGATAGTGGTGCACCAGCAGCTCGACGTGGTCCTCGGGACGCCCCAGGGACTCGATCCATTCCGCCGCCCGCAAATGCTTGGCGGCCCGCTCGCCGTGAGGGATCTCGCCATACGCGACATCGCGCACGAGCTCGTGGTGGAAGGCGTACTCCGTCTCGCCTTCGACAGCCGAGCGACGCTCTCGTCGCAGAAGCTGCCTCTGCTCGAGCGCGAGCACGCGTCCCTCCACGGTCCAGCGATCGCGTCCCGCGAGGGCCGCCACGACTCCGCTCCAGAACACCCTTCCGACAACAGCAGCGTCCTGGAGCAGCGCTTTCTCGTCGACCGACAACGCGTCGATGCGCGCCGCGATGATTCCTTGCACGGTTTCGGGCGTTGTACCCGGTTCGGCGGCCCCTTCGCTGTCACTGAGCAGGCGGACGTATTCCTCGGCGTACAGCGGATTGCCGGCTGCCTGGGTGAGCAGCGTCGCCTGCGCCTCGGCTTCGAGCAGCGGACGCTCGAGGAGGGATGCCAGAAGTCGTGTCGTCTCCTCATCGGAAAGCGGCGCCAGCATCAGGGTTCTGGCGTCCGGCTTTGGCCCAGCCCACGTGGGCCGGCGATCGAGCAACTCCGGACGTGACGTGGCAAGCACGAGAAGTGGCGCCTGTGTCGTCCATTCGACGAGGTACTCGACGAAGTCGAGGAGTGTGTCGTCGGCCCAGTGCACGTCCTCGAAGACGAGGATCAACGGCCGCTCCATGGCGAGCGCCTCGAAGAAGCGCCGCCACGCGGCGAAGGCCTCGGCGCGCCTGTCGGCACCGAGCTCACGATCGCTGGAGGCAACGACGAGCGGCCGCAGATGAGCATGCACCCAGTCGGCCTCGCTCGCTTCGCCGAGGGTGTCTGTGACCACGCGGCGAAGCTTCTCGTCAGCTTCCTCGGCTCCGTCGCTCTCGAGGATGTTCGCGTGAGTCTTCACGATTTCGCCAAGCGCCCACAACGTGACTCCGGCCCCATACGGCAGCGAGCGACCCTGGCGCCATGTGACGGCCGTGCCGTCGCGCTCGACGTCGCCTGAAGAGCTCGTGCACTAGCCGACTCTTCCCGATCCCAGGGACGCCAACCAGCGTGACCAGCTGTATCGAGCTATCCCGGATCGCACTCGCGAAGGTGTCCTTCAGGACAGCCAGCTCGTTCTCTCTTCCCACGAAGAGAGCACGCGGCTCCCGCGTCGGCCGGATCGGTCCGAGCGCCCTCATGGCCTCCCAGACCGCGACCGGCTGAGTCTTCCCCTTTGCCCCGACGGGCTTCGCCTCGCGGTAATCGACGATGTCTTTCGTCACGCGGTAGGTCGGCTCGTCGACCAACACTCCGTTCTCCGGCGCTGCCGCTTGCAAGCGCGACGCTGTGTTGACCACATCCCCGGACGCCATTCCCTCGCCGGTTAGGGGCGCCGCCTCGAGACGAACGAGCGCTTCACCGGTTGTGATCGCGATGCGAACCTGGAGCTCTCCGTGCTCTACGACCCAGTCGCGTATCGCGAGCGCCGCACGAACCGCGCGCTCGGCGTCGTCCTCGTGAGCGATCGGTGCTCCGAAGAGCGCCATCACAGCGTCGCCGATGAACTTCTCGACGGTGCCGCCGTGGCGCTCGAGCTCGGCGCGAACGCCTGCAAAGTACGGAGCTTGGATCGCGCGCACCTGCTCCGGGTCGAGCTGCTCTGCACGGGACGTGAAGTCGACCAGATCGCAGAAGAGAACGGTCACGACTTTCCGTTCTTCCCTCCCTCGGAGCTTCAGCTCAAGCTCGTGGCCGCACGCGGAGCAGAAGCGCGCATCCCTCATGTTCTCTCGCCCGCAGTTTGTGCAGACCATCACCTGGCAAGAATAGGCGTGCACCGAGCCGCGTTTCGAACGCGCTTGCTGCGAAGAGGCGATTCTTTCGTGCTGTCTCTGTCCTCTCTAAGCGGCGTCGCTGTGCCCGACAACACTTCCCTCAAATGGGACTGGAGGCCACCGGCTCCAGATTCTCGATCTGCTCTGGGTACATACGACCTCCTTAGCACGGACTTGGCTCAGGATCGCGGCCGGGTCTTCTCCGGGTCGTAGAACGGGAAGCGGACGACCGTCGCCGGAATCCGCTTCTGCAGCCCGTCGAGCTTGCCGACCTCCACCTGCGTTCCGAGCTCGGCGTACTGGACAGCCATGCGGCAGAGGGCGATGTTCTTCTTCAGCACCGGGCTGCGCGTGCCGCTCGTGACGACGCCGACCTTGCGGCCGCCGACGTAGACGTCGTCGCCGTGACCGGCGGTCTCGTTCCCGTCGAGCTCGAGCCCGACGAGCACGCGCTGCGGATGGGCCTGGCGTTCCGAGAGCGCGTCGCGCCCGACGAAGTCCTCCTCCGTGTCCAGATCGACGGCGAAGCCGATTCCGGCCTCGAACGGATCGACCTGGTCGTCGAACTCGTAGCCCGCGAAGATGAGCCCGGATTCGATCCGCAGAATGTCGAGCGCCTCCAGCCCGAGCGGAGTCAGCCCATGCTCGCGCGCCGGCCTCCCAGATCGCGTCCCACACGGCCGGCCCGTCCGAGGGATGGCACCAGACCTCGTATCCGAGCTCGCCCGTGTACCCCGTGCGCGAGACGACGATCGGGATCCCGTCGTACGTCCGATCCGCCCGACGAGGAAGCGGAACCAGCGCAGCTCCTCGAGCGAGGTCTGGGTCGGAGGCGTCCAGACGATCTTCTTCAGGATCTCCCGGCTCGCCGGCCCCTGCACGGCGAGGTTGTGCAGCTGCTCGGTCGACGGCTTGATCCAGACCTTCAGCTCGTGCCGGTCGGCGAGCTCCTTGAGCCAGATGCCGTCGTACTCGTCACCGCCCGACGAAGCGGAAGTTGTCCTGGCCGAGGCGGTAGACGGTCGCGTCGTCGATCATCCCGCCGGTCTCGTTGCAGAGCGCGGTGTACGTGACCTGGCCGACGGACGAGCCGGCGCGCGTCGCGCGTGATCGCCGTCTGGATCAGCGTCTCGGCGTCGGGGCCGAGCACCTCCCACTTGCGAAGCGGCGAGAGATCCATCACCGCCGCCTTCTCGCGGCACGCCCAGTACTCCGCGATCGCGCCCTCGTTGTCGAAGCAGTGGGGCAGCCAGTAGCCGCGGTACTCGGTGAAGCTCTTCGTCAGCTCGCTCGTCCGCGGGTGGAAGCTCGTCTCCCGCGTCAGCACCGGCTCTGCGTCGGCGGTCACGCGCCGTGCGATTGCCGTGGAGAACGTGTGCTCGGCCGGGTATACGCGCACGTGGACGTCCGTGATCTGCCAGCCGTTCGCGGGTCGATGTCGTCGGGACAGGCCGACGAGGCACAGACGAGGTCGTCCATGCGCCCGCAGGAGCACGTAGTCGCCGGGGCGCGACCATGGCTCGTCCGTGGCGAGGAAGCGATCGGCGTAGGCGGTGTTGAAGAAGAAGTTGAGCGCGGGCCAGCCCTCGCGTTTCGCGACCCCGTACGGATCGAGCGCACCGTTGAAGTTGTCCGTGCAGTTGACGTGGCCCGGATACCCCATGTCCTCGTAGTACTTGCGCGTAGCAGGCCAGCTGGAAGGTGTCGTGGCGTCCGACCGTGTCGCGCACCACCTCGACGAGCGGGTTCATGTCCGCGTCGTAGAACTTCCCGAAGAGGCCAGGCTCGGGATACGCCGTGTCCCGTGATCGACCGGGTCACTGTCGCGTCGAGGCCTCGCTCGACGCCGTTCTCCAGTCGGCCCCGGTGGAAGGCGAGGAAGTCGGAGCACTGCTTCCCCTCGACGTCGATGACCTGGATGTACTCCCCGGCGCGGACCTCGTACGCGAGGGCGGTCGCCTTGTCGACACGGAAGTCGAGCCGCGGCTCGGCCAGCGGCGCCGGGAGCTCGAGCTGGCTGTACTTCCGCGGCGTGCTCCGCCGAATCTCGACAAGCAGATCTGAGGGAGGCGGAGCGCCGTCGACGATGCGGCCCGCAGGCGCGGCCACGACGACCTTAACCGCCCGTTCGGCGCGAAACGACTGCGAGGCTCCGGGTGGAGACATGGTTCTCGAAGAGGCGGATCGCGACCGCCTCCTCGGGATCGAGCTTCGGTGCGGCGAGCCGCCGCAAGAACCCGTTTCCGTTGCGGACGAGCTCGCGGAGCACCGTCGCGGGTGCATCCGCTCGCGCACCCAGCGCGCCCGCGTCGTCAGCACCGTCGGGCGAGAGCACCGTGAGCTCAGCGACCTGGCCGCCGTACGCGTCGACGACCGTCAAGCGCTCGTCCGGCCCGAGCGAGATGACGGTCGCCCCGCCGGGACGCACGAGATACGTCTCGAGGAAGGGATCCTCGGGAAGCAGTCCGCGGGACCGAGCGCACCCGTGCGCTCGGCGGACTCACCTCAGGCCTTCTGGGCGGGTGCTTTCGCCTCTTGCTCGGCGGCCTCGGCGACGAGCTTCTCGGCGAGCTCGCGCTTGCCGTCGGCGTCCAGCTTCTTGACCTCGTTCTCGACCGCGCGCCGGTTGTAGGTCTGGTTCCAGTAGTCGAGCGAGTCGAAGCCGAGCAGAACCGCCTTGCCGACGAACTGGCGCAGCACCTCGTTCGTCGGGCCCATGACCCAACCGGCTTTGCCGTCGCGGAGGTAGCGCTCGAGCTCCATGTCGCGCTTGTACCCGGAGCCGCCGCAGGCGTGGAGCATCTTGTCGACGACGTGCGCGACGTTCTTCGCGGCGATGAACTTGATCTGCCACGCCCAGTGCAGGAAGTCGGCGCGTGCGAACTCTCCGACGGCAAGGTTCTTCGTGTTGTCGTCGGTCGCCTGGTCCATCGCCTGGGCGACGGAGTACGTGAAGGCACGGCTCGCATTCGTGTCCATCACGGCTTCGCCGACGTAGTCCTGGATGGTCGGGTAGTCCGCGACGCGGAGGCCGACGTCGACGTGGCGCTTCCGCGTCGTGTGCCGCTTGGCGATGTCGATCGTCCCGAGCGCGATGCCGTTCCACACCGAGGAAGACCCGATCAGGAACCAGGGATCGACCGACTCGTCGTTCGACGCGGCCCCGTCCCCTTCCGGCCCTACGATCTGCTCCAGAGGCACCTCGACGTTCGGTACCTCGAGCGGGCCGGACTGGTTGCCGCGGAGGCCGAGCGCGTCCCAGAGCGACGGCTGCGACTCGACATCGTCGCCGTCGATGACGAAGACGGAGAGGTCGTCGTAGCCGGAGAAGTCGGGGCTCGTCGTCTGGACGACGTAGAAGTCGGCGAATCCCGCAGACGTCGTCCAGGAAGCCTTCTTGCGCACGTTGTAGCCGCCGTTGGAGCGCTCGGCGCCGGACGAGATCGGGTACCAGAAGTGCGATCCGGTCTCGGGATCCGAGTACGAGAGCGTCCCGATCTTGCCGCTTCCGAGCGGGCGGATGTACTTGTCGACGAGCTCGGGCGTGGGCCGGAGCATGATCGTGTTCACCGCGCCGATGTGCATCACGTAACACATGGCGGTCGATGCGCATCCGTAGCGCGCGATGGTCTCGCAGACCATTCCGTAGGCGACGTGGTTCTCGCCGAGCCCGCCGTACTCCTCGGGGACGGTCAGTGCCAGGAAGCCGTGCTCTCCCAGCAGCTCGAGGTTGCGGCGCGGATAGAGCAGCTCATCGTCCGAGCGCTTGGCGTTCGCCCGGAGCTCCTTCTCGCAGAGCTCGATCAGAAGCGAGCGCAGCTCCTTCTGCCGGTCGGTGTAGAACCAATCCGGGTCCCACTCGTACCCGAGGCCCCAGAACGGCTCGGACCCCCACATCTTCTCGGACATGCCTACCTCCGGTGCGCAGTCGCTAGCGGAACAATCGTACTCTTGGCCCCGAGTCGTCGCTTGCGGGATGATTCCAGCGTGCGGGCTCTTCCGAGCGGGACGGTGACGTTGCTCTTCACCGACATCGAAGGGTCGACGCGTCTGCTGCACGAGCTCGGAGACCGCTACGCGGATGTGCTCGCCGAGCACCGGCGGCAGCTTCGGGACGCGTTCTCAGGGCACGGGGGGGTCGAGGTGGACACCCAAGGCGACGCCTTCTTCTACGCCTTCGCACGCGCCGCCGATGCCGTGGCCGCGGCCCGAGCCGGTCAGGCCGCGCTCGAAGGAGGGCCTGTGCGAGTCCGGATCGGCGTCCACACGGGTGAGCCGGTCGTCACGGACGAGGGATACGTGGGCGCCGACGTGCACCGGGCGGCGCGGATCATGGGTGCGGGTCACGGCGGGCAGGTTCTCGTCTCGGGGACGACCAAACAGCTTCTCGACAGCGAAGCGGGCCTGCGCGACCTCGGCGATCACCGGCTCAAGGACCTCACCGCTCCGCAACGCCTGTACCAGCTCGGCGACGTGGACTTCCCGCCGCTCAAGACCCTCTACCGGACGAACCTTCCGATTCAGCCGAGCGCGCTCGTCGGCCGGGAGCGCGAGCTCCAGGAGGCAGGTGAGCTCGTTCGCGAGCATCGGCTGGTAACGCTCACGGGTGCCGGCGGAAGCGGCAAGACGCGGCTCGCGCTCCAGCTCGCTGCCGAGGCGGTCGAGCAGTTCCCGGACGGTGTCTTCTGGGTCCCGCTCCAGGCGCTGCGGGACCCCACCCTCGTCGAGCGCGCAATCGGAGCATCGGTGGGCGCCGACGACGGGCTGGTCGAGTACGTCGCTGACAAGCGACTGCTCGTCCTGGCCGACAACTTCGAGCAGGTCGCCGAGGCCGCGCCGACCATATCGGCCCTCCTCGCCGGGACTCCGAACGCCAAGGTCCTCGTCACGAGCCGCGAGCCCCTGCACGTCGAGTCGGAACAGCGTTACGGAGTCGAGCCGTTACCCGATGACGACGCTGGACTCCTGTTCGTGGAGCGTGCGCGCGCGGTTGTTCACGGTTTTCAGCCGACAGGAGCCGTTGGTGAGATCTGTCGGCGGCTCGACGGGCTCCCGCTCGCGATCGAGCTCGCAGCCGCGCGGGTCGTGCTCCTGGACCCGGACGAGCTACTCGCGCGTCTGGACCGCCGGCTGCCCATGCTGGCCTCGCGCTCGCGCGACGCGCCCGCGAGGCAGCAGACCCTGCGCGCGACGATCGAGTGGAGCTACGACCTGCTCGAGCCGGGCGAGCGGGAGCTCTTCCGGAAGCTCGCCGTCTTCAGGGGAAGCTTCTCGCTCGAGGCGGCGGAGGCGGTCTGCGACGCCGATCTCGACGGCCTCGAATCACTCGTCGTCAAGAACCTCCTCCGCCGCTGGGAGAGCGGTCGCCTGGGGATGCTCGACACGATCCGCGAGTACGCCGTCGAGCTGCTCGATTCAGCGCCCGACGCCGACGACGTGTACCGGCAACACGCCGGTTACTTCCTCTCTCTCGCAAAGGAAGCGAACATCAACGCAGGGACGCTCCGCCCTGGTGGGCAGCGCTTGGACATCGCTCTGGCGGAGCAGGACAACTTTCGCGGCGCGCTTGCCTGGGCGCTGCGCAGCAAGTGCGTCGCGCTCGGGTTGGAGATCGCGACCTACCTCGAGCAGTTGTGGGTCGTCGTGGATCCCGTGGAGGGAATTCGGTGGTTCGAGCGCCTCCTCGAGGGTATGGAAGCCGAGCCCGTAGCCCCGAGCTTGCGCGCTCATGCCATGCGCGCGTACGGGAGCTCCTTGGGAATCGCGGGCCACTATCAGGCGGCCGAGGAGATGTGGGAGCAGAGTCTCGCGATCTTCGAGCGACTCGAGGACGAGCACGGCCGCGCGGTGCTCCTGCACCGCCTCGGAATCAGCGCGATGTTGCGAGGCGACCTGGAACGCGCTCGCGAGCTGGTCGAGGTCAGCCATGCGATCCACTTACGAAGCGGCAACGTGTGGGGACTGGCCCAGACCACCGGCACACTCGGCGCGATCGCGCGCGACGAGGGTGACGAACGGACGGCACTCGAGCTCGTCCGCGAGAGCGTCTCGCTCGCGCAGGCTGCACGCGTGCCGTGGTGGGAGAGCGGAGCGCTGGCCGAGCTCGCCTGCCTGTCCCTGAATGCGGGGCTCCTGGACGAAGGCGAGTCGCAGGCACGCGAGTCGCTCGAGATCGCCCTTCTTCTCCGCGACCGACCCGGCCGCATCTTCGGCGTCGGCATCCTCGCCCGCGTGGCGGCGGAGCGGGGTCAGCACGAGCGCGCAGGGCGGCTCTGGGCCGCTGTGGAGAACGAGGATGCCGGTGCGCCGCTCGGCGGTTGGCGTCATCACCGGCACGCGTGCGAGGCCCGGATCCGGGACGCTGCCGGGGCGGAATTCGAGCGCGGCTACGCGGAGGGCCATGACCTCGCGCTCGACGAGGCTGTCTCGATCGCGTTGGCCTGACGCGAGTACAGTTGCCGCGTGCTCGAGGCGCGGTCTGACGTCGTCGGCAGCCTGCTCAGGCCGTCGGAGCTGCTCGACGCACGCGAGCGGTTCGAGCGCGGCGAGCTCGACGAGACGGGTCTGAAGCAGGCGGAAGACACTGCCGTCGACGACGTGCTTCGTCTTCAGGAAGAGGCGGGGATGGCCGTCGTCACCGACGGGGAGATGCGACGACTCTCGTTCCAGAGTCAGATGACCGAGGCGGTCGAGGGGTTCGGGAAGTGGGATCTCGACGCGTTCCTGTGGGGCGAATGGCAGAGCGGAGAGCTCGGCGAGATGAAAGTGGAGCGCCCGCCGATCGCGGTGCAGTCGAAGCTGCGGCGCCGGCGCTTTCTCTCGGCCGACGAGTTCGCCTACGCGCGGCCACGCACCGATCGCATCCTCAAGGTGACGCTTCCGAGCCCGAGCCTGTTCGCCAACTTCTGGGATCCCGAGCGCTCGAGCAGCGCGTATTCGAGCCTGGAGGAGTTCCTCGGCGACGTCGCCGAGATCCTGCGGGAGGAGGTCGACGAGCTCGTGCGACTCGGCGCCACCTACATCCAGCTCGACGCGCCGCACTATCCCCTGCTGCTCGATCCTGCCTACCGGGAGTTTTACGCGAGCCGCGGCTGGCCGGCAGATCGCTGGCTCGAGCTCGGGCTCGAGCTCGACAACCTGGTCTACGGCGACCGCGAGGGCGTGACCTTCGCGATGCACCTGTGTCGCGGGAACCAGGCGTCCAGATGGCTCGTCGAGGGTGGCTACGACTGGCTTGCGGAGCGACTTTTCGCGCAGGTGAACGCCGAGCGGCTCATGCTCGAGTACGACGACGCGCGGTCGGGCTCGTTCGAGCCGCTCACGGCCGTGCCCGAGGGAAAGACGGCGGTGCTCGGCCTCGTCACGACCAAGAGCGGCCGCCGCGAGACGGTCGACGAGCTCGCGGCGCGGATCGAGGAGGCGAGCGCCTATTGCCCGCTCGAGCGGCTCGCGCTCTCGCCGCAGTGCGGCTTTGCGACCTCCGTTCTCGGCAACGACCTCACCGTCGAGGACGAGCGCGCGAAGCTCGAGACGATCGCGAAGACGGCCTCGCTGGTCTGGGGTTGACGATCGTCCTCACCGGTTCCGACCTGACGCTCGCAGAGGTCGTCCGAGTCGCGCGGGGTGGCGAGCGAGTGGAGCTGGCACCCGAAACGATCGAGAAGATGCGAGCGTCGCGAGCCGTGGTCGAGCGGGCGCTCGCGTCGGGGCAGCAGGTCTACGGGTTCTCGACCGGGGTCGGGATGCGCAAGCGCTTCGCGATCGAGGAGGAGCAGGCGCGCTTCAACCGGCAGCTGATCCGCGGCCACCTGGTCGCTCAGGGGCCGAGCGCACCGGAGGACGGGGTGCGCGCGACGATGCTGAAGCTCGCCAACGGGCTCGCGCAGGGATACCCGGGCGTCCGTCCCGAGCTCGCGCAGCTTCTCGTCGACCGGCTGAACGCGGGCGTGAGCCCCCCGCGTCCGAGTGCTCGGCTCGGTGGGCCAGGCGGATCTCGCCGAGAACGCCGACCTCGTCGAAGGACTGCTGGACGACTTCGAGCTCGCGGCCGGCGAGGCGCTGGTGCTGGTGGACAACAACGCGTTCTCGACGGGTCTCGCAGCGTTGGCGGTGGCGGACTGCGAGACGCTGCTGGACGCCCTCGACGTGGCGGGCGCTCTCGATCTCGAGGCGTTCGCGGCCAACCCGGGCCTCGTGGACGAGGAGGTGGCCGACGCACGCCCGCATCCTGGGCTGCGCTCGACCATCGCGCGACTCCGCGCATTGCTCGAGGGCAGCTATCTCTGGGGGGCGCAAACGCGCAATCTCCAGGATCCGCTGACGTTTCGGACGCTACCGCAGGTGAACGGCGCCGCCCGGGATGCGCTTGGCTACACGCAGGGCATTCTGGCGGTGGAGCTGAACGCCCACCAGGGCAACCCCATGGTCGTCGCGTCAGGCGGCCGAGTCGTCGCGGCGGGGAACTTCGACATCGTGCCTCTCGCGGCGGCGCTCGACTTCCTGCGGATCGCCCTGGCCTCAGCGTTGACGAGCGCGGCCGAGCGGGCGCTGAAGATGTTGCAGTCGCCGCTCACCGGCCTTCCGGAGGGGTTGGCGGCGCGGCTCGGGCTCGCCGAGCCCGGGCTCAGCGAGCTCGGCGCGGCCGTGCAGGGGATCGTCGCCGAGGCCCGTTTGCTGGCCCAGCCGGTGTCCTTCGAGCTCGCGTCGACGACGCAGCACGAGGGGATCGAGGACCGCACGACGATGGCTCCGCTCGGCGCACGCCGCCTCGCGGAGATGGTGAGCCTCGGCGCACGCGTCGTGGCCATCGAGCTCACGATTGCGGCTCAGGCCGTCGATCTGCGTGGAGCTCCCGTCCTCGGCGTCGGAACGGCTCGTGCCTACGATCTCGTCCGCGAGCTCGTTCCCTTCACAGACGCCGGGGAGACCGTGCCCCCCGACCTCGAACCGGTCGTCGAGCTGGTTCGTTCTGACATGATGGCGCGGTGAGCGAAGGGCTCCTCGAGCGGCTCGACAAGGGCCCCGTGATCTGTGCGGAGGGCTACCTTTTCGAGCTCGAGCGGCGCGGCTATCTGCAGGCCGGGGCGTTCGTTCCCGAGGTCGTGCTCGATCACCCCGAGGTCGTCGCGCAGCTGCACCGCGACTTCGTGCACGCGGGCTCCGACGTCGTGGAGGCATTCACGTACTACGCGCACCGCGAGAAGATGCGGATCGTCGGAAAGGAGCATCTCCTCGAGGAGCTCAACCGGCAGGCGCTCGCGATCGCGAAGGAGGTCGCATCCGAGAGCGACGTGCTCTTCGCCGGCGACATCTGCAACACGAACGTCTATACGGACGATCCCGAGTCGCAGAAGACCGTCCGAGCGATGTTCGAGGAGCAGGTCGGCTGGGCGTCCGACGCAGGCGTGGACTTCATCATCGCCGAGACCTTCTCGCATGTCGACGAGGCGCTGCTCGCGCTGGCAGTGATCAAGGAGGCGGGCTACCCGGCGGTCGTCACGATGATCGCGCACCAGGCCGACACGACCCGTGACGGACTGCGTTTCGGCGAGGCCTGCAAGCGACTGGAGGACGCCGGCGCAGACGTGGTCGGCCTCAACTGCGGGCGCGGGCCGGAAACGCTGATGCCGCTTCTCCGCGAGGTTCGCGAGGCGGTGTCCGGACATGTCGCAGCACTGCCCGTGCCGTATCGGACGCACACGGATCAGCCGTCGTTCCAGTCCCTGCGCGAGGCCAACGGGAACGAGCTTCCTGGCGGGATGCCGTTCCCGACGGCGCTCGACCCTTTCACGTGCAACCGCTACGAGATCGCGGAGTTCGGCAAGGATGCACACGAGCTCGGGGTCCGCTACATCGGGCTCTGCTGCGGCGCCGCGCCGCATCACGTGCGCAGCCTGGCGGAGGCCCTCGGCAGGACACCTCCCGGTAGCCGCTACTCGCCCGACATGTCCAAGCACGCCTACTTCGGAACGGACAAGACGCTCAAGGCCGAGAACCAAGAGTTCGCTCGAGAGCTGTAAGGCCTGCGGCCAAGGCAAGCGAGCTCAGGTCGTGCCCACGGTCGACTTCCATCAGCACCTCTGGCCGGAGCAGTTCGTCGAGCTCCTGAGAAGGAGAGAGCGTGCCCCGCGGCTCCGCGCCTCCACTCTCGAGCTCGCAGGCGAGGACAGCGAGATCGATCTGGGCGCCCACGACCTCCGTACGCGGCTTGCGCTCCTCGACCGCTGGGAGCTCGACGTCGCCGTGGTGTCGCTGCAGCCGACCCTCGGCATCGGCGCGCTGCCGAGCGACGAGGCCTCCGAGCTCGTCGCGGTCTACGAGCGCGGAATTCTCGAGCTCGTGTCCTCGTCGGAGGGCCGGTTGGTCGCCCTCGCTCCAGGGGCCGACCTCGACGGCTTCGCCGGTGTCTGCATCGGAGCACCGGAGCTGGCAGACCTCGATGTGCTCGCTCCGCGGCTCGACGAGCTCGTGCGACGCGACGCCTTGCTCTTCGTCCATCCCGGCCCGGCCGCGCGCTCGCCGTCGGGAGCTCCGGCCTGGTGGGCTGCTGTGGTCGACTACACGGCGCAGATGCAGGCGGGGTATGCGGCCTGGCTCGCCGGCGGGACCTCTCGCTGGCCGAGTCTGAACGTCGTCTTCTCGATGCTTGCGGGAGGCGCGCCCTTCCAGCTCGAGCGTCTGCGCTCGCGAGGAGTGTCGGGCCGTGACGTCCTGCACGAGAGCGTCTTCTTCGAGACCTCCTCCTACGGCAATCGCGCGCTCGAGCTGTGCATGGCGACGTATGGCGTGAGCCAGCTGATCTTCGGAACCGACGTACCCGTTCTCGACCCCGAGCCGGGCCTGGACGCTGTCCGCGGCTTCGGCGATGCTGTAACGGACGCCCTTTGCAATCAGAACCCGGCACGTCTACTCGTCTGAAGGGACTGACCCGCTGGATTCACGAGCGGGTGCCGGAAGACGTGGACCTCGACCGGCCCGCGCTCGCCCAACTGGTCGTCGACCTCGCTGCTGAGCCGCGCTTCTGGAAGCGGTTCGTCCGCCACGACCCGACCACGCGCCACTTCATCCAGCTCTATCGCGATCCGCACCTCGATGTCTGGCTGATCTGCTGGCTGGATGCACAGGACACCGGGTACCACGACCACGATGTCTCTTCCGGGGCGGTACACGTCTGCGAAGGGATCCTCCACGAGGATCACTTCGAGCGGAGCCCCGACGGATGGATTCGCGAGGTCACGCGGCAGCACCCACCGGGCTCCGTGTTCGACTTCGACGCGTCGTACATCCACGGTGTCCGCCATGCGGGCGGCCCACCGGCGACCTCGCTGCACGCCTACTCGCCCGCGCTCTGGCGGATGGGCCATTACGAGCTCGGCACGGTGACCGGCGCCCTTGGCCGGATTGCGATCACCTACGCCGACGAGCTCGCGTCGGCCGTCTAGACGATCTCCTCAGGGCTCAGCGAGGCCGTGAGCGAGGGGCTCGGGGGAGAGATGTCGTCCGGCTCCCCGGAGTGCCTGTGCAGCTCGCCGTCCACGACGTCGTAGTGGCCGATCGCGCTGAGCGGCGGTGAATACACGTGGATCGTCACCGCCCCGGGGTCGTGCTCCATGCGATGGATGCCTGTGCGCGGGGCCGAGTACGACTCGCCGGCACGATACGCAGCGACGCGGCGCGGGCCGCCCACGACGAGTCCCTCGGCGCGAGCCTGGCCCTCGAGCACGTACACGCCGACGCAGGAGCCGCCGTGGTCGTGGAATCCGGTGTCGCGGGGCTCCCACCAGGTGTTGAGCCATGCCTCGGAATGGTCGTCGCGCCAGAGGAGCTCGAAGGAGCCAGGACCGCTGCGGTCGAGCGCGGCGGGGTCGATGAGCTCGGCCGCGGAGCGGGCCAGAGCGGCGCACTCGTCGGGGGAGAGATCCTGCCCGCGAGCCGCAAGTGCCTCGAAGCGGGTCGTGTCGGTCACTGATTCATTCTTATCTCGCACAGGGCAATCGTGCAGGATCGTCTCGTGAGTCGAATCGCGCGCGTCGAGGCCTGGCCGGTGAACGTCCCCTTGGAGGCGACCTACCTCATGGCGTCAGGAGTCGTTCCCGGGATCAGCCGGACGGTCCTCCGGGTGACGACCAGTGACGGGGTGGTGGGACTGGGAGAGGCCACGTCACCGGCCGATGCAGCTTCGCTGAACGGCGAGCTGGGGCAGAGGCTCGTCGGTCGCGAGACGGCCGAGCTACTCGCCGAGCTCGGCGGTGCTCGAGCCTCCACCTGTGGTGCACCGCAGCGACGCGAAGGTGCTGATCCGCAATCCGCTCGCCGGCGTCGAGATCGCTCTCTGGGACATCGTGGCTAAGGAGCAGAGCGTCCCGCTGCACGAGCTGCTCGGGGGAGCTGTTCGCACACAGGTCGAGTTCAGCGAGTACTTCGCTTACAGGCCGGGATTGGAGGACTCGCCGGCAGAGGTGGCTGCGTTCTGCGCCAGGATGGTGGAGGAGCACGACTCGCCCGTCTTCGAGGGCAAGGTCGCCGTCCACCCCGTCGAGGACGACGTCCGCCTGGTGCGGGAGGTGCGGGCTGCGATCGGGCCTGATCGAACATTGCGGCTCGATGCGAACATGGGCTGGCGACTGGACACGGCCGAGCGTGCGCTCGCGCTCCTCGAGCCGTTCGACATCGAGAACGTCGAGGAGCCGGTCGGCTCGTTCGCCGAGCTGGCCGAGCTGCGCCGCTCGACCGCGATCCCGTTTTCCTCCCACACCCCGGACGTCGGCCTGGCCTCGGAGCTCGGAGTGCCTGACACGATCGTGCTCGGGCTCGGGTTCTGCGGAGGCATCGCCGGAACCCGGCGCTTGATCGCCGCCTGCGAAGAGGCCGCCGTGGGCTTCTGGTTCTACAGCGGCGACCTCGGCATCGCGACGGCGGCGTATCTCCATGTGGCCGCTGCGACGGCGTATCTCGACCGCCCGAGCCAGTCGCTCCTGCGCTGGACGAGGGACGACGTGATCGCGGGCGGCCCCTTTGCGCCCGAACGCGGCGTGGTCGACGTTCCGACCGGCGCGGGCCTCGGCGTCGAGCTGGACGAGGCGGCGCTCGTCCGCTGCGCCGAGCGCTTCGCGCGGGACGGCGCGTACGCCATCTACACGGGCGGGCCGCTACCGAGATTCTGAGCGGTGCCGCAGAAGCGGATCGCCGCCACCGCGACCGCCTGGGCGCATGCGACGAGGCTTTCCACTGTGGCCGTCTGGCGAAGTCGAGCCCCATCGGAGCGAGCTTGCTGCCTTCGACATCTGCAGATCGCGGCTCCCAGAGATCGCACGCCGCGCCGGCTCCCCCCAGACGGCGGGCGAGGTATTCCTGCAGGGCGCCCTCTTCCCGAGCCGGGTCGTCGGGGCTCGCGCGAGCGGTCGTGTCGAACCCAATCAGGTCGGAGACCAGGGCGACCAACTCATCTTCGCGATCGGCGATGTATCCGACGACCGCGCGTTCCTGATCGCTGAGACTCACCTCGGCTCGATGCCGGCCAGCTCGGAGTCGACCACGAGGACCGTCCGCACCCCCTCGCCTATCCGCAGCCGCTCGAGCGCGCCCGCGACTGCCGCGAGGGGCTCGACGTGAGTCACGACACCGGCGAGGTCGAGCTCACCCGAGAGCGCGAGCTCCGCGAGCTGCGGCAGGTCGACGAGCGGATCCCCGTTGCCGTAGTACGAGCCCCGAATGCCCTTGTCCGAGAGGAACTCGATCGCGGGCAGCGCGACTTCGACTCCCCTTGCGGCGAGTCCCACCACGACGGCCATGCCCCCGGGCCGCAGAACGTCCCACGCGAGCCGCATCGTCTCCGGAATCCCGACGACCTCGAATGCGTGCTCGACGCCGCCCTCCGAGAGTCGCAGCACACGTGCTGCGGTCGCAGCCGAGCCAGCTTCGACGCCATGAGTTGCTCCCCGCTCGAGCGCCAGCTCCAGCTTTGCAGGGTCGCGATCGACGGCGATGAGAGGCTCTGCTCCGGCGAGTCGCGCGGCTGCCAGCACCTGCAGACCGACACCGCCACAGCCGATCACGGCGACGCTCTCGCCCGGTCTGACAGCGGCGGCGTTGCGGACGGCTCCGAACCCGGTCACGACCCCACAGCCGAGGAGCGCGGCCTGCCAGAGCGGCAGCTCGCGCGGCAGCGGGATCGCCGACGCCGCCATGACCACGGTGCGCTCCGCGAAGCAGGCGGTCATCAGGGCGTGCTGCAGCGTGGTTCCGTCGGTGAGCCGCAGGCGCGACGTGCCGTCGAGCAATGTCCCCCGCACGCCATTCTCTCCTGCCGGGAGGCAGAGGTTGAGCCGTCCTCGCCTGCACTCGGCGCACTCGCGGCACGAAGGCACGATGCAGAAGCCGATGGGGTCGCCCGGGCGCCACGTGCGTGACGCCCTCGCCGACGGCCTCCACCACGCCTGCGCCCTCGTGGCCGAGCACCATCGGCCAGCGTCCCTGACCGAGCTCGCCGTCCACGAGCCGGACGTCGGAATGGCAGACGCCCGCAGCGGCGACGCGCACGAGCACCTCGCCGGCCCGCGGCGGATCGAGCTCGACCTCTTCGAGCCGCACGAGACCCGGCTCGTGCAGGACGGCTGCCTGAATCCGCATCACGCGATCCGATACTCCTCGAGCGCGTCCCAATCGGGTGTGACTCCGAGGCCTGGACCCGGTGGCGGCCCGATGGTGCCGTCGCTCGCGATCTCCATCGTGACCGGAAGGAGCCAGTCGCGGCGCTCCGGCGACCACGCGGGAGGATCGAACGGCACCTCCAGATACGGGCACGTGGAGAACGCGAGCGCCGCGTGGAGGTTCGCGAGCAACCCGTACCCGTTCGACCACGTGTGCGGGCTCCAGGAGCGGCCCTCGCTGCCGGCCAGCGCTGCGACGCGGCGGCAGCCCTCGATCCCGCCCGCGAGGACGACGTCGGTCTGGACGACATCGATCCCGCCGCGGAGGACGAGCGCCCGCGCCTCGGGGGCCGACCGCACCATCTCCCCGGCGGCCAGGCGGAGCCCGACACTCCGACGCAGCTCTGCATACCCGGCGAGGTCCTCGGTGGGAAGGGGCTCCTCGAGCCAGTAGACGTCCAGCCGCTCGAGCTCGCGGGCGAACGCCGCGGCCGTGGGCAGGTCCCAGCGTGGCGACAGGTCTCCGGGCATGCGCCAGCCCTGGTTCGCGTCGACCATGATCTCCAGGTCGCCGCCCACCGCCTCGCGCACCGCCTCGATCACCGGCAGATCGATGCGCCAGTCGTTCGAGTGGAGGCGAAGCTTGACCGCGTGTACGCCCGCGTCCCGCAGCGCCACGCAACGCCGAACCCGCTCCTCGGCCGGTACGAGCTCCCCGCTCGACGCGTAGGCGAGCATGCGGTCGGCCTCGCCGCCGAGATGGCGCCAGAGAGGCTCGTCGAGCGCTCGAGAGACGAGATCCCAGATGGCGACCTCCAGCGTCCAGTTGCGGCCATGGTGGAAGTCGACGGTCTCGCAGATCCCGTGCACGACCTCCGGCTGCATCGCATCGATCCCGACGAGGAGCCGCTCCAGGAGCTCGCGATCCGGAAGCGCGTCGCCGCTCGCGTACCCCTCCACGCCGTCGTCGGAGCGGACGATCACGAGCGTCGCGTCCTGATGGGTGCGCGGCACCGGGTCCCACGCGGCCGAGAAGGGCGGGTCGAGCGGATAGCGGTAGTGCCGCGTTTCGATCGCCGCGATGCGCACGCTATGAGCCGGAGTAGAAGGGGTTGCGGAGCGAGTCACGCCGTTCGACCAGCGCAGCAGCCGCGGCAGTGTCTCGTCCCTCGACGCAGATGCCGAGCGCCTTCCGCGTCGCCGTACGATTGGCCTGCCGAACCGCGGTCTCGTCGTCTGCGGCCGGGTCGACCCACACGGCTACGAGGACGAGGAGGTCGCCACTCGCCTCGATGAGCCCGTCGGCTACGGCGTCGAGCACGCCCTGACCGATCCCGAGCTGGGCGGCTCCCCAGGTCATGGTCTGATGTGCCTCTTCGAGCGCCGTTGCCTTGTTCATCATCAACGTCGGCGGCCAGACCGGCTCGTACTCCTGCTGGGTCGCTCCCACGCAGACGAGGACAGGCGTATGTCCGGGCGAGGGGTTGGCCAGCATGCCGATTGCCGCGGCGGCAGTCGGGCTGCCGCGAGCGGCGAGCACGACGTTGACGTGCGAGCCGTTCGGCGCGTCTCCGCTCCAGCCCTCACCGATCCTGCCGTCGAGCTCGGCCGGCCTCACGGGCCACCGTTCGTCGAGAGGTCGAGGACCACGCGCAGTGCATCGCCGGATCGCATCAGCTCGAACGCGCGCTCGATCTCGTCGAGTCCGAGGCGGTGCGAGACGAGCCGGTCGAGCGGCAGGCGGCCCGCGCGGTAGAGGGCGAGCGTCGCGGGGAAATCGCGCTCCGGCTTGGACGAGCCGTAGATGGACCCGAGGATACGACGCTCGCTGCGCGGGATCGTGGCCGCCGGGAGCGAGAGCACCGCATCGGCGCGGGAGATGCCGATCAGCACGGCCGCGCCACGCGGTCGCGTTCCGAGGTACGCGGCCAGCATCGCCTCTGTTCTCCCGGTCGCTTCTACGGCGACGTCGACTCCTCCACCGGAAGCCTCGCGGATCGCTTCGGCTGTCGCCTCTGGTGTTCCCTGCCAGAGAATGCTCTCCGTCGCGCCGAACGACCGAGCAGCTTCGAGCTTCTGCGGCTCCGTGTCGACGGCGACGATCGGCTCCGCACCGACCGCTGCCGCCGCCATCACCGCCGAGAGGCCCACGCCTCCGCACCCGAGCACCGCGACACGATCTCCCGGTCTGGTTCCGGCAGTTCTCCAGACGGCGCCCACCCCGGTGGTCACCGCGCAGCCGACGAGCCCGGCGATGTCGAACGGCACGTCCTTGGGAATCGGGATGCAGGAGCGCTCGGGGACGACGCACGCTTCGGCGAACGTGGACAGGAACGAGTAGTGGTAGACCGGCTCTCCCGCCCGCGAGAGGCGCGTCGTGCCGTCCATCAGGCCACCTGCCGAGAGCGCCGGCCAGGCAGTCGAGCAGAGCCAGGGGAGGTCACGCGCGCACTCTGCACACCAGCCGCAGGACGGCGTCCAGGAGAGCGCGACGTGGTCTCCGACGCGGACTCGGGCCACACCTGTACCGATCGCCTCTACGACTCCGGCGCCTTCGTGTCCGAGGACCGCCGGACACGGCGTCTCCGAGGTTCCGTCGACTGCGTTCCAGTCGGAGTGGCAGACGCCGCTGGCGCCGAGCCGGACGAGGACCTCCTCGCGGCCCGGAGCTGCGAGGTCGAGCTCGCAGACCGTCAGTGGGCCGTGCGTCGCTTCCAGCACCGCCGCACGAATCTGCATCAGCGGCGTCCCGGCGAGAAGGGCTCGAGCTCGGGGGCCATGCGGCCTTCGAGCACCAGCGGGGCGAGCAGCGCGGCGGTCGCCGGCGCGAGCGTGACGCCGAGCATCCCGTGCCCCGAGGCGACGAACAACCCCGGGTGCCCTGGCAACGCGCCGATCGACGGGAGGCCGTCTGCAGTCGCGGGACGTAGCCCCGCCCAGGTCACCACCGGCCCGTCCGCGTCCGGGGTCCAGCCGGACAGATACGGGCGTGCAGCCGCGAGCAGGCGCTCACCCGGCGCCGGGAGGCGCCTCCGCCTCCGCCGCGCCGAGCTCGAAGACGCCGGCGAGGCGCACGCCGTCCGAGTACGGGCTTATGCCGATCTTCGCCTCGGCCAGATAGAGCGCATGTCGGGGAGGTGTGCCATCTCCGGCAATCGTGACGCTATAGCCTCGGGCAGGTTGGACCAGCGACGCGCATCCCGAAGCGACCCAGGAGCCTGACGGAAGGCAGCCCCGCGGCCACCACCACCTTGTCGGCGTGCAGCTCCCCCGTGCTCGGTCGTCAGCGTCCAGCCGCTCGAGCCGGCTGAGAGATCGGCGACCTCGCAGGTCTCGAGGATCTGCGCGCCTTCCTCCGCGCGCAAGCGCTCGGCCAGCGCGCCCATCAGCTCCTCCGGGCCGCACGTACCGGTCGACTCGTGCATGCAGTCCTGCCACGACGTTGCTCGGTCGAGTGCCGGCTCGAGCTCGAGCGAGCCCGTCGCGATCGAGCTCGTCCGGCTCACCGCCCTCTGTACCCGAGCTCGCGCAGGCGGCGAAAGACCTGCCGGTACTGCTCCAGTCCTGAGTCAGTCCGCGCAACCACGATCAGCCCGGTCGCATGCATCTCGAACTCGACGCCCATCCTCGCGGTAGCCGTCGTAGAGCTCGAGCGTCCGCCGGTTCAGCTCGAGCAGCGCACGCACGCCGGCGTCGAAGCGGGACGACGACGAGCTACGCCAGAACTGCCAGAGCCAGCGCACGAACGACGGATCGAGCGAGGGTCGGAGGACGAACGCGTCCCCTCGCGTGACGAGCTGAGACACGCCCTCCCGAACCATCCCGGGCGCCGGTAGCGGGAAGGTCAGGCTGGGAACGACCCAGCCGGTGTTCCCGCGCGAGACGCCGCCGCCGATCTCGCCGCGCTCGAGCAGCGTCACCCCCGCGCCGGCGCGCGTCAGCTCCCACGCGCAGGCAAGCCCGATGACGCCACCGCCGACGACGACGACCGAGGAGCGCTCCACGAGGCAACGCTAGATCATGAGTGGTCGAGCTTCCGCGCCGAACGGGCTCAGCGGAGCTCACCGGCCCGCAGGCGACCGGAAACTTCCTCGACGACTTCGACGAACGCTCGGGCCGCGGGTGAGAGCGTGCGGTCGGCGTGCCACGCGAGCCCGATCTCACGAGGCGGTATTCCACGCACGTCGAGTGTCGCGATCTCGGGATCGCCCTGATCGACGGTCAGCCGGGGTACGAGCGCATATCCGACGCCGGCGCCTACGAGGCCCTGGACGATGCCGCTGTCGTCGGTTCGAAAGACGATCCTCGGCTCGATGCCCTTGCGGATCAGGTGCGCCTCGCCGCCGTGAGAGAGCCGGTAGGCGATGAGCGGAAGTCGGCCGATCTCTCTGACGCTCACGCTCTTCCCCGCCTGGGCGAGCTCGGAGCCCGCGGGGGCAAGCAGTACGTACGGGTCGGTCAGCACGTCGATTCGCTCGATGGCGGTCTCGATGGAGTCGGCGACGAAGGCGAGGTCGAGCTCGCCTCGGATGAGAGGCTCGACCAGGAACCCGTACTCCGCCTCGACGAGCCTGACCTCGATCGCCGGCCAACGCTCGCCGTAGAGGCGCACCACGGGCGGAATCACGCGCACGCCGATGCTCTGGAACGTGGCGATGCGAAGCGTTCCTGCATCGCCTTCTGCCAGGGCATGCAGGTCTGCGGCCGCGGCCCTCATCGCGGCGGTCGCGCGCGCCGCGTGACGGAGCAGTCGTTCGCCCGCCTCGGTCGCGGTCACGGGACGGCGTCCTCCCGGGCGCTCGAGGAGCTGCAGCTCGGTCGCTCGCTCGAGGACGGCGATCTGCTGGCTGATCGCGGGCTGGGTGTACCCGAGCCGTCGGGCCGCGGCGGCGAACGAGCCGGTCTCGACGATCGCCTCGAGCGCGGCGAGGTGCCGGAACTCGACGCCTAACAATCGATCAGTGTTATTTGTCACATCGTTCAATAACTCGGATTTTACTTATCGGTCGGCTGACCCGATCCTGACGAGAGATGTTCAGCTGGCTGCAGCACCGTCTCCGCGCCGATCGTGCGCTCCTCGCCGTCTCCGCGCTCGCGCTCGCGAACGCGGTCGCCGACTCCGCGCTGCTCCCGCTCCTCCCGACCCTGCAAGGGAGGTTCGACCTTTCCGGAGCCGAGACGGGCGCGCTGCTCTCGGCGGCGACGGTCGTGACGCTTGCCGCCTCCGTGCCGATCGGCCTCAGCGCCGGGCGAATCGGATCCCGGCGACTGTTGCTTGCCAGTGCCGCGCTCCTGCCGGTGTCACTTCTGGTGCAGGGCCTCGCCACCGGGCTCGGGATGCTCATGGCCGGCCGGGCGCTCTTCGGTCTCAGCTTCGCCATCCTGTGGACGGTCGCCCCTGCTGTCGCCGCCGGTTCCGACCGTGGGGCGGCCGGCACCGGCCGATTGATCGCCGCCGCCGGCGCGGGCTGGCTGATCGGGCCCGCCTTCTCCGGCATCGTGACCGACCTGTGGGGTTACCGGGTTGCGTTCGCTGCGATCGCCCTGGCCACCCTGCCGCTCCTCTACGTCGTCGGCCGGTCTCATTCCCAGGACGAACGCGCTCCGGCCGGTCGTCTGCGGCAGGCGCTCTCCGCTACGCGGGACGAGCATGCCCTCGGTGGCGCGATGCTCGTCACGGCGCTGCTCGGAGCCGTGGCAGGGGTGTCGGGCCTGCTCGCGCCGCTCGTCCTGGCCGACAACGGGCTCTCGGCGGGCGGGATCGGCTCCGTCATCGCTCTCACCGCGATCGTCTTCATGGCCAGCGGCGCGCTGTGCACCCGCATCCCGTCCTGGCGCGTCGATGTCCGGCTCGTGGGAGCTACCGCCGCTGTCGTCGGTGCCACGTTCCTGATCCCGTTCGTCAGCTTCTCGACGTTCGCGGTGGTGGGCTTTCTCCTCGTATCGGCGGGAGCGCGAGCAGTCCTCGTCACGATCGTGTACGCGCTTGCGCGCTCGCACGTCCCGCGCGAGTCGCTCGCGACGCCGATTGGTGGCCTGATGAACGTCATGTGGGCCGGGGCGGCGCTCGCGGCACCTCTGGCCGCCGGAATCGCGCTCAGCGCAGGGGGCGCGAAGTGGGCATTCGTGGCGACCGCCGCGGTCGGCTTCGTGGTGGCGGCGTGGATGCTCGTGCCGCGGTCGCGAACCGCGTACGCCTAGACCGAGGCCGCCTCTTTGCGCTGAAGCTCGCGCAGCTCCTCGATCGGGATGTGGCAGCGCATGAGGTGGCCGGGCTCGGCCTCGACGAGCGGCGGCTCCTGCTCGACGCAGATCGGCCCCAGGAAGCGCGGGCAGCGGGTGTGGAAGACGCAACCCGTAGGAGGCTCCGCGGCGCTCGGGATGTCGCCCTCGAGCCGAATCCGGTCGCGGCCGCCGCCGTCGATCGTCGGGACGGCGGAGAGCAGCGCCTCCGTGTACGGGTGGTGGGGCCCATCGAAGACCACGTCGGCGGGGCCGAGCTCCTGCAGCCGGCCCAGGTAGAGGACGGCGATCCGGTCCGAGATGTAGCGAACGACCCCGAGGTCGTGCGAGATGAAGAGGTACGAGACCTGCTTCTCTGCCTGGAGCTCGACGAGCAGGTTGAGGATCGCGGCCTGCACGGAGACGTCGAGGGCAGACGTCGGCTCGTCGCAGACGACCAGCTTCGGGTCGCCGGCGAACGCGCGCGCGATTGCCACGCGCTGCTTGAGACCGCCCGAGAGCTGCACGGGCTTCTGGGTCAGCGTGCGCTCGCTGAGGCGGACCCGCTCGGTGAGATCCTGAAGCTTTAGCCCCGCCGCCTGTCCCGACAGCCCGGCGAGCTTCTTCATCGAGCGGAGCAGGATGCGCCGCACCGAGTGGCGGCGGTTGAGCGCAGAGTCCGGGTTCTGGAACACGATCTGCAGCGAGCGCAACTCCGCCTGAGAGCGCTTCTGGTACCGCGGGGTCAGGGGGACGCCGTCGAGCCTCGCGACGCCCGCCGTCGGGGAGACGATCCCGAGCAGCGTTCGTGCGAGCGTCGTCTTGCCGCTCCCGGACTCGCCCACCAGCCCGAGCGTCTCGCCCGGCCAGATCGCGGCCGTCACGTCGGTGAGCGCATGCACCTCGTGCCCGCGCTGCTTGAAGATCTTCGTGAGCTCGTCCAGCTCGACCAGCGGAGCCACGCTCCGGTCGACCGGCGGTAGCGCGATGTTGGCCGCCTCCTCGCGCGGCAGGTCGTGCGCGAGCTCGTGGTACCAGCAACGGCTCTCGTGCCCGGGGGCGATGGCGATGAGCGGGGGCTCGTCGGTGCGGCAGCGGTCGTCGGCGAGCGCGCAGCGATCCGAGAACACGCAGCCGCTGAGCTCCTCGCCCAGGCTCGGCAGGAAGCCTGGGATCGTGTCCAGCCGGCCGCGATCCTTCCGGACGCCGCCGCGCGGGATGCAGCGGAGCAGTCCGACCGTGTAGGGATGGCGAGGATCCTGGAGAACCGTCTCGACCGAGCCCTCCTCGACGAGGCGTCCCGCGTAGAGGACGCCCACCCGCGAGCACATCTTCGCGATCACGCCGAGGTTGTGGCTGATGTAGAGGACTGCCGTGTGCAGCTCGGCCTGCAGCTGCGCGACCAGGTCCAGCACCTCTGCTTCCACCGTCGCATCGAGGCCGGTCGTCGGCTCGTCGAGGATCAGGAGGGCGGGATCCTTCGCGAGCGCCATCGCGATCACGACCCGCTGTTGCATCCCACCCGAGAGCTGGTGCGGATAGCGGTTCATCACCGATCCCGGGTCGGCGATCTGCACCTTGTTCAGGACTTCTCGAGCCCGGTCGTCGGCCTCGCCGCGCGCCATGCCGAGCACGGTGAAGGCCTCGGCGACCTGCGCTCCGACGCGGATCGACGGGTTGAGCGCGGCGCCGGGATTCTGGTACACCATCGATACGTTGCGGGCGTGGAACCTCCGCAGGTCACGTCCTCTGCAGCGCGAGCGCGTCGGTGCCGGCGACGGAGATCGAGCCGGCCGTGACGCGGCCGTTTCGCGGCAGGTAGCGGACGATGGTCAGCGCAGCCGTCGACTTCCCGCAGCCCGACTCGCCGACCAGGCCGTAGGACTCGCCGGTCTCGATGTGCATGGAGATTCCGCGCAGGACCCTGCGATCGATTCCCCGCACGCGATAGCAGACCTCGAGGTCGGTCAGCTCGAGCGCAGCGGCGGTCGCGACCACGCTCATCGCTCCAGCACCTGCTGCACGCTGTCGGAGACGAGATTGACGGCCACCACCAGCGACGCGATCGCCATGCCCGGGAAGAGCACCGTCCACCACTGCTGATCGAGGAAGGGGTAGTTGTCCGCGATCTGCACGGCCCAGTCGGCGGACGGCGGCTGGAGCCCGAACCCGATGAAGGTCAGTGTCGCCACCGCGAAGATCGCGTACCCGAGCCGGATCGTCGCCTCGACGAGGATCGGCGGCATGACGTTCGGGAGCACCTCGACGAACATCACGTAGGGCGAGCGCTCACCCCGCAGCCTGGCCGCCTCCACGTAGTCGAGCTGCGCCTCGCCGAGGACGGTCGCCCGAACCGTCCGGGCGATGATCGGCGCGAACACGAGCGCGATCACGATCGTCACCGACCAAACCGACCGGCTCCCGAGGGAGGCGACGACTGTGACCGCGAGCACGACCAGCGGGATGGCGAGGATGGCGTCGATGAGCCGGCTGATCGTGTCGTCGGCGATGCCGCGGAAGTAGCCGGTGATGAGGCCGAGCGCCGTGCCGAGCACGGTCGAGATTAGGGTCGCCAGAGGCGCGACCAGCAGGATGTCCCGAGAGCCGGCGAGCACGCGCGAGAAGACGTCTCGGCCGAGGCGGTCGGTTCCGAACCAGTACTCCGTCGAGGGCGGCACGCTGAGATCGGGTGTCTGGTCGTAGATCGGGTCGTACGGCGTGATCCGGTCGCCGAGGATGGCGCAGACGACCCAGAAGAGGATCACCAACGACCCGATGAGGAAGCTCGGGCTGCGCATGAGGAGCCGCAGCCGTTCTCGACGAGCGATCCCGGCTTCAGACCTCGATGTGGGTGTCGCCAGCTCGCCGAGCGGCACGTCTCCGGCTGGAAGCGGCGCAGAAGGACCGATCGTCATTCGGCGGCCGCGAATCTGATGCGAGGGTTGAGCATGGCGAAGAGGATGTCCGCCAGGAGGGTGAAGACGAGGTAGACGACACCCACCACGAGGACGCCCGCGGTGAGAAGCGTGAAGTCCTTCTGCTCAGCCGCCTGGAGTACCATCAGCCCCAGGCCCTGGTAGTTGAACAGGAACTCGATGGCGACGAGCCCGCCGAAGAGGTACCCGACCTGTGTGGCGACGACGGCGATGGTCGGCATGAGGGCGTTTCGCAACACATGACGCCGGATCACCGTCTTGCGCGGCAGCCCCTTGAGGTACGCAGTCCGCGTGTAGTCGGCGTCGAGCGCCTCCACGACTCCGGCTCTCGTGATGCGGGCGATGTACCCGAAGAGGACGATGGCGAGGGCGATCGCCGGCAAGGTCAGGTACTCGATCTGCGTCAACGCGTCGGCGCCGGGCTCCCACTGCGCCGTGACCGGGAGCCAGCCGAGCCAGATCGAGAAGGCGAGAATCAGCACGAGCCCGGTCACGAATTCCGGAACGACCGCGAGCGACAGCCCGACGACGGTGATCGTGCGGTCGGTCGGTCGCCCGACGCGCAGGCCGGCAAAGATTCCCCCGAGCAGCCCGAGCGGGACGACGAGCAAGAAGGCGTAGACCGCGAGCTTCGTCGAGTTGACCAGTGCCGGACGGACGACGTCCCACACCGGGGGCTCCGGAGGGACGAGTGAGTTGCCGAGGTCGCCCTGCACGGCGTTCCCCAACCAGTCGACGTACTGGACGACGGCAGGGCGGTCGGTGCCGTGCTCGCGGTTGTACTGGGCCACTGCCTCCTCGCTCGCGTCGCGGCCGAGCACCGAGCGGCCGACGTTGCCCGGGAGGAGCTGCGCTGTGGCGAACACGATCGCGCTCAGCAGGAGAAGCGTGATGAGCGCGAGGCCGAGGCGCTTGAGGACGTAGCGGGCGATGGGTATCGGCTTTCGTCGGTTGTCGAACCGCCGGCGCGCCTGCGCGCGCCGGCGGTTCGGGTGACTACGACTGCCTCAGGAAGGTCTTGGCGAGGCGCACGTGCGAGATGGCTTCGGCCCGATAGTTCTGGACCTTGGCCGCCCCGGCGGTGACGAACGTGTTGAAGTAGTCGGTGATCACCGGCGTGTCTCGCAGCAGGAAGCCGGCCATCTTCTTCGTCGCTCTCCGTTCCGCAGCGACCGTCGGAGCCCCGAGGTATTGCTTGGCTGCCGCGTCGAACGCGGGGTTCGAGTAGTGCGATGCATTCCAGATGCCGTCGGTCATGTACGCGGCAGTGAGGTACAGGTTCGGCACCCCGCGAGCGCCGTACTCGGTCAGCGTCGCGGGCCTGTTGAGCCACGGGGTGGTCGCGTAATAGTCGGCGCCGCCTCCGTAGTACTCGGCGGATGACTGGACCTCGAGCTCGATGTCTATGCCCGCCTGGCGAGCCATGGCCTGCAGCGCCTGCGCGTGATCGGGGTGATCCTCGCCGTTCCAGGTCGTGAGCGTGAACTTGAGGTTTTCCTGCCCCGCTGCTCTGAGCAATGCCCGCGCGAGCTCGAGATTCTGCTTGCGCTGCTTGATCGATGGGTCCGTGGACGGGAACTTCGGCCAGAACGGCGAGTCGTTCCCGAGCGTGCCCAGACCGAGGCGGATCCTCTTGACCATGTCCGGACGGTTGACCGCCAGCGCAACGGCGCGCCGCACTCTCGCGTCCCTGAACGGTTCGCGATCGGTCCGCATGCCGAACATCCGGTGCGCCGACGACGGGACCGCGAAGACCTTGAACCGGTTGTTGCGCCGGAACGCTGCGACTTCCTGCGGGGTGAGCTGGACGCAGAGGTCGATCTGCCCCCCCCGCAGTGCCAGAACCTGCGGTGCCGTGCCCTCGTACCACGTGAACACGACGCCGTCGAGCGGCGGGCTGCCGCCCCAGTATCCGGGGAAGCGGACGAACTCGAGGCGCCTGTTCGGTGTGCCGCCCTTCAGGCGGAACGGCCCGGTTCCGATCATGCCGCTCGAGACCCAGGTCCCGGCATTTCCTGGCGACTGACGCAGGCTGGATGATCGCCTGGTACGTCGTCTGGCTGACCAGCTGCGGGAACGCGTTCGACGGCTGCTTGAGGCGGAACTCGACCGTGTACGGCCCTCTCTTGACGACCCCTTCCGGTCCGAGCAGGTTCGCCGGGATCGCGGAGAGGATCTCCGACGGGGTCACCGACAGGTACTGCTTGAAGGTCGCCACGACGTCGTCGGCGTTCATCGTCCTGCCGTTGTGGAACTTGACGCCCCGGCGGAGCTGGAACGTCCACCTGGTGAGCGTTGCGTTCGGCTTCCAGCTCGTGGCGAGCCACGGCTTCACCTGCAGCGCCTGATTGGAGAATGTCAGGTACTCGCCGGGAATGGAGGCCGCGGAGAGCGAGCCGGCCTCTCTCAGCAGGCGCGGCTCGAAGCTCGAGCCGACGGCGGACGCACCCACACGAATCGTCCCACCCCTCTGAACGGCGACCCCCGGGGCACCGTACGCGACATCCGCCTCGCCGATGTAGCGGAGCAGCGCGCCGATCGTTCCGGCACCGATGCCGAACATCGTCGCGCGGCGGAGAAACTCCTGGCGATCGACGTCGCCCGCGATGAGCTCGTCGATGACGTTGTTCTCGATCGGGCCGGCTGTGCGGCGGTATTCCTCGACCTGCTTCCTCGTCTCCCTTTCCATCTTGCGGCCACTCCCTTTCCTCGGCGTAGCAGACGATTTCCCTACCCGCGGCGTCCTCGCTCTCGAGGCTGCCGCAGTCAGAGCCTCTCACTAAGACGAACTACTCCGGTCGATGTCGGTCCGGTTTGTGGGTGGTCCGGCAGCTAGGTGGATACAAAATACGCCCTGAACGGCCAGAGTCAAGCACTCTTCTCGAGCGTTCACGACTCGGCACGAATCTCGGCGTTCGTCATGTCCAGCACCTCGTCGAAGCGACTCGACAGGGCATCCACGGTCGGCACTTCGGCGAACTCTACGCCGCGAGACTCGGCGTAGCGAACGCGGGTGTAGCGACCCGCGGCGGCGTGGATGACCTCGCCGCTGACCCGGCACTCCTCGCCCGCGAGGTATGCGACCGCCACCGAAGCGAACTCCGGGTCGAACTCCTCGTCCAGGATGTCGACGGACATGCGGGTGCGGGCGAGCGGTGAAACGGCGTTGGCGAGGATGTTCTTCTGCCGGCCTTCGATCGCGAGCGTGTTGACGAGGCCCACGAGACCGAGCTTCGCCGCCCCGTAGTTGGCCTGCCCGAAGTTCCCGTACAGGCCGGTGACCGAGGTCGTCACGACGATCCGTCCGTACTCCTGGTCCCGGAAGTGGGGCATCGCAGCGCGGGTGACGTTGAACGTGCCGTACAGATGCACCTTGAGGACGGCGTCCCACTCCTCGTCCGACATCTTGTGAAACGTGCGATCGCGCAGGATGCCCGCGTTGTTCACGACGGCGTCGATGCGGCCGAACGACTCGAGCGCCCGCTCGACGATCGCGGCTCCGCCCTCGGGAGTGGAGACGTCGTCGTGGTTGGGGACCGCCTCACCGCCTGCCGCGACGATCTCGGCCACGACGTCGTCGGCCGCGCGTCGCTCGGCTCCTTGACCGTCGAGCGAGGCGCCGAGATCGTTCACCACGACCTGCGCCCCGTTCTTGGCCAGCAGCAACGCGTGGCTGCGCCCCAGCCCGCCGCCTGCACCGGTGACGACCACGACCCGTCCCTCGACGCCCGCCACTAGCCCGCGACCTCGATGGCTGCGTCGCGGCTGGCCATCAGCTGCACGAACACTCCTTTCTGCACGACCTCGTCGTGCTGGTTCTTGATCTCCTGCTCGATGCGGACGACGCCGCGCCCGGGTTTGCTCGTCGGCCGGGTCTCGATCACCGTCGACTCCATCCGGATCGTGTCCCCGAACTTGACGACGCCGACGAACCGCCAGTCCTCGAGCCCGAGAAACGCCAGGTTGGTTCCGCTGAAGATGCCCGTCTGGATTCCGAGCCCCGCGGCGACGGAAAGCACGAGCAACCCGTGCGCGATCTGCTCTCCGAACGGCCCGCGCTCCGAGAACTCGCGGTCGACGTGCAGCGGATTGTCGTCGCCGGTGAGCTCCGCGAACGTCATCACGTCGGCCTCCGTGATCGTCCGTGCGGCGGTCGCGAACGTCGCGCCCACCTCGAAGTCCTCGAAGTACATGGCCGTCATTGACCCTTGCTCCCGTCGAGCCCGAGCACGCGGACGGCGTTCTCCTTGAGGATCAGCGGCTTCACATCGTCGCGGAAGCCGGCCTGCTCGAAGTCCGAGATCCAGCGCTCGGGTGTGATGAACGGGAAGTCCGAGCCGAACAGCACCTTGTGCTTGAGCAGGGTGTTGGCGTGGTGCACGAGTTGCGGCGGGAAGTACTTCGGCGACCAGCCGGAGAGGTCGATGTACACCTGGGGCTTGTGCATGGCGACGGCGATGGCCTCGTCCTGCCAGGGCATCGAGGGATGGGCGAGGATGATGGGCATCTCCGGGAAGTCGACGGCGACGTCGTCCAGGTACAGCGGATTCGAGTACTTGAGACGTATCCCACCGCCTCCCGGTTGCCCCATGCCGATTCCGCTCTGCCCGGTGTGGAAGAGGGCCGGGAGCCCGGCTTCGGCGATCGCCTCGTAGAGCGTGTAGGCGTGCCGGTCGTTCGGGAAGAAGGCCTGCATGCTGGGGTGGAACTTGAATCCGCGAACGCCGTGCTCGGAGATCAGCCTTCTCGCCTCCCGCGCGCCAGCCTTCCCCTTCCACGGGTCGATGCTCGCGAACGGGATGAGCACGTCCGGGTGCGCCGCCGCGACCTCGGCGATCTCCTCGTTCGACACGGGCACCTCGCCCGTACCGGCCTCGCTGTCGACGCCGAACACGACCGCCGCCATGTTTCGCTCCCGGTAGTACGCGGCGACGTCCTCGACGGTCACGGCGGTGTCGACGTCGGTCTTGAACATCGCAGAGGCCTCGAGTCGCTGGGCCTTCGTCAGCGGGTCTTCGTCGCCGCGCAGCGGGATCTTCGCGTGCGTGTGGATGTCGATCGCCACCAGCCCGTCGACGTTCATCGCTCGCCTCCCGCGTTCACATTGGCCTTGAGCGCGCGCTTCAGCACCTTCCCGGTCGGGGAGCGCGGCAGTCCCTCCACGAAGTGGACGACGCGCGGCTTCTTGTACGAGGCGGCTCGCGTGGCCACGTGGCTGACGATCTCCTCCTCGCCGACGGTCGCGTCGGGCCGACGCACGACCCACGCGACGACACGCTCGCCGAAGCGGGCATCGGGCTCTCCGGTCACGGCGACCTCCGCGACGCCCGGGTGGGTCGCGACGATCTCCTCGACTTCCTTCGATGCGATGTTCATCCCGCCGGAGAGGATCATGTCCTTCTTGCGGTCGACGATGGTGTAGAAGCCGTCGTCGTCAACGGTTGCGACGTCGCCCGTCGAGAACCAGCCGTCGGCGTCGGTGAAGGGCTCGATCCCGCCGCCGGCCGCCAGATAGCCGGCGGCGACCGTGTAGCTCCCCGGCTCGCCGCCACGGACGATGATCTCACCCGGCTCGCCTACGGGAACGTCTCGGCCGTCCTCTCCGACCAGCCGCACCTCGACTCCCTGCAAGACACGTCCGCACGAGCGCGGGTGCTCGAGCTGGTGCTCGTGGTCGAGGAACGTGACGAGGCCGGCCTCGGTGCTGCCGTACGCCGTGCCGAAGCGGGCGTTCGGGAAGAGGGCGCGGATGTCCTGCAGCGTTGCGTCGCCGACGGTCTCCCCGGTCATCAAGACGTGACGAACACCCGTCATGGGCTCGACCTGCTCCTCGCGAACGAGCCCGAGGAGGTCGCGGAGCGCGGTCGGCACGCCGGGGAGCGCGGTCACTCGGCGATCCCGCACCGCCGCTGCGAGCCCCGCTGCGCTGTACTGGCCGAGCAGGTACGTGGTCGCCCCCTGGAAGAGCGCACAGAGCAGGAGTGGCTGCGCGGCCCGATGAGCGAGAGGTGTGAAGATGAGGAAGCGATCGGAGGGGTCGTAGCCGATCGCGAGCTGCAGCACCCAGACCGAGGTGATCTGCGTCGACCGCGTGTAGACGACCCCCTTGGGCAGTGCGGTCGTTCCGGAGGTGTAGACGATCACGTCCTCGGCCGTGGCGCGTGCCTCGACTCGAGCCTTTGAGCCGGCGGCGGCGCTCTCGTACGCATCGCCCACGTCCAGGGTGGCTACTCCGGCGAGTAGCTGCTGCAGCTCGCGGTCGTCGTGTGCGGTGTCGTCGCGGACGACGAGGTCGAGCTCCGCCTCACCGAGGATGTGCTCGACCTCGCGCCGGCGGTAGCGGTGGTTGATCGGAACGACAGGGATCCCGGCCTTGTGCGCGGCGACGTACGTCTCGACCCATTCGACCCGGTTGCCGCAGTAGATCCCGACTCGCCGACCCGGCGCAACGGCCGCCTGGAAATGGTGTGCCAGCGCCTCGGTGCGCCGATCGAGCTCTGCGAACGTGACCGCCCCGTCGTCCCACTCGACCGCGTTTCGCTCGGGCGCGCGCCTCGCCCCTCCGCGGCACAGGCTCGCGACGCTCGCTCCCTCCGTCACGTCAGGGGCCGTTCGCGTCGTCCGCGGCCTCGAAGCTCGCCCGCACGACCTCCCAGCCGTCCGCGATGTGTCGCTCCATCGCGCCGCGGGCCGCCTCGCCATCGCGTGTACGCAGCGCGGCGACGATCTCGTCGTGCTGGTCTGCGAAGTGCTCCGGCGGTCCCTCGAGATAGACACGGGTGTAGAGCTCTCGGAGAAGGCGGCCCCAGTAGCTCCGCACGATGGAGACGAGGTCCGAACGGGCCGCGTCGTAGATACCCCAGTGCAGTGCCGAGTCCGCCTCGATGAGCCGGGGAAGACCCTCGCCCGACCCCGCGACCGCAACGCGGAATGCGGCGCTCAGCCGCTCGAGATCCTCGAGCTCGTCAGCCGTGATCGTCTCCGCGGCCTGTGCGGCGAGAAACGACTCGAGCGGGGCGCGGAGCAGGTAGAGCGCACCCGCCTCGGCGGTGCTCGTCGCGCCCGCCACGTAGGTGCCCTTCCCGCGCCGCCGCACGATGAGGCCATGTCCCTCGAGCACGCGCATCGCTTCGCGCACCGGAGTGCGGCTGACGCCGAGCCTGCGCGCGAGCTGATCCTCGGAGACGCGCTCGCCGGCGGCGAGCCTGCCCTCGACGATCTCGATCTCGAGCAGCTGCCGAACGTGCTCGGGATACGAGAGCGGCAGCGTGCTCGCTGGCACCCGTGCGGTCACCGGAAGCGAGGATACAGCGTACGAAACACTGCCGACACTTCCTCAAGCGCTCTCTGCTCTTGGTCGCCAGAACGACTCGGGATCCCTGCGCAGGTGCTCGGTGTCCTGACCCGGTACGGGGGCCGGTGGAGCGTCGTCCCGACTTCCGAGGTCCCAGGGCGGGCCCCCGGCGGCGAGCGGCTCTGCATGAGGGAGGGGCAGATCGCGGAGGAGCCCCGACTCCCGGAAATCGGCTCGCGCGAGCACGTCCTCGTCCCGGAGGGTCTGTGCCGCCGGCGCCCCGCGGTCGCCGAAGAGGCGCGCCCACTCAGCAGCGGGGCGTGCGGCGAGCGCCTCTTCGAGCGCGGGCTCCGCGACCGACGAGACTTCGAGTGCCTCGGCCAGCGCGTCGACCTCCGCGGCGGAGCGACACGTCACGGCAAGGTCTCCGTCCCGCGTTTGGTACAGACCGTCGAGCTCCCGCGCGGTCGCCGCCCGACTCGCCTGCAGGACGTGGACGACCGCTTCCAGCATCGACGTCTCGACGCGCACCGGGCCGCCGACCGAGGAGCGGGCCAGGAGAGCAGCGCACACGGCCTCGGTTGCGACGGTCGAGGTGACGAGGTCGACGAAGCCGTAGTAACGCACTCGCCGCGGGAAGCCCGTCTCGCCGGCGTTCTCCGCGGCGAAGCCGCTGAACGCCTGCATGTGCGGGTCGGTGCACGGCTCGCTCGCGAGCGGCCCTGCCGAGCCGAAGCCTGTCACCGAGCAGTAGACGAGACGCGGGTTGAGCTCGCTCAACTCCTCGTAGCCGAAGCCGATTCGGTCGAGCGCGCCCGGCCGAAAGTTCTCGAGGACGACGTCGGCGTGGGCGACGAGACCGCGAGCGAGCTCCCGGTCGTCGTCGATCTTCAGGTCGAGCTGTACCGACCGTTTTCCCTGGTTCAGCGCGAGATACGTGGTGCTGAGTCCGCCGACCGTGGGACGAACGGAGAGGATGAACTCGTTCGGGGCCTCGACCTTGACGACGTCGGCGCCGAGCCAGGCGAGCAGGGTGGCGGCGAACGGCCCGACTCCGCCGACGCCGAAGTCCGCGACCCGAACACCGACGAGCGGGCGCGTGGGATCGCCGTTCCGGATTGCGGCGACCCGCTCCCTGCCTTCCGGGTCGAGCCGGAAGGGCAGGCCGTGCGCGCCGCTCTCTCGAAGGCCGAGAGCTCTGGACTGCGGGTGCTCGAGGCACTCCTCGAGCGTCTGGAACTGGACGGACGAGCCGCCGTTTCGGCGGATCAGCGCGACCGCTTTGTCGGTGGAGAGCGGCGCGAGCCGTTCCTCATAGACCGGTCGCGCGATATCGACGTCGTCACCCCAACCGACGGTTTCACTCCAGCGATCCTGCAGCTGGCGGATCCGCGGAGCGTCGACGCCGAGCTCTTCCACGAATCCGCGCCATGCCTGCTCCGCACCGGGCGGGAAGTCGAGCGTGATCCGACCGTCTCGTGTTTGGTAGCCCGAGTCCACGAGGCGGTCGCGGGAGCGGACGTGGGTTCCCACCCACTCGTCGGGGCGAGTGCGAGCCGCCCAGATGATCGTCTTCAGGGTGAACAGGGCGCGGAGCGGTGAGACGGCGACGTCGTGCCGCGCGTCCGGGCTACGACCGCCGTGCAGCCACGCGAGGATCGCCTGGACGGCGCTGATGCCCGCGACGATCGTGCCGACGTCGCACCCGATGCGCGCGGGCGGTCCGTCCGCAGGCCCCACGTAGCTGGTCATGCCGGCCACAGCCTGGGCGGTCGTCTCGGAGGCGACGAGCCCTCCGTCCACGTACTGGAACTCGAACGTGCAGACCAGGGCGGAGGCGGCGCAGTCGGCGCCGGGCTCGTTCGCTGCGTCTGCGAGCACGACGTCCGCATCGCGCTGCTCGACGTCGACGATCGCTGCGCCGAGCTGCTCCAGATGGCGTGCTGCGATCGCGGCGGCCGGGTCGTCGGTGAGCAGGCACACGACGATCCCGTCGAGAAGCGTGCCGCTCATCGAGCTGCGAGCAGGTGGCCGAGCTCGGATCTCAGCAGCTTGCCGCTCGGCGAGCGGGGGAGTTTCTCGAGCGGCTGCACGAGCTCCGGCCACTTCAGCTTGGCGAGCCCAGCCTCGCGGCAGTGTTCGCGCAGCTCCTCGACTGTCGGGGTGCGCCCGGCGGCCACGACCAGGGCGGCTATGAGTTCGCCGAGCCGTTCGTCGGGCGCACCGACGATCGCCACCTCGTGCACGGCCGGATGGGTCGCGAGGACGTTCTCTACCTCGACGGGCGAGACGTTCACCCCGCCGCGGATGATCCTGTCGTCAAGCCGTCCACGCAGGCGAACGTAGCCGTCGGAGTCGATCGTGGCCTCGTCTCCGGTCACGAACCAGCCGTCTCCCTGGAAGCCGCCGGTTTCGGCATCACCCCAGTACCCGCTCGCGAGCTGCGGCCCGCGTACCTGAAGCTCTCCCGCGACGAGCCGTATCTCCATGCCTTCGAGCGGACGGCCGTCGGTGGTCAGCTTCTTTCGCTCCGGCGCATCGGCCGGGCACATCGTCACGCCGCCGCACTCGGAGGTGCCGTAGTACGCGGTGACGTCGGTGTGGGGGAGGGCGCGCACGCGCGCGTTGGAGCAGCTGCGTCGAGACCGGTGCGCCTCCGCACAGAAACACCCGGAGGCTCTCCAGCTTCGCGGCCCCGTGGCGCTCGGCGTGCTCGACGACGTCGAACAGGAACGGCGTCGGCGCCGCGACGAACGTGCCTCGGTGCTCCGCGGTGAGCTCCACGAAGAGCGCAGCGTCCCACGTCGGCAGCAGGACGACGGGGCATCCGGCGGCCAGCGCGAGCCGGACGCCGTAGACGAAGCCGACCGCATGCCCGACCGGAGCGGCCACCATGACCACGTCGTCCGCACCGAGCCCGTGCGCTCGAACGAATCCGTCGGCCATCAGCGCGAGCGTCTTCTCCGTGTGGACTGCGCCCTTGGGTGTGCCCGTCGTCCCGGAGCTGTAGGCGAGCCAGGCGACGGTCTCGAGCTCGCGCGCCGGCGTGGGTTCGGGATCGGCATTGGCCTCCATTACGGGACCGGTCACGGGAAGGATTGTCGTCACCTCCCCGATCGCCGCTGCGATCCGCGGGGTCGACCTCTCGGTCGAGAACGGCAACGCGCGCAGCGGTCTCGGTGACGACGTGCACGAGCTCGCGCCTCCACTGCCAGGGCACGTTGACGAGCACGGCGCCACAGAGCCGGACGGCCAGGTACGCGCTGACGAACGCCAGTGAGCTCGGCAGCGCGAGTACGACCCGATCGCCGGGAACGACGCCTGCCGCTCGCAGCCGGGCGGCCGTCCTCGACCCCGCATCGCACAGCTCGGCGACGGTGAGCGACGATCCGGGCTCGACCGCGCCGAGGGTCTCGGCGGGACGCCGCCGGAGCGATTCCCACTCGGGCGGGCCGGCGCTGTTCACCGCAGCGCGGGCAAGAGCTCCCGCGCGTAGCGCTCGAGTGTCCCGAGCGTCGAGCGCGAGGCGTCGGGGGACGGCGCCGGGTCGAGCGCGATCGAGTCCTCGTGGATCATCCCGAGCGCCAGATGCTCGATGCCGACGTCGACGAACTCGCGAAGCGAGGCCGCGCAGGTCTCGGGCGTGCCGTGGACGCAGTACTTGTCGATCCAGGGAGTGAAGTCCTTGCCGTAGCGCCACGAGAGATCGCGGATCCCGAGCTCGCGGGCGCGTTCGGGCGAGTCGTCCATGCTCACGTAGACGAAGGCGGACTCGACGAACCTCGGACTGAGCTCGACGCCGAGCCGCTCCGCCTCGTCGCGAACCTCCTGGAAGGCCGCCCGGCAGCGCTCCGCCGTGTACATGTAGGGCATGTAGCCGTCCCCGAGGCGCGCCGCCCGGGTGATCGCGGCGCCGGATCGTCCCGCGAGCCAGATCGGCGGCCCGCCTTCCTGCACGGGCTTCGGCGTCAGCCAGACGTCCTCGAGCTCGAACACCGAGCCGTGATAGGAGAACGTCTCCTCGGTCCAGTACCTGCGCATGATCTCGATGGTCTCGGTGGTGCGGCGCCCTCGCTTCGCCATCGGCACGCCGGCGGCCTCGAACTCCTTCGGGAAGTCGCCACCGACGCCGGCGACGACGATCAGACGTCCGCCCGCGATGATGTCGAGAGTGGCGAGCTCCTTCGCGAGCATGGTCGGGTGTCGGAGCGGGGTCAGTATCGCGGCCGGGCCGAGCAGGATTCGCTCGGTCACTGCCGCGATGCCGGCGAGCACCGGCATGGCGTCGAGGATCGGGCGGTGGAACACGATGTGCTCGCCGGTCCAGATCGAGTCGAACCCGAGCTCCTCCGCCGCCTGGAAGTGCTCGGTGGGCCACCAGACGCCGCCGCAGGTGATCCCGACCTTGGCCATTACGCGGTGGTCTCGCGCGACTCGACGCGGTAGTGGGCGACCTTCTCGGTGTCGACCTCGATCCCGAGCCCCGGCTCGTCGTTCGCGAGCAGCGCGCCGTCGCCGTAGACGAACGGCTGGGCGATGACGTCGTCGGTGAAGTACCGGCCCGCGGTGGCCGTCGGAGCTTGCCCTTCCGGCGCGTTGACCGGGATCACGCAGGGCAAGAGCTCGGCAGGCGAGGCGAGCGCGACGTGCAAGTTCGCCGCGTTGCCGATGCCGAGCTCGAGCGCTCCGTTCAGGTCGTGCGGGAGGCCCGCCGCGCGGGCGATGCCGCACACCTCTCGTGCCCGCGCCATGCCGCCGGCTTTGCCGACGTAGACCGACAACGCGTCCACGGCCCGCCGCCCGACGAGCTCGAGCGCGTCACTCGGCGTCCAGCACGACTCGTCCGCCATCACCGACACGGGCGCATCTCGGTGCACCTCTTCCACCTCCGCAAGCCCGAGCAGCGGCTGTTCGACGAGGTCTGCTCCGGCATCCGCCAGAGCTGCGAGCGCTCGCCGTGCGTTGACTCGGCCGCGGTAGCCGCCGTTGGCGTCGAGGCGTAGGAAGACGTCTCCTCCGAGGGCATCCCGCAGGCTCCCGATCAGCCGTGTGTCGCGCTCGACGTCCTGTCCGCCCTTCACCTGGAGCGCCCTCACGCCGTCCGCGAAGGCGGCTTGGCCTTCGGCGAGCGCCTCGTCCTCGGGCATCAGCCCGAGCATGTGAGCGACCGGCACTGCGGTGCGGGCTCGCCCGCCGAGGAACGCATGCGCCGGCACGCCGGAAGCGCGTCCGGCGAGATCGTGCGCCGCGATGTCGAGGAGCGCTTTGGCGTAGGGGTTCCCCACCACGATCTCGTCGAGGCGTGCAGAGAGCTCGCCGAGGGAGAACGGATGGCCGACGAGCGCGGGCGCGAGGTACTCGTGGACGACCGCCGAGATCGTGCCGGGAGTCTCGCCGTGCCGCCGGCCGTCGGCGTCGCCCCAGTCGCGCAGGCCGACGACCTCGCCCCAGCCCTCGACGCCGTTGCCTCGGACGCGCACGAGCACGAACTCTCCGAGTGGCCGGGACAGGGAAAGCCAGCGGAAGTCGGCGCGGGGCGGCAGGCGAACGACGATGGTCTCCACACGATCGATCGAAAGCAGCACTACGCGTCCTCCGCGATGGTGAGCACGAGGTTCGCATGCTCGTCGACGACGAGAGAGGCGAACGGCGGAACCAGGGTCGTCGAGTCGGCCTGGTGCACGACCGCCGGCCCGGAGAAGCTCGCGCCCTTCTGCAGAGCGACTCGCTCGTAGATCCCCGTGGGCTCGAAGCCGGAGCCGGGCATGAACACAGGCCGGGTCGTGGGGACGGGTGCTCCCGCCCGCACGGTGTCGGCGACGTGCTGTTCGAGTGCAGGCTTGTCGATCACGATGCTCACGGCCAGGCGCATGGTGACGAGCTCGCATGCGTCTGCCGGGCTCGAGAAGCCGTACGCCCGCTCGTGCAACGCATGGAAGTTTTCGAGGATCGCGACGGTGTCGCCGGCCCTCACGCGCTCAAGATTGACCGGCACGTTGACCTCGTAGGCCTGACCGACGTAGCGGACGTCGCACGTGTGCGCGAACGAGTACTCCCGCGCGCGGAGCTCGCGGTCGGCTTCGATGTCGCTGCGTGCCTGCTCGCCGAGCTCGTCGAACGCCGCCGCCAGCGTCGCCGGGAGCGCGGTTTCATCTCCCCGATGGAGCTCGCTGGCCGCGTAGTCGAGCCGAACGTCGGCGGTCAGCAGGCCAAGCGCCGACAGCGTTCCCGGGTGCGGAGGGACGATTACCGTCGAGATCGACAACCGCCGGGCGAGCTCGGCGGCGTGCAGCGGCCCGGCGCCGCCGAAGGCGACGAGCGCGTGGTCGCGCGGATCGTCTCCTCGTGCTCTCAGGGCAACCCGCACGGCGCGTTCCATCGCGGCGTTGACAACCTCGATCGCGCCCGCTGCGGCGTCCTCGACGCTCGAGCCGAGCCCGTTGGCGAGCGGCTCGATCGCCGCTCGCGCGAGCTCGACGTCGAGCGCGAGACGGCTGGCGAGCGGGAAGTCGGATGTCAGCCGACCGAGAGCCAGCTGGCAGTCCGTAACCGTCGGTGCCGTGCCGCCGCGCCCGTAGCACGCCGGTCCCGGCTCGGACCCCGCGCTCGCAGGCCCGACGCTGAGCGCTCCGCCCTCGTCCAGCGCCGCGATCGAACCTCCGCCGGCGCCGATCGAGTGCACGTCGATGGCCGGGAGCCGGATCGGGATCTCGCCGATCGTCAGCTCGGTGCTCATGCGTGGTTGGGAGTCGCCGATCACCGAGACGTCCGCGCTCGTGCCGCCCATGTCGAAGCAGATCAGGTTCGGCCGGCCGGTCGCTCGCGCCAGCTCCGTGCACGCGACTACGCCGGCCACCGGGCCGGAGAGGGCGAGCGTCACGGGGCGTGACCTGGCCGCGTCAGGCGTCAACGCACCGCCGTTCGACTGCGTCACGAAGAGCGATGCCGGACAGCCTGCATCCGTGAGCGACGTCTCGAGTCGCGTCAGATACGTGTCGATCAACGGCATGAGAGCGGCGTTGAGAACCGTCGTTGCGCTTCGCTCGTACTCGCGTAGCTCGCGAGAGAGCTCGGACGAGGCACAGACCAGCCAGCCGTTGCGCGCCCTCAGCAAGGCGGCGAGCTGCTGCTCGTGCGCCGGGTTCCGGTAGGAGTGCAGGAGCACCACGGCGACCGACTCGACGCCGGCCGCCTCCAGAGCCTCCACGGCCGTCTCCGCGCTTCCGAGGTCGACCGGCTCGAGCACTGCCCCGTCGGCGCCGACGCGCTCGCGGACCTCGAGGCGGAGCTCGCGCGGGATCAGGGCGGGAAGCTGCTCGACGAACGGGTCGTAGAGCTCGCTCCGCCAGTGCCTGCCGATCTCGAGGACGTCGCGGAAGCCCTCGGTGGTGATGAGCGCGGTCGGGGCCAGCCGCCGCTCGATGATCGCGTTCGTCGCGAGCGTCGTCCCGTGCAGGAGCAGCCGCACGTCTCCGCTTTGCGCACCGACCTCCTCGGTCAGCGCCTCGAGCCCGCTCAGGAAGCCCGCTGCCGGATCGGAGCGCGACGAAGGCACTTTCAGGTGATGCAGCTTTCCGCTGGCCGCATCGACGGCGACGACGTCGGTGAACGTCCCGCCGATGTCCACGCCCACGTACCACTGTCCGGTCCCCGCTCCAGCGCCGGCAAAGCCGGCACCTCCGCTCCTTGGCGGCTCCGTCGAGCCCACGCCCCTGCTCACGAGGCTGGCGCTCCTACCTCGGCCGCGTACGCGGTGCGAGCCGCCTCCTCCGACACCTTGCCGCTCGCCACGTCGCGCGCGAGCGCAGCATGGTCCCGTTCGGCCGCAGGCCCGAGCCCGCCGCCTCCCTGTGTCAAAACCGTGACGCGATCGCCGCGCGAGAGGCGGACTCCGCTCGACTTGCCGGGGAGCTCGGTTATCTCGCCGTCACGCTCCACGAGGATCCGCGCCGCTGCCCCCGCGCTGCCCCCGTGCAGGCCCGGCGGGGGGAACTTGACCCGATCGAACTGGGTCGAGAGCTCGCAGTCGGCGAGCAGCTCGAACGTGCGCTCGGCGCCGAGCCCGCCGCGAAAGCGGCCTGGACCGCCCGAGTCCTGGCGGAGGCGGTAGCGGATGATCCTGAGCGGGAACTCGTTCTCGACGAGCTCGATCGGGTTATTGGCGAGGTTGTGCACGCCGGCGGAGAGACAGTCGGGGCCGTCGAGGCCCGGCCGCCCGCCCCAGCCGCCCACCTCGATCTCGAACTGCACGTTCGCGCGGCCCTCGTCGTCGGAGGTGGAGAGCACGTAGACGTTCGAGTTTCCGTAGTAGGGGGCGATCGCCCGCTCGGGTATCGCCTCGCCGAGCGCGGCCATGACGACGGTCGCGACGCGGTGCGTGAGCACGTTCCGACCGACGACGGGCGCCGGCGGCTTCGGGTTGAGCACGCTGCCGTACGGCGCGATGACCTCGATTGGGAGGTAGCTGCCGTGGTTGGGGGCGATCCCGGGATCGAGAATGGCGGTGACGGCGTAGTAGACGGCGGACTCGGTCGACGCGATCGGGCAGTTGATCGGCCCGCGGGTCTGCGACGCTGTTCCGGCGAAGTCGATGCGCAGCGAGTCCCCTCGGCGTTCGACCGCGACGCGGACGAGCAGCGGCTCGTCGTCGAGCCCGTCTCCGTCGACCATGTCCTCGGCCTCGAACCGGCCCTCGGGTAGCTTCGAGACTGCCGCTCGCATCCGCCGCTCGGAGGAGGCGATCAGTGCGCGGGTCGCCGCCAGCACGACGTCCGCTCCGTAGCGCCGGGCGAGCCTGATCACCTCGCCGGAGCCGATGGAGAGCGCGGCGATCTGCGCACGCAGGTCGCTGACCGTCTTCAGCGGAACACGGATGTTGCTCTCGAAGAGCGGCAGGAAGAGCTCGTTCGGCTCACCTGCGGAGACGATCCGGCAGGGCGGGATGCGGAAGCCCTCCTGATAGATCTCGGTCGCGTCCGCCCCGTAGCTGGCCGGCGCGCGCCCGCCGACGTCGAGATGGTGGCCGAGTGTGCCCGCGATCGCGATCGGCACGTCATCGACGATGACCGGCGAGAAGGTCTGGATGTCGGGAAGATGTTGCCCGCCGGAGTACGGGTCGTTCGTGCAGTAGACGTCCCCCCGCTGCCAGCCGGCCAGCGGAAAGCGGCCGATGATCGTCTTCAGCGCGCGCGTCATCGAGTTCAGGTGCATGGGAATGCGGGTCGACTGCGCCACGATGCCACCCTCGGCATCGAACACCGCAGTGGAGTAGTCGAGCATCTCCCGGATCACCTGGGAGTGAGCCGAGCGCTCGATCGACGTGGCCATCTGCTCCGCCGCGGCTACGAGACCGTGCCGGATCACCTCGAGCGTCACCGCATCGAGGGTGTCGCGAGCGCGGGCACGGTCCGGGCTCGTCACCTGCTGAGTGCCTCCGGCGACAGCGCCCCGCTTCGCACGAGCTCGACGACCGGCTCGACGTTGATCCGTCCGCCGCCGGTGCCGTTCGCCCCGAGTCGCTCTCGGACCTGCGCAACGAGTGTGGCCGTGCCGACGCCGAGGCGTTCCGGGCCGCGGAGCTCGATCGCCCGCACCGCGACGATCAGCTCGAGGGCGGCCACACGCTCGGCCAGTGAGATCATCTCGGCCAGACGGCGGGCGGCCAGGGGGGCGAACGTCATCCGGTCTTCGATGCCTTCCGCGATCGTGGTCGTGGCCAGCTCGAACGACACCGGCTGCGCGAGCAGTCGAGTCTCGCCCGTCAGCGCAGCGGCGATGTACGACAGCTGGGGGAACGGCGTCGGCGCCGAAGCGGGCGCGCGCGCCAGCCCCTCGGGCAGGCCCGAGAACGGCGTCTGCATGAGCTTGATCAGCCGCTCGCAGGCGGTGGTGACGACGGGCGCGAGCGCGATGCGGAGGAAGTCGAGCGCGCTCGCGAGCACGAGGGGATCGAAGTTGCCCACGGAGACGATCCGGGACTCCTCGAGCACCACGAGCGGGTTCTCCTGCGAGCCGTTCAGCTCGATGGCGAGCTGCCGCTCGGCGTAGGCGAGCGCTTCCCGTGCGGCGCCGTGCACCTGCGGCAGGCAGCGGTAGCTCAGCGGATCCTGAAGATTTCGGGCGGCGCCGTCGTCCCAGAGGTAACTGCTCTGGAGGAGGCTGCGGAGGCGCTCGAGCGTCGTCTGCAGACCGAGGTACGGGTGCTCGCGCCCGACCGCGGCGTGGAGGATGGTCACGTTGGCCGCGAACGCCTCGAGATCGAGCGCGCCTGCGCTGTCAAACGTATCGAGCAGGCGGCCGTAGTCGTGGATCGCGAGGGCGGCAAGGGCCGTCGCGAAGGCGTCGTTGTCGACGAGCGAGATCGCATCCTTCGGAGCCAGCGTGAGGTCGCCGAAGATTCCGTCCGCCAGCTGCGCCATCGGGGCGAGGTCGGCCATGCCAACCGAGCCGAGCAGGGGGATTGGCGGATGAGCGCCGTTGTTCAGGGACTCGACGAGCCGATCGGCGATCAAGGGCCTCATGCCGGACGTGCCGCGGGCGAAGCCGTTGACGAGTCGTAGGATCGTCGCCCGCACGACCTCCTCGGAGGCCTCCGAGCCTTGGCCGACCAGCAGGTCCTGGATGAGCAGTCGGTTGTGCTCCTTCTGCTGCTCCAGGGGAACGGCGTCGCGTTTGCGCGCGGCGACCCCGGTGGTCAGCCCGTACACGGGCGTGCCCGCCTCCAGATGCGCTTCCACGACGGCGCGCGCCGCCAGCATCCGCTCCGTCGTGTCGGCGTGGAGCTCGACGCGCTCGCCCTCGCGCGCGACCCTGACGACCTCGTCGAGGGTCAGGTCGCTCCCTGTCAAGACCACGGTCATGCCTCGTACATCACGGCCAAGAGCCTAGTGTGTACACAGTATTCAGGTGAGCTGGACGCGCTCCACTAGCGTAGAGCGCGAGATGGAGGCCCGGGCACTCGAGATCCTGTTCGTGTCCGGGCTCGATGTGGAAACGCTCGGCCTCGAGGCCGCGGACGTGCTCGAGGTCGTCGAGGATGCCGTGCGGGCGCAGGGCGAGGGCAAGGTCACCCTCGACGAACGCGTGCAGCACGTGCCGGATCCCTCGATCCCGGGTCACTTCAACGTGCTGCGGGCGACGGTCTGGCCGCTCGAGGCGACCGGGGTCAAGGTCGTCGGCGACTTCGTGGAGAACTACACACGCGGCCTGCCCTCGGAGCTGGCGCTCATCACGCTGTACGACCCCCTGGACCGGGGTGCCGCTCGCGATCGTCGACGGCACCGAGATCACCGAGCGGCGAACGGGGGCGCTCACCGCGCTCGGAGCGCGAGAGCTCGCGCGCCCGGGGTCGAAGGTGCTGGCTCACATCGGCTCGCGCGGCACCGCGTTCTCCAACGTGGAGCTGCTCGACCGCCTGTTCGGCTTCGACGAGATCCGCGTGACGAGCAGGCGACCGGAGTCGCGCGAAGCCTTCGGCGCACGACTCGAGGCGGCGCTGGGCAAGCCCGTCCGTGTGACAGACACGATCGAGCAGGCCGTGACCGGCGCCGACATCGTCGTCGAGGCGACGCGCCTCGCCGCACCGGAGCCGATCCTTAGAACCAGCTGGCTCGAGTCGTGCAGCCTGCTCATCCCGTACGGGACGAAGAGCGCGCTCGAGCTCGATGTGCTTGAACGGATGGACAAGGTGGTCGTGGACGACTGGGCGCAGTGCCGGCGGGACGACGAGTTCGGCGCGCTCCGGCCGCACGTTCGTGCGGGGCTTCTCACGGGAGAGTCGCTGCACGCCGAGCTCGGAGAGATCCTCGTGGGTACGAAGACCGGCCGCGAGCGTGACGACGAGCGGATTCTCTTCTGGCACCGTGGGCTCGGCACGACCGACGTCGCTCTCGCGCACCTGCTCTGGCGGCGAGCGCTCGAGCAGGGTGTCGGCACGCGGATCCGGTACCGCTGATGGTCGAGCTCGACCGCTACGACGGACTCGACCTCGCGACATATCGACGGATCGTGCTCGACGGGGAGCAGATCGCCGTCGACGAGCGACTGCTCGAGCATGTCGGAAAGCGTCGAGACGGGCTGGTTCGGCATCTGGCCACCGGGGTCGCTGCCTACGGCGTGACGACCGGTCTCGGCTATCTCGCAACCGAGACTATCGGCGACGACGATCAGGCGGCGCTCCAGCGCTCGCTGCTGACGGCGAGGGCCTCGGGTCTCGGTTCGCCGCTGCCCGGAGATGTCGTCCGTGGCGCCATGCTGCTCAGGCTCGCCGGCTTCCTGAGCGGTTTCCCGGGTGCGACGCCCGAGCTTTGCCGGTTCCTCGCCGACCGGCTCAACGAGGGCTGGAGCCCCGTCGTGCCGCGTGGGCCATACGGAGCGTCGGGGGAGATCGCCCCGCTGGCGCATCTCTTCCAGACCTTCATCGGAGAAGGGCTCGTCGAGCTCGACGGCGAGCGCGTGACGGCCCAGCAAGCGCTCGCTCGTGCCGGCACCGAGCCGTACGACCCGGCGGTCAAAGAGGGAGTCGCGCTCCTGAACGGCTCGCCGTTTGCGACCGCGCTGGGAGTTCGCCTCGGAGATCTCGGCACACGACTTCTCGACCAGGCGACGATCACGGCGGCACTTGCTGTCGCGGTCGTCGGCGCCTCGGCGCGACCGTTCGCAGCTCGCGTCGTCTCGCTCGGCCAGGACAACGCCGAGCAGCAGGTCGGGCGGCATCTGCTCGAGCTCTTGCAGGGGGCCGCGCAATGGGGCGATCAGCCGCAACCGCCGGTGTCCTTCCGCGTCGTGCCGCAGGTGCACGCCGCGCTCGCGCGAGCCCTCGCTGAGCTGCAGGCGACGGTAGAAAAGCGGCTTCGCTCGGTTACCGACAGCCCGGTCCTCCTCGATGCGCAGGGTGACGAGCCCGAGGGTCTCTACCCGGCCGGGGGATTCCACGCGATCGACGTCACGCTGCGTCTGGAGGGCGTCGCGCTCGCTGCCGCGCAGGTCACGAACCTCGTCGAGAAGCATCTCCATCGCTTGCTGGACGCTCGCTTCTCGGGACTGCCCGAGCAGCTCGCACGACGCCCCGGCGTGCAGGCCGGAGCCGTGTCGCTGCACAAGGCCGTCGTCGGCCTCGTCGCGGAGAATCGTCTCCTCGCGGCGCCCGCGTCCGTTCATGCGATGGACACGTCCACCGGCCAGGAGGACGTGCAGGCCTTCACGTTTCTCGCCGCGGAGCGGCTCGAGACGATGCTGCGCAACCTGGAGGCGGCGCTTGCCTATGAGCTCGTGGCGCTTCGTCAGGCCGCTGACTTGTGCGCTGAGGCGCTCGCCGCACCACGCCTCGAGCGGGTGGTCGCCCAGCTGGCCGAGGTCGTCGCTCCCATCGACGAAGACCGCACCCTCACGCCCGATGTCGAGCGCGTCGTTGCGCTGCTTCGGGCGGGAGATCTCTAGGAGGCGAGTGCGAAGAAGCTCCGGAGCACCTGCTCGCCCGCGGGGTGCTCGGGCCGGAACTCCTCGGGGTGGAACTGCGTCCCCCACCAGCATCGCTTCGGATCGGCGATCGCCTGTATGGCGCATGCGGGACTCGACGCGAGCGCGCGAAATCCGGGCGGCAACTCCGTGATCTCGTGGTCGTGATCCTGGAAGACGACGACTTCCGATTGCAGCCCGTGCAGGAGGTCCGCGTCGTCGTGGATCTGGATCGGGAGAAAGCCATGCTCCGAGCTTCCGTACGGGCCGATGGTGCCGCCGACGAACCTCACTTGTAGCTGCATCCCGGCACAGATCCCGAAGACCGGGCGCCGGGCGGCGACGACTGCAGCTCCCAGTCGGTCGAGCTCCGCGGGCTCGCGCACCGACCACGGTGCCGAGGAGCCGCTCAAGACGATGGCGCTCGCTCGCGCTAGCCGCTGCGGGTCGACCTCCTCGTAGTGGGTCGCCTCGACCGCCTGGCCCGACGCCTCGGCGAGCCGTTCGCGCAGCCGCTCGAAGTTCTCGGCCCGGGATTGGGTGAGCTCGGAGCGTCTCTCGGTGTAGACCACTTCGACTGCCATGCGCTACGCGACGGCCGGTGCGAGCACGACGCGATCGAGCCAGCGCTCGAAGAGCGCCCGGCCGGCTTCTCGCATCTCCTCCGCATGCTCTTCGATGGCGGCGAGGAAGGCGGGCGCGCCCTCGCTCCCCAGCGTGCGCTCGAGCGACGAGACGTACTCGGGCACCTCGGCCCACTCGCGCGCCATCTCGCCCGATACCTCGAGGTGGAACTGCACCCCGTATGCCCGCTCGAAGCGGAACGCCTGATTGGGATAGGCGGGAGAGCCCGCGAGCCGCACAGCACCCTCGGGTAGATCGAACGTGTCGCCGTGCCACTGCAGGGTGACGAGGCCATGCGAGGCGGCGGAGAACACCGGATCCGCCTGGGCTTCGGGAGTGAGCGTGACCGGGAGCAGTCCGACCTCCGGCTCCGGCCCTGGATACACGCGCGCTCCGAGTGAAGCAGCCAGGAGCTGGACGCCGAGACACACTCCCCAGAACGGGACGCCCGCGCGGACGGCCTCCCCGATCAGCGTCTTCTCCGTGGTCAGCCACGGCAGCTCGGCATCGTCGGTAGCGGACATCGGCCCGCCCATGGCGACGAGCGCGTCGAACCCGCGCCAGTCGGGGAGCGGCTCGCCCTCGTCGAGCTCGACGCAATGGAGTTCCGCGCCACGTTCGCGCAGCACGTCCTCGAAGACGCCGGGGGGCTCGCACGCGATGTGCTGAAGAACGAGCGTCCGCATTGCGCCGAGTATGAAACCACCACGCCGTCGACGACGTAACGCTTCGCTACGCCCGCCTGGACGCCGACACGATCGTCGTCACGACCGACGAGGATGCACTCGCGCTGCTCGCCGGCGATGGCGCCAAGCTCGCCGACTCCGAAGAGTTTCGTCAGGCTGCGGAGGTCGTGGGCCTCGAAGATCGCACGAAGGGCTTCGTCTACGTGGACGTCGACGGGTTGCTCCCGCTGATCGAGAGTCTTGCGGGCGAGAGCATTCCGGCCGAGGCGCGAGATGGTGTCGAGGCCGTCGATTCGCTCGTGTTCCAGACCTCGGGCGACGGCGACACCACGACCGTGAGCGGCTTCGTCCGCGTGCCCTAGAGCGACGCTTCGACCGACATCGTCCCGGCGAACTGCGTCGTGCTGCGGATTCGTGCAAGCTGCTGCGCTGTCGGATGACGGTGACCAGCGAACAGGCGCGACAGTGTGCGCTCGCCCTGCCCGAAGCAGTCGAGCAGGATCACCACGGTCGGCCGTCGTTCCGCGTCGGGGGAAAGATCTTCGCCACGCTGTGGGACGACGAGCACATGAACGTGATGCTGGACGAGGGCGGCGTCCTAACCGCTGTCGAAAGCGAGCCCGAGGTCTGTGCGGAGGTGTGGTGGGGCAAGCGCCTCGCGGCCGTGCGAGTGGATCTCGGCCGCGCCGATCGTCGAATGCTCGCGACCTTGCTCTCCGAAGCGTGGGAGCTCCGGGCGCCGAAGCGTCTCCTAGGCGGTCGGTCGACGTCTGGCTTCGGCTAGGCCGACTTCAGTGTCCGGCCGGGGGCTCCCAGCCCTCGAGCGCGGGCGGCTTCCAGTCGGCGCCGACCGTCTTCGAGCCTGCGACCCAGGGGCCGAGCTCGGGCTGGGGGAACTTCGTGTGCTCGGCCTTCAGCTGGATTCCGTACGAGTTTCCCGACTGGAGGTGCGTGACGAGCACCTTGCGGGCGAGCTCGTGCTCACGTCCATCGGGGATCGTCGAAGTAGATCTTGATGAAGGAATTGCTGTAGCGGTCGAAGACCGCCGGCGTGCCGTCCTCCTGCAGGAGCTCGATGTCCTCGAGCCAGTTCAGGTCCTCGCCCGGGGTCGCGGCGTCGAGGTCGACGTCCTCGACCAGCGACATGTCCTCCTGGTACGGGAAGCGCCGCCCGGAGAGGAACTCGGCGTCGATCGACTTGATCTTCTCGGGCTCGGAATAGGCGAGCTCGTGGCCGCTCACTCTGCCACCCTCAGATCCGCGACCTCGCCGGGTATCTCGAGCTCCTCCTCGGCCTTGATCGCCAGCAGCCGCTTGACCTCAGCGAGGATCTCCTGCTCGGTCTGGCCGACCGTGTAGGTCGTACCGGCGAGCGGGACGCGCGCCATTGCGGAGGCTTCGATGGTCAGCGCCGCGAGGTCCTCCGGCTCGAGCGAGTGGACGTTCGTCTTGCCGCAGGCCCGCGCGAGCATCTGCAGCTCCATGGTCAGCGTCGTCAGGAAGTTGTAGACGCGCTCGGACGCCTCCTCCACGACGAGCCTCTTTCGGAGCTCCGGGTCCTGCGTCGTGATCCCGACGGGGCAGCGCCCCGTATGGCAGTGGTAGCACTGGCCGGCCGGCACGCCGATCGTGCCCTCGTAGTCCGTGACCCCGGGGATCTCCTTGTTGCAGTTGAGCGCCATCAGGGAGGCGTGCCCGAGGGCGACCGCTTTCGCTCCCAGCGCGAGGCACTTCGCGACATCGGCGCCGTTTCGGATGCCGCCCGCGACCACGAGGTCGACCTCGTCCGCGAGCCCGACATCCTCGAGCGCGCGGCGCGCCTCGGGGATCGCCGCCATGAGCGGAATGCCCGTTTCCTCGGTCGCGATGTGCGGGCCCGCGCCCGTGCCGCCTTCGCCGCCGTCGAGATAGATGATGTCCGGCCCGCACTTGGCGGCCATGCGCACGTCGTCGTAGACCCGCGCGGCGCCGAGCTTGAGCTGGATCGGCACCTGGTAGTCCGTTGCCTCGCGGATCTCCTGGATCTTGAGCGACAGGTCGTCGGGGCCGAGCCAGTCCGGGATGCCGCGCGGGAGATCGCTGGTCGATCCCTGCCGGGAGCGAGCGCATCTCCGCCACCTGCTCGGTCACCTTCTGGCCCATCAGATGCCCGCCGAGCCCGACCTTGCAGCCCTGGCCGATGAAGAACTCGATCGCGTCGGCGAGCATCAGGTGGTGCGGGTTGAACCCGTACCGGCTCTGGATCACCTGGTAGTACCACTTCGTCGAGTAGTCGCGCTCCGGCGGGATCATCCCGCCCTCGCCCGAGCAGGTCGCCGTGCCCGCCATGGACGCGCCCTTCGCGAGCGCCATCTTGGCTTCGAGAGACAGGGCTCCGAAGGACATGCCGGTGATGTAGATCGGGATGTCGAGCTCGAGCGGCTTCTTCGCGAAGCGCGCGCCCAGCACCGTCTTCGTCACGCACTTCTCGCGGTAGCCCTCGATGACGAAGCGCGTGAGCGTGCCCGGCAGGAAGACCAGCTCGTCCCAGTGCGGCATCGGCTTGAAGATCGAGAAGCCGCGCATCCGGTAGCGCCCGAGATCGGCCTTCACGTGGATGTCGTTGATCACCTCCGGCGTGAAGATCCGGCTTCGACCGAGGACGTTCTTGCTGGTGGGTGCGCTCTCGTCGGCCATTACAACACCAGCTTTCGCTCCGAGGGCTCGAGGTTGTCGTAGTTGTAGAGCACTTTGCCGCAGACGAACTTCTGGAACTCGGGCGGCTCACCGAGTCCGTAGATCCGGAACTTGCGATCGATCAGCTCCGTATCCGCGTCCGTCCACTCGCCCGGGACGCAGTCGATGCCGAGCGACTTCACCTTTCCGGCGACGTAGATCGTCCCGTCGTACATCGAGTCGCCGAGACCCGGCCCGACGTCGCCGCAGATGATGATCCGGCCGCGCTGCATCATGAAGCCCGTCATCGAGCCGGCCGAGCCGCCGACGATGATCGTGCCGCCTTTCTGGTCGATTCCGCTCCGCGCGCCGACGCGTCCTTTGACAACGACGTCCCCACCGCGGAGCGCGGCGGCCGTGAGCGAGCCCGCATTGCCGTCCACCACCACGACGCCGGACATCATGTTCTCGCAGGCCGACCAGCCCACCCGACCCGTGATGTGGATCTCGGGCCCGTCGATCAGGCCGCAGCCGAAGTAGCCGAGGCTTCCTGCGAAGCGGATCCGGCAGCGGGTGAGGATCCCGACCCCGAGCGAGTGCTTGGAGCCAGGATTTGCGATCTCGACCTCCTTGACGCCCTCCTCGTAGAGGAGCCAGCGAAGCTCGAGGTTGATCTGGCGCGTTGTCAGATCCTTGGCGTCGAAGCTGGCGGTCTCGCCGTCGATGTCGGAGACCTTCGGGATCTCTGCGAAGGGCTCCGCCAGTCCACGTGCGTCGTACGTGATCTGTGTCATGTCAACGCGTCCAGACCAGCACTTCGCGCTCATACGGGTCGTACGTGTCGATCTCGTGGTCGACGATCGCGCGGATCGCGATCTCCTCCGACGCGAGCGCGACCAGGCCCTCGGATTCGTAGAGCACGAGCGGCTTCGCGGCCAGCTCGTCCTTCGCGACGCCGAGCTCGTCCTTCGTCACCGCGATGTACGTGAAGACGCCGTCGAGCTCGTCCAGCGACTTGTCCATCGCCTCTTCGAGCGACGCTCCGTTCGTCATCTCCTGGGCCAGGTAGACGGCGATGATCTCCGAGTCGCACTCGGACATGAAGCGGCGACCCGCACGTTCGAGACGACGGCGCCACATGAAGTAGTTCGTCAGCTGCCCGTTGTGCACGACCGCGACGTCCGAGTAGGGGTACGCCCAGTACGGGTGCGCGCCCGCGATGTCGACTTCGGACTCGGTCGCCATGCGCACGTGGCCGATCGCGTGCGTGCCCGTGAACTCCGAGAGGCCGTACTGGTCGTGGACGGTCTCGGCGTCCCCGAGGTCCTTCACGATCTCGAGTGAGCGACCGAGCGAGAGCACCTCGGCGTCCGGGATGTCCTCCACGAAGTCGGCCAGCAGCTTGAGGTCGCCGTCGAAGTCGAAGGAGACGCGGAACGCGTACGGCGTCTCCTCCTCTACCGCGTCGATGCGCGCTCCGAGAGACTCGAGCCGCGACTCCACGATCGAGCGATGCCGCCCGAGCTTCTCCTCGAAGTCGAAGTCGCGCGGCGTGTTCGCGTCGGCGAGCTTGTAGCGCATCACGAGATTGCCGTTCTCGGGCGCCCCGTACAGCGCATAGCCGGTCGAGTCGGGGCCGCGATGCTTCATCGACTGGAGCATCGAGGTCATCTCGTCGCCGATCGGGTGCTGCGACCCGTCCCGGTAGATGATCCCTGCGATTCCGCACATGGGCTAGGGCAAGACGTCGAGGTACTCGGACACGTCCCAGTCGGTCACGGTGGCGCAGTAGCGCTCCCACTCGTCCCGCTTGTAGTGCATGAAGACACGGTACATCTCGTCGGGCAGCGCCTTCTTCACGACCTCGTCGGCCTCGAGCGCGTCGAGCGCGTCGCCGAACGTCATCGGGATGCGCTTGACCTCCTTGCCCGCCTCCATCGCCTCGTAGATGTTCCGCTCCTCGGGCTCGCCCGGATCGAGCTTGCGGTCGATCCCGTCGCGCATCGCCGCGATCAGCGCGGACATGGAGAGGTACGGGTTCACCGCCGAGTCGACCGAGCGGTACTCGAAACGTCCCGGGGCGGAGACACGGAGCGCGGTCGTCCGGTTCTGAAAGCCCCAGTCGGCGAAGACCGGCGCCCAGAACCCCGTGTCCCAGAGTCGCCGATAGGAGTTCACCGTCGACGCGGTGACTGCGGTCAGCGCGGAGAGGTGCTCGAGGATCCCGCCGATCGCGTACAGGCCGAGCTGGCTCGGCTTCTGCTGGTCGTCGGTGTCGGGCATGAACGCGTTCTCGTCGCCTTCCCAGAGCGAGATGTTGTGGTGACACCCGTTCGCGGAGACGCCCATGAAGGGCTTCGGCATGAAGCAGGGGAAGGCGCCGAGCTCGCGGCCGACCGCCTTGCAGACCTGACGGAAGGTCGAAAGGTTGTCCGCAGTCCGCTCCGCCCGGTCGAAGCCGAAGTTGAGCTCGATCTGACCAGGTGCGTCCTCGTGGTCGCCCTGGATCATGTCGAGCCCGAGCTTCTGTCCGTACTCGATGACCTTGTGGATGATCGGCTGGAGCTCGGAGAACTGGTCGATGTGGTAGCAGTAGGGCTTGGTCATGCCCTCGACCGAGGGCTTTCCGTCCTCGTCGAGCTTGAGCCACATCATCTCGGGCTCGGTGCCCGCGCGGAGGTGGAGGCCGGTGTCCTTCTCGAACTCCGCCTGCATCCGCTTCAGGTTCCCGCGGCAGTCCGAGGTGAGGAACGCACCGCCGTTCTCGCGCTCCTCGCGGTTGCGGAAGCAGATGCACCAGACGCGCGCGACGCGCGGATCCCAGGGGAGGGTCTCGAACGTCTCCGGCTCGGGCACGCCGACGAGCTCGGCGGCCTCCGGCCCGTACCCGATGTAGTTCCCGTGGCGGTCGGTGAAGAGGTTGGCCGTGGCGCCGTAGACGAGCTGGAAGCCCTTCTGCGCGATCGTCTCCCAGTGCTGCGCCGGGACGCCCTTGCCCATGATCCGGCCGGTGACGGAGGGGAACTGGTAGTAGACGTACTGGATCCCCTCGGCGTCGATCCGCCGCCGAACCTCCTTGACGGCATCGGCACGTCCGTCGGCCTCGACGAAGCGCTCCAGGTCGGTCGCCACCATGCCCTCCTCTCCCGTGGTAGGTCGCTCGGGCGAGAGCGTAATGCAGCGCAGCTAGCCTTAGCCGCGTGAACGAGCAGAGAGTCGAGCACCTGACCCAGGAGCAGCGGTCCGCGCTGGAGACCGAGCTCGCCGAGCTCGAAGGCCCGCGCCGCCGAGAGATCGTGGAGGCGATCAAGCGCGCCCGCGAGTTCGGCGACATCTCCGAGAACTTCGAGTACCACGCGGCGAAGAACGAGCAAGGGCTCCTCGAGCGGCGCATCCACATCTTGAAGGAGCGCCTGCACAACGCGGTCACCGTCGAGCACTCGACGAACGACAGCGTCGGTGTCGGATCGATCGTCGAGCTCGCCGACGAGGGCGGCGACAAGATGGAGGTGGAGATCTCGGCCGTCGGCGGCGTGTCGCCGGACTCTCCGCTCGGCAGCGCGCTCCTCGGCGCGAAGGTGGGGGACTCGGTCGACGTCGAAGCGCCGAGCGGCTCGTGGACGGCCAGCGTGCTGGCGATCCGCCGCTCATAGCCAGTGCCTGAGGTCAGGCTTCAGCCTGACCTCGGTGTGAGATTGGCGACCTAACGACGGGGTCAGGCTGAAGCCTGACCCCTGCGCCGATGGGTGACGAACGCGAATGGGGCTCCGGTTTCGGAGACTCGCTCATCGCGAGATCTCTCCTCGAACGCCACGCGCTCCCACGAGGGAAAGAACGTGTCTCCCTCCATCTCCAGGTCGATCTCGGTGAGAAGCAACTCGTCCGCGAACGGCAATGCGGCCGCATACAGCTCGCCCCCGCCGATAACGAACACGTGATCCGCGTCCTCGAGTAGCGCCAGGGCGTCCTCGAGCGATCCGGCCCGCTCCGCGCCGTCGCCGCGCCATAAGTCGTTGCGCGTGACGACGATGTTTCGCCGGCCTGGCAGGGGGCGGAAGCGGTCCGGGAGCGAGTCCCACGTCTTCCTTCCCATGACCACGACGTGTCCCAGCGTGAGCTCGCGGAAGCGCCGCATGTCCTCCGGGAGTCGCCAGGGAAGCCCGCCTTCGAGGCCGATCACGCCGCCGCGAGCGACGGCTGCCACCAGCGAGACCTTCACACGGCGACGGGAGCGCGGATCGCCGGGTGGTGCTCATAGCCGACGACCTCGAAGTCCTCGAACGTGTACTCGAAGATCGAGGCGGGGCGGCGCGTGAGGCGCAACGAGGGATACGGGAACGGCTGGCGCAAGAGCTGCGTCTCAACCTGCTCACGGTGGTTGTCGTAGATGTGGCAGTCCCCGCCAGTCCAGATCAGTTCACCTACGTCGAGGTCGGACTGCTGCGCAAGCATGTGCATGAGAAGCGCATAGCTCGCGATGTTGAAAGGGACGCCGAGGAAGATGTCCGCGCTTCGCTGGTAGACCTGGCAGCTCAGCCTTCCGTCCGCGACGTAGAGCTGGAAGAACGCGTGACACGGCATGAGCGCCATCTGCGGGAGATCCGCGACGTTCCACGCGCTGACGACGATGCGGCGAGACTCCGGTTCCTCGCGTATGAGACGGACGGCCTCTGAGATCTGGTCGATGTGCCCTCCGTTCGGGGTCGGCCAGCTGCGCCACTGGACGCCGTAGACGGGGCCGAGGTCTCCGTTCTCATCGGCCCATTCGTCCCAGATCGTGATGCCCTGCTCCTGCAGCCAGCGGACGTTGCCGTCGCCGCGCAGGAACCAGAGCAGCTCGTTGGCGACGGAGGGGAAGTGCACCTTCTTCGTGGTCACCAGCGGGAACCCCTCGGTGAGATCGAAGCGCAGTTGGTACCCGAACACGCTCACGGTGCCCGTTCCCGTCCGATCCTCCTTCCGCGCGCCGGTGCTGAAGACGTGCCGCAGGAAGTCCTCGTACTGCGAGCCGGTCGAACGCCTAGCGCTGTTCATGAAGCGACGATAGCGGGCCGCTCGGCGACCTCACGTCGAGAGAACAGGAGTCTCCGAGCCGGCCTCGACGACGACCCAGCCGTCGAACTCGCTGAAACGGTACGGCGCGTTCATGGGGACGACCGTCGAGCCTTGCTCCTCGACGAGGAAGGTTCCGCAGAGCGCCGCGAGCTTTCCACCTTTCGTGAGCCACAGCTCGTAGCGACCGCCGTCCGCCGGCGGCTCGAGCCCTTCGACCTCGAGCTCCATCGGCCAGTTGCCGGCGTCGTCGATCTCGAAGACCTCGAGCGAGGCGCTCGCGCCTGCGGCTCCGGTCATCGCGATCACGCGATCCGTCGACGGCCCACGGCTGTCGGCCACGAGGAACCCAACCGCGAACACCACGACTCCGAGCGCCGCGGCGAGCGCTATGAGCGCCGGCCTCCGGCGCGCCAACGGCACGACCTTGGGAGCGGGCGCCGCCGCGAGCGCGGGGGGCAGCTCCGGCGGAGGACCGGCGTGGACGAGAGCGTCGTGAACCCGCAGCAGCCGCGCCCGCTCGGCCGGGTCGACCTCCGTGCCGACGAGCTCGTCGAAGTCAGGGCCCGGGGTGGTCATTCGAGCGTCCCGTCGAGCTCGTGGGCGAGACGGGAGAGCGCACTTCTCGTCCGGGTCTTCACCGTGCCCAGGGGTATACCGAGCGACTCGGCGATCTCGCTCTGCGAGAGGCCGCGCCAGTAGGCGAGCTCGATCACCGGCCGCTCGTGCTCGGGGAGGATTTCGAGCGCGCGGTGCACCTGCCACGCCTGCCAGGCGGCCTCCGCCCGATCGGGTGGGCCGGGGTCGTCGCCTGGCTCTTCCGGGACGTCGAGTGCGGGCTCGGGCGTGCGGCGCATGCCGTCGATGATGGCGTTCCGGGCGACCGCGTAGACCCAGGGCGCGCCGCTCCCACGCCGGGCGTCGTAGGTTCTCGCGGAGCGCCAGATTGCGAGAAAGGCCTCCTGCGCGGCGTCCTCGGCGCGCCCGCGGTCACCGAGGCGACGGAGTGCGAGGCCGAGCACCGCCCGCGCGTAGCGCCGGTAGAGCTCCTCGAACGCCGACCGGTCGCCACCTGCGACCCGCTCGATCAGGTAGCCGTCGGTTGACTCCGCGGGCTGCACGTAGGTCATTGTTTCCCGTCGCGTCGTACCGAAACGAACCGGGAGGGCGAGCGACGTAGACATCGCATGGTGCTACGAGCGCGTCACACCCCCGGTTTGCGATCCGCTGCTACGAGCGAGCGGTCCCGAAGTGCGCCGCGACCGAGTCCCAGTTCACGACGTCCCACCACGCCGCGAGATAATCCGGGCGCTTGTTCTGGTAGTTCAGGTAGTAGGCGTGCTCCCAGACGTCGATGCCGAGCAGAGGCGTGTGACCTTGCAGCAGTGGCGAGTCCTGGTTCGCGGTCGAGTAGGCCTCCAGCCCCGATCCACTCCAGACCAGCCACGACCAGCCCGAGCCGAACCGGGTCACGCCGTTCTGCGTCACTTTCTCCTTGAACGTGGCGAAGTCCCCGAAGGCCTCGTTGATGGCGTCGGCGAGGGCGCCGGTCGGCTCGCCACCGCCGTCAGGCCCCATGATCTCCCAGAAGAGCGAATGGTTGGCGTGGCCGCCGGCGTTGTTCTGCACCGCAGCGCGCATGTCCTCCGGCACTTCTCCGGCCTTCAGCGCCGCGAGAACCTCCTCGACGGGCGAGTCGGCCCATTCGCTCTCGGCGAGCGCCTTGTTCGCGTTGTCCACGTACGCCTGATGGTGCTTGTCGTGGTGGATCTCCATCGTCTTCGCATCGATCGTCGGCTCGAGCGCGTCGAACGGGTAGGGAAGTGCGGGAACGCTGAACGCCATGACGTGCTCCTCTCCAGTTGCGGCTGGGGAGAAGGATATGCTCCGCGGCGTTCCGAACCGAGCCGCAAGGAGTCAAGCGAATGGCGAACTTCGTGGAGATCAGGCCCCGTGAGCTGAAGCAGGCGCTGCTCGAGCTGGACGGCATCTCGCGCACGACGATCGATGCGCACTACCGGCTGTACCAGGGCTACGTCACGAAGCGGAACGAGATTCTCGGGAAGCTCGAGGAAGTCGATCTCGAGGCAGCGAACCAGGTCTACTCCGACCTGCGGGCGCTCAAGGTCGACCTGACCTTCGCGATCGGCGGGATCAAGAACCACGAGATCTACTTCGAGCACCTGGGCGGCGAGGGAGGCAACCCGAGCGGCGCGATCGCCGGCCTCGTCGAGCGCGACTTCGGCTCTGCGGATGCCTGGCGGGCCGACCTCAAGGCGTCCGGGATGGCGGGCCGGGGCTGGGCCTGGACGGCGTACGACTGGGACGAGGGGCGCCTCTTCAACTACGTCGGCGATGCGCAGAACACGTTCCCGGTCTGGAACGCGACGCCGCTGGTCGCGCTCGACGTCTACGAGCACGCCTACTTCCTCGACTACCAGACCGACCGAGCGGCGTACATCGAGGCCTTCTTCCGGAACCTCGACTGGAGCGTCGTGAATGGCTGGATCGACGCGTACCGCATTCCCACCGCGTAGGTCAGCGCGCTCGTGATCGAGGCCGCCGCGGTCGTCGGCGGGTACCTGCTCGGCTCGTTGCCGTTCGGCTACTGGCTGCCGAGGATCTTTCGCGGTGAGGACATCCGCAAGCAGGGAAGCGGAAACGTGGGCGCGTCGAACGTATTCCGCGTCTACGGACGGCGGCTCGGGATCGCAGTCGCGCTGCTCGACCTCGGGAAGGGATGCGCGGCGGCGCTGCTCGGCCTGTGGGCGGGCGGCGCGCTCATCGGCGTCCTCGCCGGCGCCGCGGCGATGATCGGGCACGCGAGGCCGATCTTCCTTCGCTTCGAGAAGGGCGGCAAGATGGTCGCGACGGGGGGAGGCGTGTTCCTGGCGCTCGCACCGCTGGCCGCGCTCGGCTGCATCGGCGTCTGGCTCGTCGTGTTCCTGCTGACGAGATATGCGTCACTGGCGTCGATCGCCACCGCGCTCGCGCTCGCCGTCTTCATCCTCGTCATCGGCTACCCGTGGCCGGTGACCGCGTTCGCGATCGCGGGGGCTGCCGCCGTCGTCCTGCTCCATCGGCACAACATCCGTCGCCTCGTCGGCGGCACGGAGCACCGCTTCGAGCTCCGTCCTCCAGCGCGGAGCTAGCG
>CAWHKX010000001.1:0-137486 GCA_963830035.1 uncultured Actinomycetes bacterium | reverse complement strand
AGGCTCACGGCTCGCGGAGCGGGTCGTTTCGTTCCGCCCGGGCGAGCGCTATCGTGGCCGACGCGCCCCCGTAGCTCAGTGGATAGAGCAGCGGTTTCCTAAACCGCGTGCACAAGTTCGATTCTTGTCGGGGGCACTTCTCCGGCAGTGCTACCCGGTCCTTCGCCGACCCCGGTGACGCCCGGCCGCATGGCCGCCCGTCTAGCGGTGCAGGCGAAGCTGTCGACGAAACGCGGTGAGCTCGGGCTGCCGCGGGACGTGGTCGTCCGCCTCCCAGCAGTGCGCTGACTCGCTCCTCCTTGGGTGGCGCCTCAGCCACGGCTCCCGAGGAACGCAAGGACGCGTTCGGTGAGCAGCTTCGTCGCCTTCTCGTCGTAGCTCGGGAGGCTCGAGTCGGCGAAGTAGTGCTGGTCGCCGGGATATAGGAAGAGCTCGACGTCCTCGTTCGCTTCGACGAGTTGGCGCGCGGCGTCGATGTCGCCCTCGTCGACGAAAAACGGGTCGGCGTCCATCCCGTGGATCTGCGCCGGCACGCCGTCCGGCCACTCGCCGAACTCCGACGCCGGGACGGCGGAGTAGAAGAGGAGCGCGCCGCGCGCGCCGGGGCGCGTCTGCGCGAGCTTCTGAGCCGGCAGCACGCCGAGCGAGAAGCCGCCGTAGACCACCTCGCTGGACAATTCGTCTGCAGCTCGCACGCCCCGCTCGATGAACGTCTCGAAACCGTCCTCCTGGACGTGTGCGAGGCCGTCGTCGATGGTTCCGAACGTCTTGCCGTCGAAGAGGTCGGGCGTGTGCACGGTGTGACCGGCACGCCGGAGGTCGTCCGCGAACGCGTGGAATCCGTCCGTCTGGCCCTGAGCGTGGTGGAACAGCAATACCTCTGTCATCGCTCCTCCTTCGTCGCTGATGGGATTATTGATCCATGAAGTTGGATCATTCCACAATGTTAGCCTATTCGCCGATGGAGACCGACTCGTCCCCTCCCGACTACGAACTCGCCGATCGGATCGCGCTCACCACGCCCTCCCAGGTCAAGGCGATCGGTCATCCTCTCCGCACCACCATCCTGAGCCTGCTCCACGAGCGGGCGGCGACGGTGGCCGAGCTTGCGGTCGCGCTCGACCGGCCGAAGAGCACGGTCGCCCACCACGTCAAGGTGCTCACCCAGGCTGGGCTCTTGCGGGTGGTGAGGACCCGTCGCGTGCGGGCGATCGAGGAGCGGTTCTTCGGCCGCACAGCACGGATGTTCTTCGTCGCTGCCGAGCGAAGCCCGGATGACGACGACCTGCCTCGGGACTTCAACGACTTCGAGGTCGCCGCTCGGGAGTCGGCGACGGCGTACACGGACGGGAAGCTCTGGGGTTTCATCCGGCACGCCCGGATCACTGAAACGCAGGCATCGGAGTTCTGGGACCGGATGGCCGAGCTGGTAACCGAGTTCGACCGGCTCGCGCGTGCGGGCGACACCGTGTACGGATTCGCGGTCGGCGTCTATCCCACCGACCATCCGACCCTTCCGGGCACGCGCGACTAGGACGGCGCTCCGTCCGCATATCGAGACCTGAGGGTGCCGGTACCTGTTCTCGGCTTGACGGACCGCGTCGGCGTCCGACCGATGAATCCTCGGCGCTCCGCCCGTCTACCAGAGGTCAACGTCGATGAGCACGAGTGAATGGAGGCTCGAGTGACCGCACCGACTGCACTGACTCCCGCCGCGGATCTGGCGGAGACGAACACCGTTCGCCGTCCCAACGAGTCCGACGAGTACCGACGGGCCCGGCAGGAGCTTCTCGTCGAGGAGATCGAGCTGCGCCGCCACGCGGAGCGGGTGGCATCGCTTCGTCGCGAGCTGCCGCCCGGCGGCGAGGTTCCTCTTGAGTATCGCTTCGTCGCCGAGGACGGCGACAACGTCACCCTGGCCGACCTGTTCGGCGAGCACGACACGCTGATCGTGTACAGCTACATGTTCGGGCCCGAGCGAGAAGCGCCGTGTCCGATGTGCACCTCGCTCATGGGCGCGCTCGATCACAAGATCGCGGACATCCGTCAGCGCGCTGCCATCGCCTTCACCGCCCGTTCGCCGATCGAGCGACTCGTCGAGGCCAAGGCGGCGCGAGGCTGGCGCGATCTGCCCGTGTTCAGCGACGAGCAAGGGGAATACACGCGCGACTACGTATCCGCCGAAGACGCCGACATCCCGGCCTACAACGTCTTCACCCTTCGAGACGGTGAGATTCGGCACTTCTGGGGCGACGAGATCTCCGGCGACATGGCCGATCCGGGCCAGGATCCGCGCGGTGCAGTCGAGATGGATCCGCTCTGGCTCCTGCTCGACACGTGCCCCGAGGGTCGCGGCACGGATTGGTATCCGAAGTTGGCGTACTGAGGCTTCCGCAGTTCGGAACGACCATCTCCCAGACCGCGTTGGGGTTCGCAGGCTCTTGCAGGTGCGTGAGCGTGGCGGGGCATTCGCGAGCCCCGTGGTTGTTCACGGCTGTCCACCCTGTTCAGGGGCGCAGCATCACCCAGCGGCGGCTCGCTTCGAATGGATAACGCGTTGCGAGTGTGCCGCGCGTCTGGCGAGTCCGTCAGCATCGTGTTTGAGATGCCCGGTCGAACGCCGTCGCAGACCCGCTGGCTCCGGCGCTTCTGGAGCGCGCTTCGCACCGCAGTCCGCGGCTACAGCAGCCACGCCGACTCGCAGCAGGCGGCTGCGATCGCGTTTCGCGTGCTCTTCTCGCTCGTTCCGCTCGCGGCGCTGACCGTTGCGGTAGTCGACCTGGTGATTCCCGAGGAGCGGCGCGAGGAAGTGGTCGAATGGGTCATCGAGACGTTGTCCGGCTCGACCGGCCTCGAGGAGAGCGTCAGACGCGCGCTCGCGCAGGGAACCACCACGGCCTCCGTTGCGGGCCTCGTCGCCCTCGTGGGCTTGATCTGGTCGGCCAGCGGGATGATGGGAGCCATTCGCCGGGCGTTCCATGCGATCTGGGCGTCCGCCTCCCCGGTCTCGTACCTTCGCGGAAAGACCCTCGATGTCGCCGTCGTCTTCGGAACCGGGATCGTCGTGATCGTCGCCTTCGGCCTCGGCATCGTGGTCGACGCGATCTTCGACGCCGGCATCGACATCGGCGCAGCCGTCGGAATCGAGACCACGGGCGGCTGGCTGGCGGCAGCAGCAGTGAGTGCCGCGACGCTGGGCCTGATCTTCGCGTCCTTCGTCGGCCTCTATCGCTTGCTGCCAACGACCGCGCCGCGCTGGGAGGCGCTGTGGCCGGGTGCGGCCGTCGGTGCCGTCGGCTTCCAGCTCGCGACCACCGGGTACAGCCTGTACCTCTCGAGATTCGGCGAGCTCAGCGTCGTCTACGGGTCGTTGGGCGCGCTGCTCGGGTTCCTGCTCGTCGTGTGGGCAGGCGCGATCGCCATGCTCTTCGGCGCGGAGATCGTTGCGGGATGGCCGCCCGAGGATGAGCCACGGGAGACGTAGGCTGTCTCGTCGAAAAGAGCCAGCCGCAGCCTCCTGTTCGTACCGTTCGAGGAACCGGACTCGCGACGATTGATGGGCCGAAGGTCAGGGCGGCTGCGAGGTGGCGAACACCTTCCTCACGTCACCCGCCGCTTCCCGAGAAGTCATTTCCAGACGCACTCGCGGCGATTTCCTGCAAACTCGGTTCGTGCCGGTCTGCGCGCAGTGCGGAACAGAGAATCCAGAGATCGCAAAGTTCTGTCTGGCGTGCGGATCTGGGCTTACTGCCGCTCCCCCGCCGCAGGAGTTCCGCAAGATCGTGACGATCGTCTTCTCCGACCTCAAGGGCTCCACAGCCATGGGCGAGAAGCTCGATTCGGAGTCGCTGCGCGAGGTGATGACGCGCTACTTCGACTCGATGAGCGCCGAGCTCGAGCGACACGGCGGTGTGGTCGAGAAGTTCATCGGAGACGCGATCATGGCGGTCTTCGGGCTTCCGAAGCTGCACGAGGACGACGCGTTACGTGCGGTTCGTGCTGCTGCGGACATGCAGCGCGCGCAGGCGGAGCTGAACGACGAGCTCGAACGCCACTGGGGCGTGAGGCTGACGGTTCGAACGGGAGTCAACACGGGCGAGGTCGTCGCAGGCGATCCGACGTCGGGCCAGCGTCTCGTCACCGGCGACGCCGTGAACGTGGCTGCCCGCCTCGAGCAAGCCGCCGGAGCGCAGGAGGTGCTGCTCGGAGATCTCACGTACCGCCTGGTACGTGACTATGTCGATGTCGAGGAGGTCGAGCCGCTCGAGCTGAAGGGGAAGTCGAAGCCGGTGCCCGCCTATCGCTTGGTCGGTGTCAAGGAGAGCAGCGAGCGGCAGCGGCGACTCGACTCGCCGATGATCGGGCGGGACCGAGAGTTCGAACAGTTGTCCGACGCTCTCGAAGGAGCGATCGACACGCGCACGTGCCGGCTGGTCACGATCGTCGGAGAGGCTGGAGTCGGGAAGTCGCGACTGATCGACGAGTTCGTCCTCTCGGTCGAGGAGCGCGCGCAAGTCCTTCGTGGGCGGTGTCTCCCATATGGGGACGGAATCACGTTCTGGCCTCTCGCCGAAGCGGTTCGGCAGGCTGCCGGAGTCGTCGAGCGTGACAGCATGGAGTCCGCCAAGACGAAGGTCGCCGAGCTGACAGCGGACAGTGACGTCCTCGAGCGCGTGGAGTCGGTGATCGGCCTGTCATCGACGCTGTTCCCCGTGGAAGAGCTCGTCTGGGGAGCGCGCAAGCTCTTCGAAGAGCTTGCGCGGGTCCGACCTCTTGTCGTCCTGTTCGAGGACATCCACTGGGCGGAGGGAACGTTTCTCGAGCTGATCGAGCAGGTTGTCAGCGGCACCGAAGACGCGCAGCTCTTCGTTCTCGGTTCAGCGCGGCACGAGCTCTTGGAGCGGTTGCCCGAATGGTCGACCGGCGGGCAATCGGCCAGGATCGTGCTCGATCGTCTCTCGGCGGACGATGCAGGCGCGATCGCCGAGCACTTGCTCGGCGCCACCGGTCTCGATGCTCGGATCCGGTCGCGCATTGCGACCGCGGCAGAAGGGAACCCGCTGTTCGTCGAGCAGTTCCTGTCGATGCTGATCGACGAGGGATTGATCCGCTTCGAAGGCGGCTCCTGGCGCGCAACCGAGGAGATCGATCGCGTGAGAGTCCCTCCGACCATTCAGGCGCTGCTCGCGTCCCGAATCGATCACCTCGAGCCGTCCGAGCGCACCGTGATCGAGCCCGCGTCCGTGATCGGGCACTTGTTCGTCAAGGACGCCGTGCGACATCTCGTCGACGATCACGCACGTGACGACCTCGAAGCGAAGCTCGGCGCATTGACGGACAAGCAGCTCGTCCAACTCGACCCCACCCGTCCCTCCGAAGAGGAGGCGTTTCGCTTCCACCACATCCTCATTCGCGACACCGCATACGAGGGCGTTCTCAAGCGTGCACGTGCGACCTACCATCAGCACTTCGTCGAGTGGGCGGACAGCGTCAACCGAGAGGGTGCTACCGAGTTCGAGGAGATTCTCGGCTACCACCTGGAACAAGCGCATCGCTATCTCGGGGAGCTCGGGCCGCTCGACGAGAAAGGACACGCGCTCGGAGCGGACGGGTCGCAGAGGCTCGCGTCCGCAGGGCGCCGGGCGTTCTCACGTGGCGACGTGCCAGCGGCCGTGAAGTTGCTGGGACGCGCGGTTGCCCTCCTTCAGGACGACGATCCCGGACGACTCGCGCTCCTCCCGGACTACGGGGAAGCTCTGCTCCAGGTGGGACGCTTTGCAGATTCGGAGTCCGTTCTCGATACCGCCATCGAACAAGCCCGGGCGTCCGGCCTGGACGATGTGCGCGCGCACGCGTTGCTGGTGCGCCTCCTCGTCAAGCTGCGGGCCGGCGACCCGGCGAGCTGGCGCAACGAGGCGGCGGAGGCGATCACCGAGGCCATGGCGGTATTCCAGGAGACCGGCGACGACGCGGGCATGGCGAAGGCGTGGCGTCTGCTCGCGTGGTCACATGGCGTCGGCTGCCACTTCGGGCTCGCAGCGGAGGCTTCGGAGAAGGCTCGTGAGTACGCCACCCTTGCAGGCGACGTCAGGCAGCAGACGCGAAGCTCCGTCGCGTATGCGGCCGGCGCGCTGTTCGGCCCGACTCCCGTACCCGAAGCGATCGAGCGCTGCAGCCTCATGGCTGAGGGTGTCTCCGGCGATCGACAGTCTGAGGCGATCTTGCTGGCGCTGCTCGCAAGCCTGCTGGCGATGCACGGGTCGTTCGATCGTGCCCGAGAGCACGCGGGACAGAGCCGCGCAATGCTCGAGGAGCTCGGGCTCGACGTCGAGCTGGCGAGCGTCGCCATCGAGGCCTGGCGCGTGGAGATGCTCGCGGGGGAGACGCTCGCGGCCGAGCGGGAGCTACGACGTGCCTACGATCTCCTCACGGAGATGGGCGAGAAGTACGTCCTCTCGACGGTCAGCGGGCTCCTCGGACAGACCGTTTACGCCCTCGGACGCGTCGAGGAAGCTGAGGCGCTGGGTGGGCAGTCGCGTGATCTCTCGGCCGATGACGACGTCAGCAACCAGGCCCTCTGGCGTTGTCTCATGGCGAAGGTGCTCGCGCGCCAGGGCAAGACCGAGGAAGCGCAGGAACACGTGCGTGATGCCCTCCAGATTCTCGACCCCACCGATCACGTGCTCCTGAAGTACGGAGCCCTTCTGGACACAGCCGAAGTCTTGCGCAGCGCTGGTCTCGACGCCGAGGCCCAGCTGGTCGAAGCGCGGCGGCTCGCACGCGCGAAAGGCAGTCCTCCGATGATCCAGGCCGTGGAGGAGTTGCTCGCCGAACGCGCGGCCGAGACGCTGGTTTCCTGACCCTTAGCCGAACCTCCAGTCGCCGTTCGACGCGGCCGGGCACGTGACTGTCCAGATTTTCGTCCTGTTGTCCTTGACGAACGTGCAGCCCGAGTACGGATCGAGGTCCGTTGTGGAAGGCGAGGTCGAGCTTCTCGCCCTTGGGGAAACCGATCTCCGGGATCCTGAAGATGTGCGTCGCTGCCGGCGTGAACTGCCACGTATTGGCCTCCGAGACCGGACACGTCGCGAGTTCGGGCGCGAGTCCGGGCTTCGGGATGCAGATGCTCGATACCTCGGTAAACCCAGGCATGTCGCCCGGGTCCTTGCCTTCTTCGATTTCGATGACAAGACCGGGGTTCAAGGCGTCGCCCTCCGGCTTCGTCGAGGCGCAGACTGCGGTGGCGATCTTGTTCTGTGCGTTCACGTCGAGGTTCGTGATGAGGTTCGCCGAGTCGGTCGTGCAGCTCTCGGGCGCGACCGTGGTGATCGCATACCCGCCTGACTTCTTCTGATCCGGCTCCAGGAGCATCTTGGTGTAGACGGGCCCGACGTCGAACGTGTCGTTCGATCCCGGCTGGTTGTCCTTGATCGACCATGCCTCCGGTCGCCTGAGCTTGCAATTGGTGACCTCCGTGACCGCGTCGGCGAGGTCGCAGCTGAGGCTCGACGGTCGGGAGTCGGCGTCTGCCATACCAGGGTCACTTTGATCGGCAGCGACCCTGCGGGAAGCTGGCCGAACCCTGGACACGTGTAGTCAGTCGCTGTGAGACCGGCAAACGGCGGGCCACCCGGCTCGCAGCTGGCGTAGACCAGCGTCAGCGGGTAGATCCTCGCCGTTCACCTTGGTGAACGGCCGGTTCATCCGGAAGAAGACATGGGTGAAGGTGCTGCTTTGCTTGTTCTCGAGGAAGTTGTATAGGCGACGTTCTTGCCGAATGTCACCTCGTCAGGCCCGGGGATGGCGTCGAAAAGGATTCTCGGCGCGCGGTTTCCCGCGGGTGCGGAGGTCGTCATGAACCCGAGCACGCTTACCCCTAGAAGCGCAGCTACGCCCGCCGCGGCCATTGATCGCTTTCGCGTAAATCCCTTCAACCCCATCTCAGTGCCCCTTCCCAGTTTTCCGCAGAATGGCACGCAGCCGAAGTGGCCGACGCACCCGAGCCCGAGCCAGCATGCCATCAGGCGGGCCGAAAGTAAATAGCTGGCCGGGTATTGGTGTGGCTTCGCGGCGTCCGGCTCGGTCGCCTTACGCATCGTCCGTCCGCTTCGTGCCGCATCGCAGACGACACTAGCCTGGCGATTGTGCATCGGTTACGCCCCGGTTGCCAGGTTGCCGGCGGGGCTGTGAGTGCCGAAATGCCTGCTATCCTGGCACGACGGTCGGCAATGACGCCGGCCGGTGAGATGAGCTTCTCGTTCCTCCTTCGGGTGTTTCGAGGTAGGCAAGTCTCGAACCCGTAAAGGAGTCGAACACCAATGTCCCAGCAGTCTTTCCGTGAGCTCGGCGTGTCCGCGCGCGTCTCTGACGCGCTCGCCGCACGCTCGATCCACGAGCCATTCACCATTCAATCTCTCGTCCTCCCGGACGCGCTCGCGGGCCTCGACGTGCTCGCGAAGTCGCCGACCGGATCGGGCAAGACCCTCGCGTTCGCGATCCCGATCGTCGAGCGCACGACCAGCGGGGATCGGCGACCGAGCGCGCTCGTGCTCGTTCCGACGCGCGAGCTCGCGGTGCAGGTCACCGAGGAGCTTCTCGGCCATTGCGTCCCGCGAACGGGCTTCGGGTCGCTGCGGTCTACGGCGGCATGCCCCTGAAGTCGCAGGCGGACCGCGCGCGAGGAGCCAACATCCTCGTAGCCACGCCCGGCCGGCTTCAGGACCTGGCGGATCGTCGCCTCCTCGACCTTTCTGCCGTCCGCATCCTCGTCCTCGACGAGGCCGACCGGATGCTCGACATGGGCTTCAAGCCGCAGGTCGACAAGCTCGTGCGGCTCCTGCCGAAGAACCGGCAGACCATGTTCTTCTCGGCCACGCTCGACGGCGAGGTCGGCGAGCTCGCTCGCGCGTACACGAGCAGCCCTTCGCGTTTCGAGGCCGACCTCCCGGCAGACCGCGCGGTCGGAGACATCGACCATCGCTTCGTCGCGGTGAGCCCTGACACGAAGGTCGAGACGCTCGTCGAGCACATCCGCGCGCATGACGGCCTCACGCTCGTCTTCGTCCGGACGAAGCGCGGCGCGGATCGGCTGGCGAAGAAGCTGGCGTTTCACCAGGTCGATGCGGTCTCCATGCACGGCGACCTCTCCCAGGGCCAGCGGCAACGCGCGCTTCGGCGCTTCGAGACCGGCAAGGTGCAGGTTCTCGTCGCGACGGACGTCGCCGCCCGCGGCCTCGACATCGACGACATCGCGCATGTCATCAACTACGACCCGCCGGAGGAGGACAAGGGGTATGTCCACCGCACCGGCCGCACAGGGCGTGCGGGACGTAACGGGATCGCGATCACGTTCGTTCTTCCCGATCAGGAGGCGGAGACGAGCCGTGCGGCCAACCGGCTGGGACACAGGGAGCAGTTCGAGCAGGCGGGCCTGAGCACCGCTCGCCCGAAGCTCGTCTACACGAGCCGCCGCGGCCGGCGCTCGAAGTGGTAGACCGCCTTTCCGTCGGGGAAAGCAGGGGTCAGGCTGAAGCCTGACCCCGGTCCGACTGCTCGTGCCCGTCCGCTCTGAGATCCGCAACGTCGCGATCGTCGCGCACGTCGATCACGGCAAGACGACGCTGGTCGACGCCCTCCTCTGGGAGTCAGGCGCATTCCGGGCGAACCAGGACGTCGCCGAGCGCGTCCTCGACACGATGGATCTCGAGCGCGAGAAGGGCATCACGATCCTCGCGAAGAACACGGCCGTCCGCTACGGGCCGACGAAGATCAACATCATCGACACCCCCGGGCACGCCGACTTCGGAGGCGAGGTCGAACGTGGGCTGACGATGGTCGACGGCGTGCTCCTCCTCGTCGACGCGAGCGAGGGGCCGTTGCCGCAGACGCGGTTCGTGCTCCGAAAAGCGCTCGAGTCGAGGCTCCCGGTGATTCTCGTCGTCAACAAGGTCGATCGTCCCGACGCGCGAATCAAGGCCGTCGTCGACGAGGTCTACGAGCTCTTCCTCGACCTGGACGCGGACGAGACCCAGATCGAGTTTCCGATCGTCTACTGCAATGCGAAGGCGGGGCGTGCGTCGCTCGATCCCGACCCGGACGCGCTCGAGCAGGATCTCCAGCCCTTGCTCGACCTGATCCTCGAACGCATCCCCGCACCGACCTACGACGAGGGGCACCCGCTGCAGGCGCTCGTCACGAACCTCGATGCCTCGCCGTACGTCGGCAGGCTCGCCCTCTGCCGCGTCCTCCAGGGGACGATCCGGCGCGCCCAGCAGATTGCCTGGTGCCGCTCGGACGGGACGATCGAGCGGGCGAAGGTGACCGAGCTCTATGTGACCGAGGCGCTCGACCGTGTCGAGGCCGAGGAGGCAGGCCCGGGGGAGATCATCGCCGTCGCCGGCATCCCCGAGGTGACGATCGGCGAGACCCTCGCCGATCCGGACGACCCACGTCCGCTACCAGTGATCGCAGTCGACGAGCCGTCGCTGTCGATGACGATCGGCATCAACACCTCGCCGCTCGCGGGGCTGGACGGCGACAAGGTCACTGCCACGCTCGTCGAGGCCCGGCTCCGCTCGGAGCTCATCGGCAACGTGTCGTTGCGCGTTCTTCCCACCGAATCTCCGGACACGTGGGAGGTGCAGGGCCGCGGGGAGCTCCAGCTGGCGATCCTCGTCGAGCAGATGCGGCGCGAAGGCTTCGAGCTGACCGTCGGCAAGCCCCAGGTCGTGACCCGCTATGTGGACGATGTCCTGCACGAGCCGTTCGAGCGCGTCTCGATCGATGTGCCCGAGGACTATCTCGGCGTCGTCACACAGCTCTTCGCGCTGCGCAAGGGCCGCACGGAGGCGCTCGTCAACCACGGCTCGGGCTGGGTGCGAATGGACGTCGTCGTGCCGGCGCGCGGCCTGATCGGCTTCCGAACCGAGTTCCTGACCGAGACGCGCGGCACGGGGATTCTTCACCACGTCTTCGATCGCTTCGAGCCCTGGGTCGGCGAGCTTCGTACTCGACCGACCGGCGCGCTCGTCGCGGATCGTCGCGGCAAGTCGACGGCCTTCGCGGTGCTCAACCTGCAGGAGCGCGGCTCGCTCTTCGTCGGCCCCGGGGTCGACGTCTACGAGGGGATGATCGTCGGAGAGAATGCCCGCGCCGGAGATCTCGACGTGAACCCGACGAAGGAGAAGAAGCTCTCGAACATGCGTGCCCCGAACGCCGACGAGACCGTTCGCCTCATTCCGGCCAGACCGCTGTCGCTCGATCAGGCGCTCGAGTACATCCGCGAGGATGAAGCCGTCGAGGTGACGCCCGGGCACGTGCGGCTGCGCAAGGCCGAGCTCTCCGCCCAGCGCCGTCAGACAGCGGCGAGCCGCAAGGCGCGCGGGCTAGCTCCCGTCAACAGCTGAGGTTCAGCCGAGCTCCACGCCCGGGAACCAGAACGGCATCTCGGCGGTTAAGAACCTGCTGAGTCGCTGGAAACGGCCGCGAGTACCCCGACCCTGGGCGCTACGATCCATCCATGCCTACCTTCCTTATCGCGTTCATCATCCCCATGGCGATCGGCCTCTGGGCCCAGCATCGAGTCAAGAGCACGTTTGCGCGCAACCTCGAGGTTCCCGCGTCCCACGGGATGACGGGAGCGGAGGTCGCCCGGCGCATTCTCGACTCGAACGGCTTGCAGGAGGTGCCGATCGAAGAGACACCCGGCCAGCTCTCCGACCACTACGACCCGCGCAGTCGCTCGGTCCACCTCTCGCCCGAGGTGTACCGCGGCCGGTCGATCGCGTCCACCGCGGTCGGGTCGCACGAGGTCGGTCACGCGCTCCAGCATGCGAAGTCGTATGCGTTCTTCAAGTTCCGGAGCGCGTTGGCCCCTGCGGTGCAGTTCACCTCGAACATCTGGCTGCTCTTCCTGATCGGCGGCATCTTCCTGAACATCCTCGGGTTCATCTACATCGCGGTCGCGCTCTACTCCGTCGCGGTGCTGTTCACCCTGGTGACGCTGCCCGTCGAGTTCGACGCCTCCAAGCGGGCCAAGACGCAGCTCAACGAGATGGGGCTGGTTCCGGCGAGCGAGAGCGAGGGCGTGAAGAGCGTCCTCTCGGCAGCAGCCTGGACGTACGTTGCGGGCGCCTTGGCCGCGGTCGCGATGCTCCTCTACTACCTGTCGCTGCTCTCGAACCGGTAGCTCGCGAGAACGCTGGTGGGGCTGTCACCTTCGGGTGACAGTCACCATGCCCCTCACCGTTCTCGCGGCATCCACCCGAAGCGGCTGATCGCGATCACGAGGCCCGCAGCGCCCCAGGCAGCGACGATTCCGAGCGCCTTCGGATCGGCGAAGAGCGACTCGCCCTCGAGATAGACGCCGTTCACGACGTCGAGGAAGTACGTGAGCGGGAGAACGGAAGCGATGGCGTCGAGGAACGCGGGATAGTCGTCGGTCGGCCCGAACGATCCCGACAGGAACGCCATCGGCAGCAGGACGACGTTGACCACGGCCGAGACGCCTTCCGCGGAGCGGATGAGGGAGGCCGCGCCCAGGCCGAGACCCGCGAAGCAGGCGACGCCGAGCACCACCGCACCGCCGAACCCGAGCCAGTTCGCGGGAGTGCTCGCGTCGAACGCGAATCTCCCGAGCACGACCAGAGCGAGCGCTTGCAGCGCAAAGACGAGGAATGTCGACGTGAGCACGGCCGCGAGGTAGGTGGCCGGCGGAAGAGGGGTGGAGCGAAGGCGCTTCAGGATTCCGAGCTCGCGCCTGCCCACGAGGATGATCGCGAGACCTCCGAACGCGGTGTTCGCCGCGCCGTACCCGAACAGACCTGCGAGCAGGATGTCCGCGGAGGGCACCCCGTCGATCTCGTCCGAGTACACCGACCCGAGCAGCGTGTACAGCAGCAGTGGGAAGACGAAGATGAAGACTGCCGCTTCCCGGCTTCTCCAGAACATCCGCTGCTCGTACCCGAGCTGGTGGAGGAGCAGCCTCATTCGACGCCCTCGTCGTCGCCGACCAGGTCGAGATAGACGTCCTCCAGCGTGGGGCGGCGCACCTCCAGGTGCTCCAGGCGGCGACCGCTCGCGAGGGCTTCGGAGGTGAGCTCGTGCAACGTCTGCGTCGGATCGTCGGTCTGCACGACCACCTGCTCACCGTCCAGCTGGAACCGGATCTCGGCCTGGTGAGCGTCTCCGATCAGCTCGGCCGGGGTTCCCAAGCTCACGATCTTCCCGGCCTGGATCACGGCGACCCGGTCTGCGAGCTGTTGCGCCTCGTCCAGGTAGTGGGTGGTCAGGAGAATCGTCTTTCCGAGCGACCGTAGCGTCCGGATCAGCTCCCACGCCGTTCGGCGGGCGGCGGGATCGAAGCCGGTCGTCGGCTCGTCGAGGAAGACGAGGTCGGGATCGCCGACGAGCGCGATTCCGAGATCGAGCCGGCGCTTCTGCCCGCCCGAGAGCGTCTTCACCCGCGCATCGCGCTTCTCGTCGAGGCCGACCAACCGGATCACGTCGTCGACGTCCCGTGGCTGCTCGTAGTAGCCGGCGAAGAGACGGTGGATCTCTCGGACGGTGAGAAGCGGGGTGAACTCGGATTGCTGGAGCACGACGCCGATCCGCTCCCGAAGCCGGCGCGGCGCTGCGGCCGGGTCGTGCCCGAGGACCGTGACCTCGCCGGAGTCACGCGCGCGATAGCCCTCGAGGATCTCGACCGTCGTCGTCTTGCCGGCGCCGTTCGGGCCGAGCAGCCCGAACACCTCTCCTGCCTCGACCTCGAAGCTCACCCCTCGTAAGGCCTCGTCCCCACCGTACGACTTGCGCAGGTTCTCGACGCGGATCGCACTGGACATATCTGGAAGATACATTACGATGCATCGAAGCGATATGTCAAGGATCAGCGCCACCGCCCGTGTGATCCTCGGCTTACTGAAGTTCCAGCCCCGCACGGGCTATGACGTCAAGCGTGTCACCGACTACTCGACGCGGTTCTTCTGGCGGGCGAGCTACGGCCAGATCTACCCCGAGCTACGCGGCCTCGAGGAGGCGGGTCTCGTGCGTGGCTCCGAGCAGCCCCACGGACGACGCCGCCGCAAGGTCTACGAGCTCACGCCTCGCGGCGAGCAGGAGCTGACCGCCTGGCTCTCCGGCGAAGGCGAGGTGTACGAGCTCCGTGACGAGGGATTGCTTCGGCTCTTCTTCGGCGAGCTCGTCTCGGACGCGGAGCTTCTCGACCTCGTCCGCAGGCGACGGACGTGGTTCGCGGAGTCGGGAACGCTCTTCCGGGACATAGGAGAGGAGCTTGGCGGCGTGGACGGTCCGAGTGCCGAGGTCCTCCGCTACGGGATCGAGCTGATGGAGTGGAATGCAGCTTGGTGGGCCGACCTCGAGCGGCGACTCACGTCTCCAGGCTGATCTCCGTCACTCCGCCGGGCGGAAAGCCGGGATCGTGCCCTGTGAGCGCGAGCGCGATCTCGGAGCAATCTGGCTGATGGCAGACAGAAGCGACGACGCCGTCTACGTCAGCCACGGCAGCGCTGAGCTTCTCGGGGGTCGTTCCCGGAGCGAGCCGTTCGTCGATCCTCAGCTCGGCGGAGGTGGCTTCGGCAATCGCCTCGGCGGTCTCTCTCGCGCGGAGCAAGGGGCTCGTGAGAACGAGGCGAGGCGGCGTAGAGTGATCTGCGAGTCTTTCCGCGAGCGCGCGTGCCTCGTTCTGCCCGCGACGGGAGAGCGGTCTCGAGTCGTCGGGATCACCCGGGTCGGAATGCGCGTGGCGGACGAGAAAGACGAGCATCCCGCCGAGCATAGTCAGGTCCGGCGCCGCGTTTTTCCGGAGTAGTGTGGCCGCGTGCCCAGCCTGCGCTACGTCGTCGCCGACGTCTTCACCGACCGGGCGCTCGAGGGGAATCAGCTCGCCGTCTTCACGGACGCGAGGGGGCTCGACGAGCAGACGATGCAGGCTCTCGCGCTCGAGATCGGCTTCTCCGAGACGACCTTCGTGTTGCCCCCGGAGCAGGGCGGCACGGTACGGATCCGCATCTTCACGCCCAAGTCCGAGCTTCCGTTCGCCGGGCATCCGTGCCTGGGCACCGCCTGGGTGCTCGCATCTTCGCTCCAACGCGGAGTCATCGAATTGGAGACCAAGAGCGGCATCGTCCCCGTCGAGCTCGACCGCGAGGGGAGTGGGAGGATCGTCTTCGGCCGGATGAGCCAGCCCTTGCCGAGTGTCGAGCCCTACCCGGAGCCCGATGCGCTCCTGCGCGCGTTGAACGTCGAGGAGTCGCAGCTTCCCGTCGAGCGGTACGACAACGGCATCCGGCCCACATTCGTCACCCTCGGCTCGCTCGGCGAGGTCGCCGCGCTGCGACCCGATCTCTCCGCGCTGACCGAGCTCGGAGTCATGGTCAGCTGCTTCGCCGGCTCGGGCGCCGCCTGGAAGGCGCGCGTGTTCGCTCCTTCGGACGGGGTGCCCGAAGATCCGGCGACCGGCTCGGCGGCAGGACCGCTCGTCGTCCACCTCTGCCGGCATGGTCTGGTCGACTGGGGGGAGTGGATCGAGATCGCTCAGGGTGTCGAGATCGGGCGGCCGTCGACGCTCTTCGCGCGTGCGGATGCACGCGACGGTGTGCTCGAGCACGTGTCCGTAGGCGGGCACGCGGTCGTGGTCGCGCGCGGGGAGTATCGGCTGTAGGGGCCGGCAGGTGCGGCCGTACGACCTCGGACCTTCGGCGGCTACGTCTTGGCGAAGCGGTAGTGAGAGACGCCCCACTCCGATCCGGCGCGATAGCCCCAGAGCTCCGCGCACGCCATGAAGAAGATGCGCCACATGTGGAAGCGGCGCTGTGCGTCCCCTCCGTAGGTTCTCGACAATACGTCGAGCGCCTTGACGCGGGCGTCGTCCATTCGCTCCAGCCAGGCTTCTGCAGTGCGTGCGTAGTGAAGGCCGCTCACAGCCCACTGCTCCTCGAGCTCGAGCTTTCCGGCGAAGTAGGGGATCAGGTCGTGCGACGGCATGGTGCCCGCTGTGAAGAAGTGCTTCGCCATCCATCCCGACTCGTACGCGTAGGCGAGCTCGCGGTGCGAGAAGACGTGCACGAACAGCTTGCCTCCCGGCTCGAGCCAGCCCGCGATCTTGGCCAGGAGGGCCTGGTAGTTACGCGCATGCTCGAGCATCTCGACGCTCATCACCCGGTCGAAGCGGCGCTCGATGTCGAACACGTTGGCGTCGGCGGTGAGAACCTCGATCGTCCGCAAGCCACGCTCGTGCGCCTGGCTCTCGATGAAAGCCCTTTGCGTGTGAGAGTTCGATACGGCAAGGATTCGACACCCCGGATAGCGCTCGGCCAGCCAGAACGTCAGCGATCCCCAGCCACATCCGAGGTCGAGGATCTCCATCCCGTCCTCGACCTCGGCGCGGTCACAGGTCAGCGCCAGCATCGACTCCTCGGCGGCTGAGAGCGAATCGACGCCGTCGGGCCAGAGGCAGCAGGAGTACTTCAGTCGTGGGCCGAGCACGAGCCGAAAGAACTCTGCCGGCACCTCGTAGTGCTGCTCGTTCGGCTTCTCCACCTGGCGGGCGATCTCGGATGCCCGCAGCTCGTTGAAGAACGCCTTCTGGCGAGACGCGCCGCCACGCCGTTCGCGTGCAAGGCGGCGGGCGCAGTTGGCGCGGATCGCACGGCGCACCACCGGATCCGGAACCAGGCCGATCATCGGGTCAACACCAGCTGTGCATTGTTCAGCCAACCGGTGCGGAAGGCGGCCTCGCACGAGCCCAGGTAGAAGTCCCACGTTCGCACGAACCGTTCGTCGTAGCCGAGAGCGCGCACGTCGTCGATCGCGTCCCAGAACTGCGTGCGCCAGCGGCCGAGCGTCTCCCCGTAGTGCTCGCCGATCTCGTCGACCGAGCGCACGCTCAGGGTCGAAGCGCCGGCCATCGCGTGATTCAGCGCGCTCCGCGAGGGGATCAGGCAACCCGGGAAGACGTAGCGCTCGATCCAGTCGGCCGCGCGGCGATAGCGCGGATAGCGCTCGTCGGGCACGAGGATGGTCTGGATGCACGCGACTCCGCCGTCCTCCAGGAACCGGTCACATGCTTCGAAGAACGTCGGGAACTGCCGCTCGCCGATCGCCTCCAACATCTCGATCGACGCGAGCTTCGCGTAGACGCCGCGATGCTCGCGATAGTCCTCCTCCAGGATCGTCACGCGGTCCGAGAGGCCTGCTGCCGCTATTCGCGCGCGGGCGAGCTCGGCTTGCTCGGCCGAGATGGTCAGGCCCGTCACGTGAGCTCCGTACTCGCCCGCGGCGACGAGTGCGAAAGAGCCCCATCCGCACCCGATCTCGAGCACGCGCTCTCCGGGGGTCAGCTCCAGCTTGTCGCAGACCCGGCGGAGCTTCCGGCGCTGTGCCTCGGCCAGCGGCTCGTCCGGATGCTCGAAGACGGCGCAGGAGTAGGTCATGCTCTCGTCGAGCATGAGCCGGAAGAGCTCGTTTCCCAGGTCGTAGTGGTAGCCGATATGCCGCCGCGCCCGGAGCAGGCCCTGGCGCGTGTTGGGACGAGGCCGCGCGTTCAGGATCCTCGCGAGGTGCGGGTGGCGCTCGCGAGCGGCACGCTGGTTGCGCAAGAGGAGCGCGACCAAGGCCGGCAGATCCGGCGCGTCCCACTCGCCCGCTGTGTAGGACTCCCCGAGGCCCAGCGCGCCGCGGCTGGCGACGCGGCGGAAGAAGCGGTTGCTGTGGATCTCCATCGAGACCGGCTGGCCAGCGCCGAAGTGGCGGATCGATCCGTCCGGAAGACGCACCTCGAGCGCCCCCGCCTCGAGCCCGGCGAGCGCCCGCTCGAGCACGGACATCGCGATCCGCTCGAAGACCCGGCCACGCGGCGGAGGTGCCTCGCGCAGTGTCCGCTCGACGGTGCTCATCGCCGCACCGAGCCTTCGCCGGGCACGAAGGGCGGCTTGCGGTGGAACGGGACGCGCTTCGCATAGAGCTTCAGCGCCTGCCAGTGGATGAGCGTCGTGACCTGCAGCGGCATGAGCGGATAGCGCGCGAGCATCCTGAGAAGGCTCGCGTTCGTCAGCTCGCGTCGTTCGAGATGGAGAACGGCAGTCAGCGGGCGCTTCTCTCCGTCTCGCACGTGGATCCGCGCCCAGAGCTCCTCGCCCGGCTCGGAGAACGCGTACTCGTAGTCGAGGTCGAGACCGAAGAAGGGGGACACGTGGAGCCGCTTTGCATGCTCGTAGCGCAGCGACGGTCCTCTCAGCAGCTCCGGCAGCCGCTCACCGAACGTGTTGGCGAGCTCGGCCACGATGCCCGCCAGCCGGCCGTCAGGGCCGTAGCACCAGTGGAACGTCACGGGGTTGAAGACATAGCCGAGCACGCGGAGCTGGGTGAGGGTGAGCACGCGCTCGACGTGGGCGCCGCGCTCCGCGCAGAACCGTACGACCGCCTCCTTCAGTGGCGTGCCGTCGCCGTCCAGGTAGTCGCGGTCGCGAAACGAGACGACGTTGCGGCGATTGCGGGAGACGAGCGCGAGCCGGCGTTCGATCTGCGGGAGCTCGTCCAGGTCGAGCAGGAAGTAGGAGACGCCGTAGCGGAACGTGTTCTTGCTCGGCTCCCGGCGCGTGTGCATGAGCGAGCCTTCGTAGAGACCCGACCTCACCACTTCACCCCCAGCGCCGCGGCCGCACGCACGCCGGATGCCAGCCCGTCCTCGTGGAATCCGTAGCCGTGGTACGCGCCCGCGTACTCCGTGTGTCGCCGGCCGGAGAGCGCCGGAAGCTCGGCCTGCGTGGCCATGCTCTCCAACGTGTAGAGCGGGTGTGTGTAGACGGTTCGCATGAGCACGCTTTCGGGCTCGATCTCGTCCGAGCGGTTGAGGGTGAGGCAGTAGTGCTTCTCCGCCTCCAGCCGCTGCAGCCTGTTCAGGTAGTACGTGACGGTCGGCTTGCGCGATCCGTTGACGTGGTAGTTCCAGGACGCCCGTGTGGCCGACACGTGTGGAAGAAAGCGCTCGTCGGTGTGGAGGACGGCCTCGTTCCTCGTGTACCGCCACGCACCGAGCAGCCGTCGCTCGTCAGCGCTCGGATCGGCCAGTAGCCCGAGTGACTGATCCGCATGTGTGGCGAGCACGACCTTGTCGAAGCGTCGGCTCTCGCCGTCCCCGGTCACGATCTCGACCCCGGAGTCGTCCCGCCGAACCGCTCGCACTCCCAGACCCAGATGCACCGGGCCGCGAAGGCGTGCCAGCAGCGCCGTGACATAGGTGTGCGCGCCGCCTTCGACGGTCTGCCAGCGGTGGCGCCGTAGGCCGAGCATGCCGTGCCGTTCGAAGAAGCGGATCCCGTACTGGGCAGGAAAGTCGAGAGCGCGCTCCGGCGAGCTCGACCAGAGCGCCGAGGCGAGCGGCATCAGGAAGTGACGTCGAAAGCGCTGCGAGTATCCGAGGTCGTCGACGTAGGCGCCGAGAGTCCGGCCCTCGAGACTCCCATCCTCCAACGCGCTCTCGGCCGTTCGGAGCCAGCGGACGACCTCGCTCAGGAGTGAGAGGAACCGCCTGTCCACGACCCGTCGCCGCTCGGCGAACGGCCGGCGACCGGACCACTCGAGCCCGCAGTCCCCGCAGCTCACCGAGAACGACATCTCCGAGCGGCGGGTCGGGACGCCGAGCTCGCGGAGCAAACGGCCGAAGACGGGGTAGTTCGGCCCGTTGTGGACGATGAACCCGGTGTCGAGCGCGAGCCCGTCGTGGCGAACGGTGTTTACGTGCCCGCCGGGGCGGTCAAGCTGCTCGAAGAGCTCCACGTCATAGGCCTTGGACAGCACGTGTGCCGCTCCGAGTCCCGCAACGCCTGCCCCGACGATCGCTACACGCATCGAACTGATATTCGCCGGGCGGCGAATTTCGGTTGAACGGGCACTGAGGTCGAAGCCGCTACCGTGAACACCATCGAATCAGCAGCGATACCCACTGGAACCGTCCGGAAACGCACGAGCTTCGCGAGCCAGCTCGTCACCATCGTCGCCGTGGTGGTTCCGCCGCTGGGGCTCCTCTCGGTCATGGGACTGCTCTGGGGCGTGGCCTTCCACTGGCTCGATCTCGCAGTGCTCGCGGGAATGTACGTCGTCTGTGCCTTCGGGACGACGATCGGATTCCACCGTTACTTCACCCACAAGGGCTTCGAGACGAGCAACGTCGTCAAGGCGACGCTCGCCGTGCTCGGCTGCATGACCATGCAGGGGCCGCTGACCCAGTGGGTGACGGATCACCGCAAGCACCACGCGCTCTCCGACGAGGAGGGCGACCCGCACTCGCCGCACGTCGGCCACGGAGACGGCGTCATGGGGCGCGGTCAGGGGCTTCGCGCACGCGCACGTCGGCTGGCTCTTCACGCTCAAGGGAATGGAGCGTGGACGCGACTACGGGAAGGACCTGTACGACGACCGGCTCGTACGGACGATCGACCGCATGTACCTCGTCTGGGTCGTCCTCACCTTCGCGGTCCCGTTCGCGTTCGGCTACTTCATCGGCGGCAGCGTCGCGCGCGGCGTCGAGGCCGCGGTCTGGGGCGGCCTGCTGCGGATCTTCCTCTACCAGCATGCGACGTTCGCGGTGAACTCGATCTGCCACATGTTCGGGCAGCGCGAGTACCGCTCCCGCGACGAGTCGCGCAACAACTGGCTGATTGCGATCCTCGTGTTCGGCGAGGGCTGGCACAACAACCACCACGCGTTCCCGAGCTCGGCGCGGCATGGGCTCGCACGCTGGCAGTTCGACGTTTCGTGGTGGGTGATCCGGGGTCTCGAGCGGCTTCGGCTCGTCTGGAACGTCCGAAGACCCTCGCCGGAGCAGATGGCGCGGCGCCGCTTGGCCTCCGAAACCACGTAGTTCGCAGCTACGCCGAGCCTTCGCCGGCACGGCGAAGAAACGTGCTCACCAGGTCGTTCCCTGTCCGCGCAGCTTCGACCGGATCGGCTCCGGCGGCGCGAGCGACCAGATAGCCGGCGGCGAAGGTATCCCCTGCGCCTGTCGGATCGACGGGGCCCTCGACGGTATGAGCCGGAACCCGTTCGACGACCTCGCCGGCTACGACGACTGCCCCGCGCGAGCCGAGCGTGAGAAGGACTTCCGGCACACCGAGCGACCGGAGTCGATGCGGTTCGGCGCTCCCGACGAGGATCTCCGCTTCCTCGTCGTTCACCTTCAGGATCGTGACGTGCCGGAGGAGATCTCCGATCGCGCCGTTCGTCCGGAGCGGACCGAGCGCGGGAGTGCGGACGAGGCCCTGGGCATCGATCAACAGGCGCCGCTCCGCTGTCGCCAGGGCGGCGAGCGTCTCGGTCGGAAAGTCCGTCCGGACGAGTGCGCCCACATGGACCCAGGGCGCGTCCTCGGCCGCTTCCAGCGCGCGCTCGGGCAACCACGGGTCGCCCACCGCATCCTGTCGCATGATCCGCCGGTCACCCTCGTAGTGGAAGCTGTATGCACTCGTCGTCTCCGAGGCGTACCAGCGGACCGGCAAGCCGAACGCCTCGAGCGGCGCGACGAGCAGAGCTCGGTCCGCCTCGGCGCAGGAAGCGGCCACGGACACCCTCGCGGACGTCTCGGCGAGCGCCCGTGCCGCGTAGAACACGGCCCCACCCGGCCGCGTCGGGCCGCTGTCGACGACGTCGCGTGTCAGATGGCCGAGCGTCGCGATGTCGGTCACGTGGGCACAGCTCGATCCGTCGCCTTCCGGGAGAGAGTCAACACCGCAGCGGCGATCACGAAGGATGCGACGAAGCTCGGGACGGTCGCGCCGAGGCCCCACTCCGGCGGATCGAGCTTCCCGACGAGCTCCACCCACCACGCGGGACCGGTCGGATACAGCCACTGGTAGAGCACAAATCCAGCGAGCCACGCCGCAATGAGCCCGGGTCGCCAGCTCGGAGCGTGCAGGACGTCGTCCGCTGCGTAGTGCCTCCCTGCGGCCAGCCAGTCGGCGAGCAACACTGCAAAGAGTGGAACGAAGACCGAGCCCAGGAGCAAGAGGAAGCTCTGATAGCTCACGAGATCGATGACGAGTGCGCCTACCGTGGCGATGGCGCTGATCGCAGCGATGAGAAGCGGCTGAGGCGCTCGTGGAGCGAGATTCTGCAGGGAGACCGACGCAGAGTAGACATTCGCAAACGCCTCGTCCGTCTCGGTCACGAGCAGTGCGAAGAGCGCCAGGATTGCGGCGAAACCACCCGCGACGACTGCGGCGGGGAGCGCGCCGGGATCGCTGAGATCACGCGACAGGACGAGAAGCACACCGAGCGCGAGCAGCCAGGCGTCGGGGACGAAGTAGCCCACTCCCGCCCCGAGGCCGCCTGCGCGTTTGCTCGTCGAGAAGCGCGTGTAGTCGGCTGCGAGTGGAACCCAGGAGACGGTGATCGCGACCACGATGTCTGCGCCTTGCCAGACCGAGATCCCGCCCTGGCCGGGCTGCTCCCAGAGCACGCCGAGGTCGGCGCCGTCGAGCGCCCACCAGGTCAGGTACGCGAGCGCGAACGGCACCGCCCAGACGGCGATCCTGCGCACGAAGCTCCGGACGAAGCCGATCGGCCCGAGGAGCGCGAGCACGAAGGCGACGGCGCCGAAGACGAGCGTCCACAGCCATTGCGCCCGGAAGCCGAAGAGCTCATCCGAGAGCGCCGCAGCGGCCGTCGCGATGATCAACAGCTCGAATATCGACCAGCCGAGGCCCTGGACGACGTTGATCCCGGTGGGGAGATACGAGCCCCGCCGCCCGAGCGGCGCGCGCATGAGAACCATTCCGGGCACGCGCGCATCGGCGCCGATCGCTCCCGCGATTCCGAGCATCGAGTTGCCGATCACGCACCCGAGGAGGATCGCGAGCAGGGCGTGCGGGAGAGAGAGCGCCGGCACGAGCGCCGCTCCGGCGACGATCACCAGCAGTGAGACGCCCAGGTTCCCCCAGAGGAGCCCCGTGTCCAGCGTGCCGAGCACGCGCAGGCGGTCCGGAACCGGCTCGATTCCCCAGCTCCGTTGCTCGGGCGCCGCCATCGGCGGCTGACGTTACCTGGGAGAATCAGCGCGGTGATTCCGCGCTACTTCATCGTCGCGGAGCGGGACCACGAGATCCAGAACCCGACCTCCGAGGAGAAGATCCGCCTCCTCGGCGAGCGGATCCGGCTCGGTCCGGACTCTCGCGTGCTCGACATCGCCTCCGGGCGGGGCGGGCCGGCGCTCGCGCTCGCCGAGACGTTCGCCTGCCGGATCGACGGGATCGAGATCGCCCCCGAGTACCAGCAGGCCGCGGTCGAGCGGGCGGAGGCACGCGGCCTATCGCAGCTCGTCTCCTTCGATTTGGGCGACGCCTCGCGGAAAGAGCTCGAGCCCGAGGTGTACGACGCAGCCCTCTGCCTCGGCGCGAGCTTCGTCTACGGAAGCCTGGCCGACACGATGGAGGTATTGGCGCCGACCGTGAAACCCGGTGGCCACGTCGTCGTCGGCGAGCCGTACTGGCGCCGCTTGCCGCTTCCGGAGGACTACGAGGATCGGGGCGATCCCTGGACGACGCTGGCGGACACCGTGCTGATCTTCGAGACCTCGGGACTTCCAGTCGTCTCCGTAATTGCAGCCTCCGAGGACGACTGGGACCGGTACGAGACGCTTCACTGGCGCGCGGTCGAGGAATGGGTCGCAACGAACCCGGACGATCCCGACGCCACAGAGATCCAGACGCGGTCCGAGCGACACAAGCGCACATATCTGCGCCACGGGCGGGAGTATCTGGGCTGGGCGATCTTCATCGGCTGGAAGCCGCCCGATGGCGCACCCTGATCTTCCTGCCGAGCAGGCCTACCTCGATCACGCCTACGAGTGCCTCGATCGGATGCGCGAGGTGCTCGAGCGCTCCGCAGGCGCCGCGGCCACCGACGTCGCGGCCGAGGCGATCGAGGCCTGGGCGATCCGGCGGCTCCGAAGCTACGACGACGCCGACCGAGCCCTGTGCTTCGGCCGCCTCGACCTCGACGAGGCCGAGGATCCTCTCTACGTCGGGCGGCGGTGGGTCGATGACGACCACGGCGTGGTCGTCGTCAACTGGCAGGCGCCCGCGGCACGCCCCTTCTACACCGCCACTCCCGCGGCGCCGCACGGAGTCACACAGCGCCGTCGCTTCCGGATGGAAGGTCGGACACTCACCGACATCAGCGACGAGGCGCTCGACGGCTCGCTCGCCGACGCTGCGGCGACCGTCGACGACTTCCTGCTGGAAGAGCTCGACCGCGCGCGCGATGACCGCATGCGCGACATCGTCGCGACGATTCAGGCCGATCAGTACGGCCTGATCGCGCGCGAGCCCGAGCCTCCACTCGTCATCCAGGGCGGGCCGGGCACCGGCAAGACCGCCGTCGGCCTCCATCGGGCTTCGTATCTGCTCTACGCACATCGCTCGGCGCTCCGACGGGTGCTGCTCGTCGGACCGAGCCCGGTCTTCATGGACTACGTCTCCCATGTGCTCCCCGCACTCGGGGAGGAAAGCGTCGACCAGCGAGCAGTCAGCGAGCTCGTAGAAGGCGCCGAGGTGACGGCGTCGGATGACCCCGAGGTGCAGCAGCTGAAGGCGGACCCTCGCCTGGCCGAGGTAGTGCACCGGGCCGTGGAGCTCCGCTCGCAGGGTCGGCCGCGGGAGCTCGTGGTGCGGTTCGAGGGCTACTTCGTCGGCGTCGAGGCAGGCGAGGTGTCGGAGCTCATCGCCGAGACACGCGCGGACCTCGGTGTCTCGGCATCAGCGCGCGAGCGCTTCCGCATGACCGTCCTGCGCCGCTTCTACATGGACTACGGCGAACGGCTGGGCGGTCTCGCGATCCGGTCGTTCGACGAGGTCGAGCGCAGCCTGCGACGAGGTGGCCTGCTCACGAAGTTCCTCGACGACGTGTGGCCCGCTCCTCGGCCGGAGCAGGTCGTACGCCAGCTGCTGGCCTCGCGCGAGCGGCTTGCAGAGGCTGCCGACGGCGTCCTCGACGACGACGAGCAACGCGTTCTTCGGCGAACGAGGAGCGGCTGGAGCGACGCGGATGTCCCGCTTCTCGACGAAGCCAGGGCGCTGCTCCTCGAGGTTCCGCGCTACGGCCACGTGATCGTGGACGAGGCGCAGGACCTGACGCCCATGCAGCTACGGATGATCGCGCGCCGTGCTGCGGGCGCGTTCACCCTCCTCGGAGACGTCGCCCAGGCCACCGGGCCCGTGGCCTACGGCAGCTGGAACGAGCTTCTCGCCCAGCTTCCGGGTGGCGAGCGCGCGGAAGTCCGGGAGCTTCTCCATGCCTACCGCGTGCCGCGCGAGATCATGGCCCTCGCACTACCCCTCCTCGAGCACATCGCTCCGGACATGGATCCGCCACTCGCGTATCGCACGGGCGCCGAGGCGCCACGCATCGTCGCCTCGCAGTCACCGCTCGCGACCGCGTACGACGAGGCCACGCAGCTCGCCGAAGCCGAGGGTCTCCTCGCCGTGATCGCACCTGCATCGCTGCGCGGTGATCCGAGCGAGGCTCCCGCGCTCTTCGACGACACCCGCATTTCCGTGCTGACGCCGCGCGAGGCGAAGGGCATGGAGTTCGACCACGTGATCGTGGTCGAGCCCGCTCTGATCGTCGAGGAGTCGGTCGGAGGGCAGGGCTTGCGCGAGCTCTACGTGGCGCTCACCCGGCCGACGACCACGCTCGTCGTCGTGCATGACCGGGAGCTTCCGCCCGAGCTCAACCGCTGAGCAGGCGCCGCAGCACGTACGGGAGGATCCCGCCGTGGCGGAGGTACTCGCGTTCGCGTGGGGTTTCCAGTCGTACCAGCGCACGGAACTCCGTGTCGTCCGCCCGCACCGTCACCTCACGGGCCTCGCCGTTCGCGATGCCCTCGATCGAGAGCTCCTCGCGCCCGGTCAGCCCGAGGGAGGCGAGGGTCTCCCCGGGCAGGAACTGGAGCGGGAGAATCCCCATCATCAGCAGGTTCGAGCGATGGATGCGCTCGTAGGTCTCGGCGATGACCGCGCGTACTCCGAGCAGCTTCGGCCCCTTGGCCGCCCAGTCGCGGGACGAGCCGGATCCATACTCCTTGCCCGCGAACACGATCAAGGGGACGCCCTCTGCCCCGTAGCGCTCGGCGATGTCGTAGATCGTGCCTTCCTCGCCCGAGGGCAGGTGAACGGTCCAGGTTCCCTCCGACCCGGGAACGAGGAGATTTCGGAGCCGGACGTTCGCGAACGTGCCGCGCACCATGACCTCGTGATTGCCTCGCCGTGACCCGTACGAGTTGAACTGCCTTCGCTCGACGCCATGCTCGATGAGGTAGCGCCCGGCCGGGGAGTCGGGCTTGATCGATCCGGCGGGCGAGATGTGGTCGGTCGTGACCGAATCGCCGACGGAGACGAGGCAGCGCGCGCCGACGATGTCTTCGACCGCACCGGGCTCGGGCGGCATCCCGTCGAAGTACGTCGGCAGGCGCACGTAGGTCGAATCGGGATCCCACGCGAAGAGCTCGCCTTCGGGAACGGGCAGCTCGCGCCAGGTGTCGTCGCCGGTGAAGACGTCGGCATAGATTGCGCGGAACATCTCCTCGCCGATTGCCCCGGCGACCGTCGCGCGCACGTCCTCAGGAGTTGGCCAGAGGTCGGACAGGAACACGTCCTCGCCGTCCGAGCCCACACCGATGGGCTCGGTGGTGAGATCGATGTCCATGCGTCCGGCCAGGGCATAGGCGACCACGAGCGGGGGTGAGGCGAGGTAGTTCGCCTTCACCTCGGAGTGGATCCGCGCCTCGAAGTTGCGGTTCCCGGAGAGGACGGCGCAGACGACGAGGTCGCCCTCGACGATCCCCTGCGAGATCGGCTCCGGCAGCGGCCCCGAATTCCCGATGCACGTCGTGCAGCCGTAGCCGACGGTGTGGAAGCCGAGCTCTTCCAGATACGGCGTCAACCCGGCCTTGTCGTAGTACTCCGTGACGACCTTCGAGCCCGGCGCGAGGCTCGACTTCACCCATGGCTTGCGGGAGAGGCCGCGCTCGACGGCATTCTTGGCGAGGAGGCCGGCCCCGACCATCACAGCCGGGTTGGACGTGTTCGTGCAGGAGGTGATCGCGGCGATGACCACCGAGCCGTGCTCCAGCTCGAAGGTCTCGCCGTCGAGCGTGACCTTGGCCCCGCCCGGCATCTCGGCCACGGCGGTCGGAGCCACCTGGACGACCGCACCGCCGTCGAACGTCTCGGCGCCAGGCTCCATGTGCGCGGGCGGATCGCTTGCCGGGAACGACTCGGCGATCGCCTCGTCGTGGGCCGTGCCGTAGTCGATGCCGAACGTCGGGAGCTCGTGGAGAAACGCGTTCTTCGCCTCGCGCAGCGGCACGCGATCCTGTGGTCGCCGGGGCCCGGCCAGCGAGGGCTCGACCGTGGAGAGGTCGAGCTCGACCACCTGTGAGTACGTCGGAGGCTCGTCCGGGTCGTGCCAGAGGCCGTTCTCCTTGCAGTACGCCTCGACGAGGGCGATACGTTCGTCCGAGCGCCCGGTCAGGCGTAGATAGCGGATCGTCTCCGCGTCTACCGGGAAGAACCCGCACGTCGCACCGTACTCCGGGGACATGTTCCCGATCGTGGCGCGATCGGCGAGCGGGAGTGTCTCCAGGCCGTGACCGTAGTACTCGACGAACTTCCCGACGACCCCCGTCTGGCGCAGGATCTGCGTCACCGTGAGAACGAGGTCGGTCGCGGTCGCGCCCTCGGGCAGCGAGCCCATGAGCTTGAAGCCGACGACCTGCGGCACGAGCATGGAGATCGCCTCGCCGAGCATCGCCGCCTCGGCCTCGATCCCGCCGACGCCCCAGCCGAGCACGCCGAGCCCGTTGATCATGGTCGTGTGCGAGTCGGTCCCGACCAGCGTGTCGGGGAAGGCCACTCCGCCCCGATCGTCCACGACGCGGGCGAGGAACTCGAGGTTGACCTGGTGGACGATGCCCGTGCTGGGTGGAACGACCTTGAAGTCGGCGAATGCTCCTTGACCCCAGCGCAGGAAGGCGTAGCGCTCGCGGTTCCGCTCGAACTCGAGCTCGGCGTTTCGCGTTATCGCAAGCCGCGTCGCGTACTCGTCCACCTGCACCGAGTGGTCGATCACGAGCTCGACCGGGAGTAGGGGATTGATCCTCTCGGCGGAGCCGCCGAGATCGGCCATTGCGTTCCGCATCGCGGCGAGATCGACCACGGCGGGCACGCCCGTGAAGTCCTGGAGCAGCACACGTCCGGGTGTGAAGGAGATCTCCTGCGACGGCTCCGACGATGCGACCCAGCCCGCGACGGCTTCGACGTCCTCGCCGGTGACGTTCACCCCGTCTTCGTGGCGGAGGACGTTCTCGAGCAGGATCCGCAGCGTGTACGGCAGCCGCTGCACATCGAAGCGGTTCTGGAGAGACTCGATCCGGAAGATCTCGAGCTCGCGGCCGCCCACGGTGATCCGGGCACGGGCTCCGAAGCTGTCGGGATGCGACATCCCTCCCGATTCAATCAGCTGCGATCCACCCAGACGCCCGAGCCCGCGCTCCGTGAGGCTCGAGCGGCCCGGATCGAAGTGTCTTGCGACCGCCTCGCCGTACTTGCGGCCCACACGACGGGCGTACGCCCCGAAGCCCTCGTCGTGCACCGGCTGGAGGTCTTCCTTGTAGGGGTCGAGCACGTGCTGCCGGCCAACGTGACGGGCGGCGTTGAAGAATGCGAGCCCCACGCCTACCGAGATCTCGAGAACGCTCATCTGCTCGCGGTCTGCTTCGTGGACGAGCGCGGAGTACACCGCGGCGAGCTCGGCCGGACGCGGCAGTCCCGCCGCATCCTTTCGCAGGTCGGCGAGCGACCGCTTCAGACCCTCCACCTCGAGGGGCGGGATGTCGACCAGCCGCGCGGTTGTCCCGCTCGCTCCCTCGAGCGCAGCCAAGAGCTCGTCGACGGACGCGAGCTCGATCTCGCGTGCCAGGACGCCCGCCTCCTTCAGCTCGTCCACGAGCTCGTCGAGATAGACGCGAGTTCCGCGTGTCACGTCCGCTGCGCCCGCCAGCAGCCAGAGCGGCGAGAAGCCAAATGCGAGGATCGACCCCAGCTCGACGACGTTGCCGGCGCCCTTGCGGACGGCGAGCTTCTTCGGCGACGACTCGAACTCGTCGGCAATCGCCTCGGGCGGCCGCTCGACGCCGCCCACGAGCTCGACCGTGATCCGGAGGAGGTTCTTCGCGGTTGCCTCGTACAGCCGCGAGCGCCGGACGAGGCGTGGAAGGACGAGCTCGGCGGTCTCGTGCACCGTTCCCCCGACGAGTGCGGCGACGGTTCGGACGAGCCGCTCCGGCAGGGATGCGAGGAAGCGCGCAGGGCGTCGCACTCGACTACTCGTCGAAGGCGGCGTCGGCGACCCGCGCGCCGATCGCAATCCCGCCGAACAATACGAACCCGTCGATCGTGAGCCTCGGAGCCTCCGGGTCGTCGGGCGCGGGCACGTTTACAGCGACGCCGCCACCAAGGGCCTGCGCCTTCGACTCGACGTGCCAACCGGTGGGCACGCGGATCGCGACGCCGCCGAAGAGGGAGTGAAGCCTGAGGTGGGCGCCGGGTGCGAGCTCGGCTTCGCGCAAGTCGACCGCGATCCCGCCGAACCACGCGAGCATCGAGCCTCCGCGGAAGGCCTGCGAGCGGCTCCGGAGCTTTGCGCCGTCGAAGATCGCGACGAGCGCGACCTCGTCACTCTGGGGATCGCCGCTCGAAGAAAGCACGCGCTTCATGAGCGCCGCTGCTGCGATGAATCCTGCGTAGAGGCCGACGGTGACGAGACCGAGCGAACGGAGCACGCGCATCGGCAGCGAGCGTACAGGGGCTAGCATGGCCGGCGATGGAGGCCGAGACGATTCGCGTCCTGCTGCAGCAAGCGTTTCCGGAGGCCGTTCAGCTTTCGGTCGAGGATCGCACCGGCACGGGCGATCACTTCCAGGTGATCCTGACGAGCCCCTCGTTCGACGGGCTCCCGCTCCTCGACCAGCACCGGCGCGTGAACGAGGCCCTCGCCGCCCCGCTCGGCGACGGCTCGATTCACGAACTGCGCATCAAGACGAAAGGAACCGTATGAAGACCCTGAACGAGCAGATCGCCGAAGTGATCGAGAACGAGCCGGTTGCCGTGTTCATGAAGGGCACGCCGGAGATGATCATGTGCGGCAACTCGCAGCGTGCGCTCCGAGCGCTGCACGCGGCCGGCGCACCGGTGACGACCGTGGACGTCCTCCCCGATCCTCGCATCCGCCAGGAGCTCTCCACGCTCTCCGGCTGGCCGACGATCCCGCAGGTCTTCGTGAAGGGCGAGCTGATCGGCGGCGCGGACATCACCGAGGAGCTGCTCGCCTCCGGCGAGCTGAACCAGAAGCTCGACGAGAAGATCGGCACCGACCGCGCTCAGAATGTCAGAGCTGTCGCGCTCGACCTCACGACGTAGCTGACACAGCGGCGATACGGTCTGCGAGCTCGCGGGAGATCGCGTGCTCGCCATGCTCCGTGCGCACGGTGACCGGTCCCGCAAACGGCGCCTGCGAGACGAGCTCGACGGCCGACCCCGGTACGAGCCCTAGCTCGGTGAGGTAGCGCAGAAGCTCGGGATCGCCGTCAGGGACGCGCGACACCGCCGCGCGCTCACCCGGCTCGAGATCGACGAGCGTGCGATCCCGTCCCGTCGAGACTCGCAGCTCGCGATCGGGGATCGGATCGCCGTGCGGGTCGTGGGTGGGGAAGCCGAGCTCGGCGTCGATCTTCGCCTCCAGCTCCTCGGAGAGCGCGTGCTCGAGCAGCTCCGCCTCGGCGTGCACCTGGTCGAGGGAGAGCCCGAGCCGGTCGACGAGATAGCGCTCGAGCAAGCGGTGATGGCGAAGCACTTCGAGCGCGCCACGTCGACCGTCGTCCGTGAGCTCGACCCCCCGATACGGCGCGCGCTCGACCAACCCGAGCTCGGCGAGCCGTTTCGCCATGGCGGTCGCCGAGGGGGCACTGACGCCCATGCGCCCGGCGAGCGCGGACGTGGTCACCCGCTCACCTGCGGACTCGAGGGCGTAGATGCCCTTCAGGTAGTCCTGCACGGCGACGGTCAGATCGGGGGCCTGGATTCCCATCGGCTCGGACTTAGGTTACACTCCGAATCGGATTTAGTTATGACTAAAAAGCCCTTGACCCGTCGCAAGCTGCTCGCCGCCGCGGCCCCGCTCGCGGCGGTGCCGTTCGTCGGGAAGCTCGCCTTCGGCGGCGAAGCCGAAGCCGGCGGCCACAGCCACTCGAGCCACATTCATGGTGGCGAGGCCGCGCAGCTTGCGGGCGGCCGCGTCGGAGCGACGGGCCACGCCGCGATGATCGGGCCCGAAGTACCCGCAGTCGGCGGTCCGAACGATCTCGACGCGCTGCTCTACCCGCCGCGCCCGCGGCCGGCGCAGCCGGGCCGTGTCCGGGAGTACACGCTCGTCGCGGAGGACAAGGAGCTCGAGATCGCTCCGGGCATCTTCTTCCCCGCCTGGACGTACAACGGAACCGCGCCAGGCCCGGTGATCCGGGCGACCGAAGGCGACACGCTCCGCGTCCGCTTCCTGAATCGTGGCTCCCATCCGCACACGATCCACTTCCACGGAATCCACCCGACCAACATGGACGGGGTCTTCGAGGTCGTCGAGAGCGGCGGCCAGTTCGTGTACGAGTTCGAGGCGCGTCCTGCGGGGCTCCACCTCTATCACTGCCACGCGACGCCGCTCAAGAAGCACATCCACAAGGGTCTCTACGGCGCCTTCATCATCGACCCCACGGAGCCGCGGCCGCCGGCGCAGGAGCTCGTCCTGGTGATGAACGGCTTCGACACCGACGCGGACGGCGAGAACAACTTCTACACCGTCAACGGGCGCTCGTTCTACTACGCGCGCTACCCGATCAAGGTAAAGCGCTCCGAGCTCGTGCGCATCTACCTCGCGAACCTGACCGAGTTCGACCTGATCAACTCGTTCCACCTGCACGCCGACTTCTTCCGCTACCAGCCGACGGGGACGGGCGACTACTGGGAGTACACGGACACAATCATGCAGTCCCAGGGCCAGCGCGGCGTGCTCGAGATCCAGTTCGCGAACACGGGCCGCTTCATGTTCCACGCACACCAGTCGGAGTTCACGGAGCTCGGCTGGATGGGCTTCTTCGAGGTCATCGAATAGTGGAAGCCAGCTCGGCGACGGCACGCGGGCGCATGGGCTGGCGGCTGTGGGCGGTCGTACCCGTGCTCCTGCTGGCGATCGCGGTCGGCCTCGTCGTCACGAGCGGCTCCTCGCTCGTCGAGCTCGTCGGAACGAACCCGCCACCCGCCGACGAGTTCGACATCCGCCGCGTGGAGTTCTCGCCCGGCGAGATCCGCATCACCGTGCGAAACCCACAGTCCGACGATCTGACGATTGCGAACGTGAACATCGACGATGCCATCGTCCCGTTCACGGTCGACGGGCCCACCGAGCTCGGGCGACTGCGCTCGAGCACGATCGTCGTCCCCTTCGACTGGGTCGAGGAAGACCCGATCACCGTTGGCGTGACCAGCTCCACCGGAATTCAGACCGTGAAGGAGATTCCGGCGGCGATCGAGACGCCGGAGCCGGCGCTCGAGGGATTCCTCGGCTACGCGCTCATCGGCCTCCTGGTAGGTGTGCTTCCCGTAGCCCTCGGGCTGCTCTGGCTCCCGGCGCTGCGGCAGGCGAGCCCGGCCTGGCTCGCCGCTTTCATGGCGCTGACCGCCGGCCTGCTCGTGTTCCTCGGAATCGAGGCGCTCAGCGAGGCGTTCGCTCTCCAGGCAGCGCTGCCGTCCGCGCTCGGAGGCAGCGGCCTCGTCCTGCTCGGGGTCGCGCTCAGCTTCCTCGGCATGACCGCGCTCTCCGGCCGCCTGAGCAAGGGAGGGACGGCCACGGGTTTCGCCCTCGCGCTGCTCGTGGCGATCGGTATCGGCATCCACAACCTCGGGGAAGGGCTTGCCATCGGGGCCTCGTTCGCGCTCGGTGAGCTCCAGCTGGGGACGTTCCTTATCGTCGGCTTCATGATCCACAACATCACGGAAGGGCTCGGCATCGCCGCTCCGGTCGCCAAGACCCGCGTGACCGTGCTCGCGCTCGCGGCGCTCGCGCTCATTGCCGGAGCGCCGGCGATCATGGGCGCGTGGATCGGCGGCTATACCTCGAGCGACGTCCTGGCCGTCTTGTTCTTTGCGATCGCCGCGGGGGCAGCCTTCCAGGTCGTGGTCGAAGTCGGGCGCTACGTCGCGCGCCAGGCGCCGGGCGGCCTTCGCTCCGGCTACGCGATCGGCGGCTTCCTTGCCGGAATCGCGGTCATGTACGTCACCGGCGTCTTCGTCGGTTGACGCGGGCTCGCACAACCACGGCTTAACCGGCTCTAACGTCCGGTTCACCGCCGTGCGTCTATAACGGAGGGGCGTGTCCCTCTCCTCCCTGCGACCCTTTGCAGCTCTCGTCGCGACCGCCGCCCTCGGGGGCGCGGTCGCGGTGGGCGCGGTCGCTTTGCTCGGCGGGCTCGACGCCTCGACGACGACCGTCGTGACGGAGACGGCTCCGCCTCCGAGCACGCTCGCCGCGCCGTCCGCGGATGCGATGAGCGTGAACGAGATCTACGAGCGTGCGGCGCCCGGCGTCGTCCAGATCGCGTCCACGAGCGGAAACACCGATGCCTTCTCCGGCGACATCCCTCCCTCTGCTCTCGGCTCCGGGTTCGTCGTCGACAAGGCAGGGCACATCGTCACCAACTTCCACGTGGTCGAGGACGCCGAGGAGATCCGCGTGAGCTTCTCGAACCGTGACACCGTGCAAGCCGAGCTGGTCGGCACCGATCCCTCGACGGATCTCGCGGTGCTGCGGGTCGACTCGAGCGCCAGCGCGCTCACCCCGCTTCCGCTAGGCGACTCCGACCGGGTGCGAGTCGGTGACCCGGTCGTGGCCATCGGCAATCCGTTCGGTCTCGACCGCACCGCGACTGCGGGCATCGTCAGCGCGCTCCAGCGGCTGATCACGGCGCCCAACGACTTCACGATCGACCACGTCATCCAGACCGATGCTCCCATCAACCGGGGCAATTCGGGTGGACCGCTGCTCAGTAGCCGCGGAGAGGTGATCGGCGTCAACACCCAGATCGAGACGGGTGGTATCAGCACGGGTGGCAACGTCGGCATCGGCTTCGCCGTTCCCTCGAACACGGTCGAGGATGTCGTCGCGCAGATCTTGCAGACCGGCCGGGTCGAGCACGCGTACCTCGGCATCGCCGGGCAGGCGCTCACGCCCGATCTCGCGGAGACCTACAACCTTCCCGTCGAGGCGGGAGTGCTCGTCGAGGAAGTTCGGGCTGCCAGCGGCGCCGCCAAGGCGGGCCTCGAGGCCGGCGAGACCCGAGTCGTCGTCGCGGGCGAGACGTACGACCTCGGAGGAGACATCATCGTCGCCCTCGACGGTGAGCCGATCTCCTCGATCGAAGAGCTGCGCGATGCGATCGCCGCGCACAAGCCCAGCGACAAGATCAAGCTCCGGATCTACCGTGGCGGCAAGAAGACGAGCGTGACCGTCACGCTCGGGCGACAGCCTCCCTCCCCCCAGGGCTAGTCGCCACCGGGCCGGCCCCGGAGACGGGGCCGGGCCCTTTCTCGCCCGTGCCCTTCTCCTTGGAACAGAAACCCCTGAAGGCGTCCGCTTCGCGGTCGCATCGCAACCACTCCGGGGCCGTTAGACGGGAAAGTCGGGGTCTGCGGCCAGCGCGTCGTCGGTGAGCTGGTATCCGCGCGCGATCAGCGCGCGCTTGCGTTCTTCCGGCCACGGTTCGTCTCCGCGAAACGTCGGATCGAGTGCGTCGTCTCCGGGCGTCGCCCGCACGATCAGGCTCGGAACCTGGCGGTCGTGCCGGAACGGAAACTGGGCGGTTGCAAAGATCGCCTCGAGCTCGGACCGGAGTGATCCCCGCCTGCGCTTCGGGGCCGCGTCGACCGCCGCCGAGATCACGTCCTCCCGTAGCCTGTGCAGTGCCGAAACCGACGTGTCCCGCTCCGTTGCCAGCCGCTCCTCGAGCACGGTGTTACGGGCGATTGCGACCCGCATCAGACGCACGATCATCTCCGCATAGTGGGCCGGCTCACCGCGCGCAGCACGTTCCTCCGCGAGCCGGATCTCTGCGAGCAGGGCACGTACGGGCGGGACCGCCCGGAAGCGATCGAGACGCCCGCGCATCCTCTCCAGGAAGGCGACGTCGGTCGGCCGGTAGCTGGCGACGTAGCGGAAGGCGGCGATCGCCTCCACCTCCGGATTCCGGTAGGCGTGCTCGAGCGGGAAGTTGCGAACCCAGCCTCCGTCGGTGGCGATGACTCCGTCGATCGACACCGGCAGCACCAGTCCGCTGACCGCGGCCGAAGCCAGAAGCGCCTCACCGAGCGTTTCCGGAGGGGTCGAATGCGCGGGGTAGACGAGCTCGAACTGACCCGAATCCTCGTCCAGCGGAATGCTCACGTCCGTGGCGAAGACGACGAGCTCGATTTCGCAGGTGACGAGTGCCGACCCGAGATCCTCACCGCCGCCGAGTCGCTCCGCGATCGTGGCCGGAAGGGTGTAGTCGTGCAGGCCGCCTGGGAACTGCCAGACTCGACGCGGCCGGAAGACCTCGTCGGGCTGCAAGTCGAGCACGAATGCCTCCAGGTCGTCGAGCCGGTCAAGGGCGGCCATCGCGCCCGACAGTGCGCCCGCAGATGTCCCGTAGATCCATCCGATTCGCGGCCAGAGCGGGCTCTCGCGCAGGCGACCGAGGAAGCCCAGCTCGAGCAGAACGCCGTTGATCCCGCCCCCTGAGAGCACGATCGCGACGTCGCGGGTGGGTGTTTCGGCCACCTGGCTATTGTGGCCACTGTGGAACAGGAGCCTCGGCGCGGTGTCGCTGTCCTCTCCTCGACGGGCCTCGGCGCCGACGAGAAGCTGTGGGACGACGACGACGGTGGCGATCACAGTGGCTGGTTCTGTGTCCGCACGGATCCCTTCCCGTGTCCTGCTCCCGAATGCTCCTTCGTCGCCGACTTCATGACGGCAGCGCACCTCGTGCTCGTCTGGGAAGAGCGCGACGATCCGAATCTCCTCTGGCACGCGCAGCGCGCGCTCGAGGTCAAGCGGAACCCGAGGATCGTCCCCTACGAGATCGCGTTCGGCCCGAGCGCGTCGTACTACGCCTGGGAGGCAGCCGGGCGTCCGGTACACGGCGTGAAGGGCAAGGCGACGAGGTAGGCCCGGTACGATCGCCGCGATGCCGACGGTCACGGAGACGCTCCACGTCAGCGGGATCCGCTGTGAGCGCTGTGTCGGCAGGCTCGCGGTGGCACTCGAGGGTTTCGAAGGTCTCGAGTCCGCGAGGGCCAACCTCGTCGGCGACGTGACGCTGTCCTGGGACGAAGAGCGCACGTCGAAGGACGAGATTCTGGCCGCGCTCGCAAAAGCCGGATTTCGCGAAGCCGCGCCGTTCGGGGAATAGCCAGGCTCTGCGGCTCGTTGGAGCTTCCCGTAGCCAGAACGGTACGGTAGCCCGGTGAGCGAGCCGGAGTCTGCGACCGAAGCGCAGCGGATCGCGACCGAAGCGCGCGACCGCGCCCGCTTCGAGGAGGAGGCTCTGGAGCTCGCAGACCAGGTCTACCGCGTAGCGAGGCGCCTGGTCGGCTCGCGCGAGGAGGCAGAGGATTTGGTGCAAGAGACATACGCGAGAGCATTTCGGAGCTGGCGCTCCTTCACCCCCGGGACGAACATGCGCGCCTGGTTGCTCCGCATCCTCACCAACCTGAACGTCGACCGCGGAAGGCGCGTCCAGCGCACTCCGCAGACGCAACCGCTCGAGGAAACCGACTACTTCCTCGCCAACAAGCTCGCGTCGACCGCCGGCGAGGAGGCGCTCGAGCAGGAGCAGGTGGTCGAGCGGTTGTCCCAGGATTCCGTCGTGACTGCGCTCTCTGAGATATCGCCCCAGTTCCGCGAGGTGGTGGTGCTCGTCGACATCGGCGACTTCACGTACGCAGACGCCGCCCAGATCCTCGATGTGCCGATTGGTACAGTCATGTCCCGTCTGCACCGTGGAAGGCGGGCGCTGAAACAGAAGCTCGCCGAGGAGGCGCTCACATGACGCTCGAGCCCTGCGATCGCTGCGAGGAGATTCTCCAGGACTTTCTCGACCGGACCCTCTCGAACGAGGAATGGGCGGAGGCGGAGACGCATCTCGGGGACTGCGACTACTGCAGGCGCCGTTACCGCTTCGAGGAGACCCTGCGCCGATACGTGAAGCTGAGTGCGGCCGAGCGGATGCCTCCCGGGCTCATGGCGAAGCTCGAGGAGCTTCGCGGGCTCGACGCGACCGCCTAGCTCAGGTCCTCCGGCCGGTCGATGTCGCCCGGCGATCCGAGGTCGTCGCAGGAGACGAGCCGGACTGTGAGCCCTCGGAGCCCTTCGTCGGGGATCGCGCGCCAGTCAGCGCGACTGACCGCGAGCGGATGCCCGCGGTTACCCGCATAGGACGCAGCGACGATCCCACCATGCTCTCGCCACACGTCGAGCACTCGCTCGATGGCCGCCGGAGACAGCTCGGGGCCGTCCGCGAGGACGACGACAGCAGCTTCGACGTCGTCCGTCAGCGCGTCGAGCCCACAACGAAGCGACGCACCCGGCCCCCTCTTCCACTCGTCACACTCGACGATGCGGGCGGGAGAGCCTTGTAACAAGGTGGAACTTGGCAGCTCGAGTTCGTAGGCGCCCTGGACGACGACGATCTCGTCGATCGGCGCTTCGGACACGCGCTCGAGGACGCGCGGTAGCAGGAGCCGCTGCTTCGGGGAGCCGAAGCGCGTCGCCTCGCCCGCGGCGAGGACGACCGCGGCGAGCGTCATCTAGGTCTCGGTGACGGTGACGGTGGTGATGACGACCGGTTCCGACGGGGCTCCGGCCGGGTCCCCGGGGATGCCGAGCGTCCCGATGCGCTCGACGGTGTCGATTCCCTCGGTCACCTCGCCGACGATCGCGTAGTCGGATGGCAAGCCGACATCCGCGCCGGTGACGACGAAGAACTGTGACCCCGACGTGCCGGGAGGCTCCACCTCGGTCTTCGCCATCGCCACGACTCCTTTCACGTACTTGGAGCCGGCCGGTGGTACGTCGACAGTCTTGTAGCCGGGACCGCCCATCCCCGTCTGTGTCGGATCTCCGCCCTGGATCACGAAGTCGGGGACGATGCGGTGGAAGATCGTGTCGTCGTAGAACCCCTCCCGCGCGAGTGCGACGAGCGAGGCGCTCGTGTTGGGTGCGAGCTCGGTGTCGAGCTCGATCGTGAACGAACCGTGGCTCGTGTCGAAGACGAGGCTGTAGGTCGTTCCGGCGTCCAGAGGATCCTTCGGCGCGGCCAGCGTTTCGGGCTCGCGGGGCGCGGGCGCTTCCACACTCTCGGACTCGTCGTCGCCGCCGCATCCGGCTCCCAGCGTGAGCAGCGCTATCGCAAGGAGTGCCAGGCGCATCGCGTGCGATCCTATCCGTCGTGACTGTGACGAGATGCGAGTGGGCGTCGGGTGGATCAGAGCTCATGCTCGCCCATCACGACGAGGAGTGGGGCGTTCCCTCCCACGACGACCGCCATCTCTTCGAGCTGCTCACGCTGGAAGGCGCCCAGGCGGGCCTGTCCTGGAACACGATTCTGAACAAGCGCGAGGGGTATCGGGAGGCATTCGCGGATTTCGATCCCGAGGCCGTCGCCCGCTTCGGCCCGAAGGAGATCGAGCGACTCGTCGTGGATCGGGGGATCGTCCGACACCGGCTCAAGATCGAGTCGACCGTCTCGAACGCTGCCCGCGTGCTCGAGGTACAGGAGGAGCTCGGGAGCTTCGATGCCTACCTCTGGCGCTTCGTCGACGGCGAGCCGATCATCGGTCGTTGGCGTGACATGAGCGCGCTTCCTGCGGAGACGGAGGACTCGCGCACTCTCTCCCGAGACCTCAAACGGCGCGGCTTCCGCTTCGTCGGGCCGACGGTCTGCTACGCGTTCATGCAGTCGGTGGGGCTGGTGAACGACCACACGGTGGACTGCTTCCGGTTCCGGGAGCTCGCACGATGATCGCCCCGATCCGGTACGCGCGGAGCGGCGAGGTCAACATCGCCTACCAGGTCACCGGTGAAGGCCCCTTCGACCTCGTACTCGTCCCGGGCTTCTTCTCGCATCTCGAGATCGACTGGGAGTACCCGCCGCACGCTCACTTCCTCGAGCGGCTCGGATCCTTCGCGAGGCTGATCCGCTTCGACAAGCGCGGCACGGGCCTCTCGGACCGCGGGGTCGGGTTGCCCGACTTCGAGCAGCGGATGGACGATGTCAGAGCGGTCATGGATGCGGTCGGAAGCGATCGGGCAGCGCTCTTCGGGTACTCGGAAGGCGGCCCCATGGGCGTGCTCTTCGCCACGACGCATCCCGAGCGCCTACGGGCGCTCGTCCTCTACGGAACGTACGCGAAGCGGAGCGACCCCGACGACGACTACCCCTGGGCGCCGACGAGCGAGAACCGAGCCGGGGTCGCACACGCGCTCGAGGAGACCTGGGGCGAGAACGTCGATCTCTCGACGATGGCCCCGAACGCCGAGCCGGCGCTCGTCACCTGGTTTCAACGCCGAGGACGCGCCGCTCTCAGTCCGGCCGGCGCGCGCGACCTGATTCTCATGAACGGGCAGGCCGACGTACGGGAACTGCTCTCGTCCGTTCAGTGCCCGGCGCTCGTCCTCCATCGCGCGGGAGATCTCGACGTTCGGGTCGAAGAGGGCCGCTACATCGCCGCGCGAATTCCCGGCGCGCGCTTCGTCGAGCTAGACGGGGGAGATCACGTGCCCTTCGACAATCCGGATCAGATCGTCGACGAAGTCGAAGAGTTCCTTACCGGCGTGCGGCCGGCTCCTCACTCCGATCGCGTGCTGTCGACGATCTTCTTCACCGACCTCGTCGGATCGACGGCGAGGGCTCAGGAGCTCGGCGATGCGCCGTGGGCCGCACTCCTCGACCAGCACAACCATGTCGTCCGGCGACAGCTTGCGCGCTTCTCCGGGGAGGAGATCGACACTGCCGGCGATGGATTCCTTGCCCTCTTCGACGGCCCGGCACGGGCGATTCGGTGCGCGCTCGAAGTCCGTGCTGCGCTGGTCGAGCTCGGGCTCGACGTCAAAGCGGCGGTGCACACGGGCGAGATCGAGCGTCCCGTCGGCAACAAGCCGCGCGGACTGGCCATTCACGTCGGCGCGCGGATCGTGTCACTCGCGGCCACGGGCGAGGTGCTCGTGAGCTCGACGACGCGCGACCTCGTCGCGGGCTCGGGGCTCGAGTTCGAAGACCGTGGCGAGCACGAGCTGAAGGGAATCGAAGGGCCACGCCGGGTATTCGCCGCGAGCGAGCCTCTCAGCGCGCGAGCTTGAAACGGACGAGTCGCTTCATCACGTCGGCGACCTCGAGCCTGACCTCGATGCGCTCGCCCAACGGCAGGTTGTCGCCCGCGCAGTGAGCCGTAACCGCCGGCGCCTTCAGCTGCACCGTACCGCCGCCGTCGTGCTCGTCGACGTCCACGACGACCGCCTCGAAGGTGGCACCGACGCTGGGCTCGAGCACCGCCGCCTCGACGGTCGAGACGATCCCCGACTCGTACTGTTGGGCACGGCGGTTCGAGGCGTCCATCGTCTCGGGGAGGTCGGGCAGCGCCGAGCGCGCCCATTCCGGGACGGTCTCGCCGTTCGAGACGGCAACGCAAACCTCGCCCACGTAACGGTCGACGAGACGGCGCAGAGGTGCCGTTGTATGCGCGTACGTCGAGGCGACGCCTGCATGCATGGCCTTCGTCGGCGACTCGCCGTCGAACGCGAGGTATCCGGAGCCGCGAAGGAGCACGGTCGACTCGGACACGAAGGCCGCGTGCATCGCCACGCGAGGGTCGAGATGACGGACGAGGTCCGCGTACGTCATGTCGTCGGGCCAGGGGATCTCGAGCGCCTTCGCCGTTCGATGCAGGCGGGCGACGGCTCCACGGTCGGCCTTCGGCAGCGTGCGGAGGACGCCGACTCCGGCCTCGAGCATGAGCTCCGCTGCGCCCATCCCGGTCATGAGCGAGATCTGGGCATTCCAACCTTCCACCGGAAGCGGCGACCGGAAGCGAAGCGCATAGCCGTTCGAGTCCCTGACCACCTCCTGCTCGGGGATCGGGAGGGTGATGCCGCCGCGGCGGGCCTCGCGCTCCTGGCGCAACGTCCCGACCTCGCGCAGGAGCTGGAGCGACTCCTGCGCGGTGCCTTCGTCGAGCGAGCGCTGGACGCTCGCGTAGTCGAGCTTCTCGCGACTGCGCACCAATGCGCGCTGCACGGCGACCTCGATTCCTTCACCGGTCTCGTCCACCTCCATGTCCCAGACGAGCGCGGGCCGAGTCTCGTCGGGGAGCAAGCTGCCGGCGCCCTCCGAGATCTCGGGTGGATAGAGCCGAGCCTTGTCGTCCGGCGCGTACAAGGTCTGACCCCGCTCGTGCGCCTCGTTGTCCATCGGGCCGCCGGGCGTGACGAAGGCGGCGACGTCCGCGATCGCGTAGCGAACGCGAAAGCCCTTTCCGCGCCGCTCGAGATGCATGGCCTGGTCGAGATCTCTCGACTCGGGAGGATCGATGGTCAGGAACGGGATATCGGTGTGATCCGCGTCGGGGAGGCGTGGGTCACGCACCGACGCCTCTGCGTCGGCCAGAACGTCGGGCGGAAAGGCCCTCGGAATCTTCAGGCTCTCGCGCAGCTCTGCGAACGCGGCCGCGATCCTCTGGTCGTCGGGTGCGGTAAGGCGGACGCGACGGCGAGGCACTGGCCGCTAAGCCCTGGTCGTGATCGCGATCAGGTCGGCGAGGTTGACGAGCTGGATCGCGGCTCGCATCACGATGACCCGGTCGTCTTCGGCCAGCTCGGGCGCCTCTCGCCAGAGCTCCCCGGCTGTCGCCAGCAGCTCCTGGATCTGCTCGGACTCCACCGGATGGCCGTCGCGCTCGCGCGACGCGTTCGCCGCGAGCCCGAGGGCGCCGATGGCGTCGCGTTGGCGCATCCACAGCATCGGCACCGCCATGGAGATGTACTGGTGGATGCGAGCGAAGGTCAGAGGCTGGATCAGTGACTCCCCACCGAGGGGCTCCGTCGGCGTCGGCGGTGGCTCACCCTCGACGATCCCACGCGCGGCCCCACCGAGCATCGCTCGCAGCTGGACGTCGTCGAAGCCCGCGAGGCGCGCGGAGCGGATCGACACCAGCAGAGAGTTCGGTTGCCGCCCGTACGGGTAGTCGGACGCGTACACGATCTGCTCCGGCGGTACCTGCCGGAAAAGATCGAGGAGATCGAGCGCGCTCCAGACAGAGGTGTCGAAGTAGACGCCGGCGATCCCGCCGAGGCGACCGGCGAGCGCTCCCATGTCGGCGATCCCCGCGTGCGCGATGATCAGTCGGACACCGTCGTTGCGGCGAACGAGCGCCTCCAGGTTTTCGGCGATCGGCGGGAGGCCCCGGCCTCCGTGGATGAGGATCGGGACGCCTCGCTCGACGGCGAGCTCGAACACCGGGCCGAGACGCGCGTCGTCGAGCGCGAACGCCTGGGCCCGTGGATGGAGCTTGATTCCGCGGGCTCCGAGATCCAGGGCACGCCGCGCCTCGTCGACCGGGTTGGCCGTGAGGTCGAGGCGGACGAACGGGATGAGCATGCCCCGCGAGCGCTCGGCGTGGGCGAGAGTGCGATCATTGGGGACGCAGAAGCCAGGTTCTCGATCCGGCTCGTCCAGGCAGAAGACGAATGCGCCGCTGAACCCGAATCGCTCGAGCAGCGTCGAGAGCTCCTCGTAGCGACCGCGCATCCCGTCGATGTCGTCCCCGAGGTGCGTGTGGGCGTCGAAGAGGTACGCATCCGCAGGGAGCTCGGAGTGAAGCTCCGTCTCGTAACTCTCCACGATTGCGCGTGCCCGCTCGAGCAAGGTCACCCCTGCGCTTCCTCCAGAGCCGCCCAGACCCGCGGCGCGGTCATCGGCAGCTCACGAAGCCTGACGCCGGCGGCCGCGGCGAGCGCGTTCGCGATGGCGGGTGCTGCCGCGATCACGGGTGCCTCGCCGATGCCCTTCGCGCCGAAGGGACCGTCCGGCGCGGGCACCTCGACGATCAGCGTGTCGATGTCGGGCACGCGATCAGCGAGCGGAATCGCGTAGTCGAGGAACGAGGTCGTGAGGAGCTGTCCGCCCTCGTCGTGCACCAGTTCCTCGAAGAGCGCCCAGCCGATTCCCTGGGTTACGCCTCCGCGCATCTGTCCTTCGACCAATGCCGGGTTCAGTGCTCGACCGACGTCCTGCGCAATGACGTGCGCGAGGAGTGTGACCTCGCCGGTCTCCTTGTCGACACGGACATGCGCGAGGTGGGCTGCGACCGACGGCGCGCCGCGCGTCTGCGCCGAGCCACCGTGCCCCTCGATCGGCTCGTAGCGGCCACCGAAGCGGAGTGCCTTGCCGGAGATCTCCGCCACCGTGATCGAGTGCTCGTGCGAGCCCACTGCCCGCACCACGCCGTCCACGACCTCGAGGTCCGCCGGAGCGATCTCGAGCTCCTCCGACGCCGCCTCGAGCAGCTTCTCTCGCGCAGCTTCTGCCGCTCTCAGAACGGCCGTCCCGACCGTGTACGTGACCTTGGAGCCGCCACTCGCGCCGGAGTACGGACCGGTGGCCGTGTCGGCGGCTACGACGCGCACCTGGTCGGGCGAAAGGCCGAAGGTCTCCGCGGCGATCGCGGCGAAGCCCGTGTTCACACCGCTCATGTCCACCGCGGAGGTGACGACGGTCATCGTCCCGTCCTGGTTCACCCGGCAGACGGCCGCGGCAGGTTCGGTGCCGCCCGGCCAATAGCCCATGGCGAATCCCACGCCTTCTCCGGCCGGGAGCGAGTCGCGAGCCTGCCAGAGCGGGTGCTCGCGGATGCGCTCGAGCACCTCGACCGCGCCCATGCGCGGGAACGGATTCCCGCTCACGCCGACATCGTCCTCGACGACGGCGTTTCGCAACCGGAGCTCGAGCGGATCGAGGCCGAGCTCCGCAGCGAGCTCGTCCAGGAGCGTCTCGAGCGCAAAGGCCGCGGTCGGAGCACCGGGCCCGCGGTACGCACCGAACGTGAACCGGTTCGTCTGCACGCCGTAGCCGCGAAGGTCGTGTGCCTCCCAGCGATACGGCCCGGCGACGAGGAGCGAGGTGATGCCCTCGACACCCCAACCTGCGTTCGAGCCACGGTCGACGATCATCCTCGCGGTGATCGCGGTCAGCGTGCCGTCCTCTCGCGCACCGATCTTGAGATGGGAGACCTGCGCGGAGGCCGGGTTGGTCGCCTGGAAGTCGTCGGTTCTCGTGAAGACGACACGCACCGGGCGGCCGAGCACAAGTGTCGCACCCGCCGCCAACGGCTCCACCAGGGCGAACTTGCCGCCGAAGGCGCCGCCCAGAGGCTCGGCGACCACGCGGATCTGCTCCAGAGGAAGGCCGAATGCCCGGGCGAGCTCTCGTTGCGTCACGAAAGTGCCCTGGGTGCTGGTCGAGACGACGAGGCTTCCGTTCGGCTCCAGCCACGCCGTGGCGACCTGGGGCTCGACGTACGCCTGGTAGACCCAGGGCGTCCTGAACGTCCCCGAGACGACGACGTCGCTCACCTCGAGAACAGCCGGCGCGTCACCGGCGCTGCGCTGAACGGTGTCGAGAACGTTCCCCGAGAGCTGCTCGTCGTCACCGTCCTTCCGACCCTTGTCCACGCCGGCGTGAATCGACTCGAGGTCGCCTCCGTCCTCGCTCTCATGGGTGACGCGGGCGAGCGCTCGTCCCGGCAGCATGGCGTCCTCGACGTCGACAACTGCCGGGAGAGGCTCGTACTCGACGACGACGGCCTCGAGGGCGTCCTCCGCAGCTGCCTCACTCTCGGCGACGACGAGCGCGACCGGTTGTCCCGCGAAGACGACCTCGGTGCGTGCGAGCGGCTCGGTCGTCCGATCCGTGCCGGCGCCGGCGATCGGGAGGTCTTCGGCGACGAGGACGGCGACGACCCCCGGCATGGCGAGAGCAGCGTCACGGCCGACCTGCCGGATCAGCGCATGGGCCTCGGTCGAGAGCACGAGACGTGCGTGGAGCAGCCCATGGACCCGGCCGTCAGCTGCGTAGCGCGTCGCGCCCGTCACCTTGTCGGGCGCGTCGACTCGCGGACGCGAGACGCCGATCACGCTTTCGCTCATCGTGTCGCTCCCATGCGCTCCCGCGCGCGGCCGAGCGCGCGCAGAGCGACGACTCCCGCAAGGTGGCGCCGGTAATCGGCAGGCGCGTAGCGGTCGCCGTAGATCTCTGCCTCGGCAAGCGCGTCGAGCGGCTCGGCGTCGGCGGCAAGCAGGAATGGGTGCGCGCCGACTCCGGTCACGGCGACCCGCTGCGTCCCGTCCGCGGCTACGTGAGCAGCAGCTCCTGCCAGCGCAAAACCGGACGCCGGGTGCTCGACCTTCGCGTATCCGGAGCCGGATCCCTCGACGAGCGGGAAGACGACCTCGGTTATCAGCTCTCCCGGGGCGAGCGCGGTCGCGAACGGGCCGTGGAAGAACTCCTCTGCCAAGAGCGTTCGCTCGGATCCTGCAGCGCGCAGGGTGAGTCGTGCGCCGAGCGCGAGCGCAACGGCCGGCATGTCGGAGGCGGGGTCGGCGTGGGCGAGGCTTCCTCCGAGCGTTCCCCGGTTACGGACTTGCAGATCGCCGATCTCGGCCGCGCACTCGGCGATCGCGGCGAAGGGCGGCCGGTCGAGCTCGGGCATGTGCTCGAGCTCGCCCCAGGTCGTCAGGGCGCCGAGACGAAGCTCGCTCGCATCCAGTTGTACGCCACCGAGCTCGAGGCGGCCGATGTCCACGAGAACGCTCGGTCGGACGATCCGCAGCTTCAGGACCGGGATGAGCGACTGACCCCCTGCGAGCGCCTTCGCGTCCGGGTCGGCGAGCGCGTCGAGCGCCTCTGCAAGCGTCGAGGGGCGGATGTGCTCGACCGCGGCCGGAATCATGCTGTGCCCCCTTCACGCAGCGTCGCCGCGGCAGCGCGCACCGAGTCCACGATCGACTGATACCCGGTGCAGCGGCAGAAGTTGCCCTTGAGCGCACGGCGGATCGTCGCGTCGTCGGGGTCGGACACGCGGGAGAGAAGGTCGGACGCGGTCAGGATCATTCCCGGGGTGCAGAAGCCGCACTGGAGGCCGTGCTCCTCGATGAACGCGCGCTGGATGGGATGCTGCCCGCCGCCGTGGGCCAGGCCCTCGATCGTCGTCACCTCGAGCCCCTCCGCCTGAACCGCGAGCATCGTGCAGCTCTTGACCGCCCGTCCTTCGACGAGAACGGTGCACGCACCGCACTGGCTGGTGTCGCAGCCGATGTGCGCACCCGTAAGGCCAAGGCCGTCGCGAAGCGCATGGACGAGCAGAGCCCGGGGCTCGACGTCGAGCGATCGCGACTCGCCGTTGACGACGAGCCCGACCGTTCTCGAGCTAGGCACCCGCAGAGAGCGCCGAAAGCTTGTCGCGGAGGTACGCGAGGTACGGCTGAGGATCGATGGTGGGTGACCCGGTGAGCCGCTCGATGGTCTCCTTCGGGGTGAGCTTGCGCCCGAGCGAATAGAGATTCTCGGTGAGCCACGCCGACAGCCCTTCGAGCTCGCCGGCCGCCATCTGCGCGTCGATGTCCGGGATCGCCTCCTGGACGACCGACCAGATCTGCAGCGAGATCACGTTGCCGAGCGCGTAGGTCGGGAAGTAGCCGATGCCGCCGCTCGACCAGTGGACGTCCTGAAGAACGCCGCGCGCGTCGTCGGGGACGTCGACGCCGAGCAGGTCGCGCATGCCTGCGTTCCACGCCTCGGGAACGTCTCTCGGCGCGAGCGTCTCCTCGATCAGCCGGCGCTCCAGGTCGAAGCGGAGGATGATGTGCAGGCTGTACGTCGTCTCGTCGGCCTGCGTGCGAATCAGCCCGGGATCGGCGCGGTTGATCGCGGCCATGAAGAGGTCGAGGTCGGTCCCGCCGAGCTGATCCGGGAAGGTCTCCTGCAGAGGCTCGTACCAGTGAGACCAGAACGGTCGGCTGCGCGCGACGAGGTTCTCCCACGTGCGGCTCTGTGACTCGTTCAAGCCGAGCGACGGTGCATTCGCGAGCGGCGTCCGCTCGAGGGAGGGGCCGATGCCGTGCGCGTAGAGGCCGTGCCCCGCTTCGTGCATCGTCGACCAGAACGAATCGAGCCCGGTCGGCTGGTACCTCGTCGTGAGCCGCACGTCCCGGGTCGAGAAGGACGTACAGAAGGGATGTACGGTCGGATCGAGCCGCCACGAGCCGTTCTCGAAGCCAACCGTCGCGAGCACCCGCTCTCCGAAAGCGCGCTGCAGCTCGGGCGCGTACGGAACGTCGAGGAACGACGCGTCGACCTCCGGCGCCTCACGCACCAGCTCGGCGAGCACAGGGCGGATCGTGTCGAAGACCTGCGCGACTTCGGTCGTCTTCATCAGCGGCTCGAAGTCGTCCAGGAGCGTGGTGTACGGGGAGTCGTCCCAGTCGAAGCACTCGGCATAGCGCTTCTTCAGCTCGAGGTTCCGCTCGAGCGTCGGGAGGAAGGCGGCGAAGTCGTTGTTCGTGCGAGCGTCGACCCAGATCTGGTGTCCTTGCGCGCCAGCCAGCAGCATCTCGGTGCGGAGGTCCGTCGGAACGCGCCGCGCCTTCTCCCAGTCGCGACGTGTCACGCGAATCAGGCTCGCATCGTCGGAGTCGTGCTCCAACGACTCCTCGTACGAGCCGAGCTTCTCGAGGAGCGACCCGACCTCGCCCTCGACGAACTTCTCGTGGGCGAGGCGACCGAGTGTCGCCACCGCTTCTGCTCGTGCCGGTCCTCCCAGTGCGGGCATGTTCACGCGCAGATCCCAGGCTGCGAGCATGAGCATCCGCCCGAGATCCGAGATCTCCGAGAGCCGCTCGCGGAGCGTACGGAGGTCGGCTTCCACGACGTCTGACTCTAGCTACGCGGGGTAGGATCGGCGCCCGTGAACGCTCCCTGCCAGCTGGACCTGTCGGCATGACGGATCAGGCCATCGAGACGCTGCTGGCCGAAGACCGTCGCTATCCGCCTCCCGGCGAGTTCGCCGAGCAGGCAAACGCGAAGGCCGACATCTACGACGTTCCGTTCGAGGAGTTCTGGGAGCGCGAGGGTCGCGAGCGGGTCACCTGGTTCGAGCCTTTCACGGAATTGCTGGAGTGGGAGCTTCCCTACGCGAAGTGGTATCTCGGCGGAAAGCTCAACGTCGCCTACAACTGCCTCGATCGTCATGTCGAGGCGGGGCTCGGGGAGAAGGTCGCGTTCTACTTCGAAGCGGAGCCGGTGGGCGAGCGAGCGGCGATCACGTACGCCCAGCTGCTCGAGGAGGTCGTCAAGGCCGCGAACGGCCTGAAGGCGCTCGGCGTGGGTAAGGGCACGCCGGTCGGCATCTACATGGGGATGGGCCCGGGACTGCCGGTGGCGATGCTCGCATGCGCACGTCTCGGAGCGCCGCACACCGTCGTCTTCGGAGGCTTCTCGGCCGAGGCGCTCGCCGACCGGCTGAACGACATGCGCTGCGAGATCCTCCTGACCCAGGACGAGGGTTGGCGGCGCGGACAGACGGTGTCTCTCAAGGAAAGTGCCGACGAGGCGCTCGAGTCGTGTCCGGGGATCAGGAGGGTCGTCGTGGGCCAGCGGACGCGCGGGGAGGTTCCGATGACGGCGGGGCGCGATCTCACGTGGTCCGAGCTCGTGGACGGCCAGTCCTCGGACCCCGGCTCATGTCCTTGCGAGCCGATGGACTCGGAGGACCTCCTGTACCTCCTCTACACGAGCGGGACCACCGCCAAGCCGAAGGGGATCGCCCACACGACGGCGGGATATCTGGTTGGCGCGGCGACGACGCACCACTACGTCTTCGACCTGAAGCCCGAAACCGATGTCTATTGGTGCGCCGCCGACATCGGCTGGGTGACGGGGCACAGCTACATCGTCTACGGGCCTTTGTGCAACGGGACGACGAGCGTTCTCTACGAGGGCACGCCCGACTTCCCGGACAAGAACCGCTGGTGGGACATCGTCGAGCGCTACGGCGTCACGATCCTGTACACGGCGCCCACGGCCATCCGCGCTCACATGAAGTGGGGGCCAGAGCACGCCGCTAAGCACGATTTGTCGTCTCTCAGGCTGCTCGGAACCGTCGGCGAGCCCATTAACCCGGAGGCCTGGATCTGGTACCGCGAGCACATCGGCGCCGACCGCCTGCCGGTCGTCGACACCTGGTGGCAGACGGAGACCGGGATGATCATGCTCACGCCGCTTCCCGGGGTTACGACCATCAAGCCGGGCGCAGCCACCAAGCCGTTTCCCGGGGTAGAAGCCGCGGTCGTCGACGACCAGGGGCAGGAGGTCGGTCCGGGCGGAGGCGGGTACCTGGTGTTGAGGCGACCCTGGCCGGCGATGACCCGCGGGATTTTCGGCGACGACGCGCGCTTCCGGTCGACCTACTGGGAGCGCTTTCCAGGGATGTACTTCGCAGGCGACGGCGCTCGGATCGACGAGGACGGCGACTTCTGGCTGCTCGGGCGGGTGGACGACGTCATGAACGTCTCCGGCCACCGCATCTCCACGATCGAGGTCGAGTCGGCGCTCGTCGACCATCCGAGCGTGGCCGAAGCTGCTGTGTGCGGACGGGCGGACGCGCTGACGGGGCAGGCGGTCGTCGCCTTCGTCACGCTGAAGGGTGGGCAGGAGGGAACGGTTGCACGGCTGGAGGAGCTTCGGAACCACGTCGCCGTGAAGATCGGTCCCATCGCCAAGCCTGCGAACATCGTCTTTACGCCGGAGCTCCCGAAGACTCGCTCGGGAAAGATCATGCGCCGACTGCTGCGTGACGTCGCGGAAGAGCGCCCGCTTGGTGACACGACGACGCTCGCGGATCCCGCGGTCGTCGCGGAGATCGCCGACCGCGCGGTCGCTCGACCCTCCGAGGAGTAGCCTCCTCCCGAATTCAGCAAACGTCGAGCTGGCATCGTCGGTCCCGCTGCTCGACTAGCCTTGCGAGACCGCTCGCTCGAAGGCGGCGACGGTGCGGGTGACGTCGCTGTCGCTCGTTCGCCAGTTCGAGACCGAGATGCGGATCGCGAAGCGCCCCTCCCACGTCGTCCCGCTCATCCACGCCTCGCCGCTTCGCTGTACCGCATCCAGGATTGTCCGGGTTACCTCGTCGGTCTCGAACCGCAGCAGCACTTGATTCAAGACCACCTCGTTCAGGATCTGGCACCGGGGCAGCTTCCCCAGCTCGTCCGCAAACCGGCCGGCGTGGCGGCAGCTCCGCTCGACGAGCTCCGCGACCCCGGCCCTGCCCAGGGAGCGCAGAGCCGCATACACCGTGAGTCCGCGGGCTCGGCGTGAGAACTCGGGGGTCCAGTCCATCTGATCGCGGGCAGCGTTCGGGTCTGAGACGAGGTACTCGGCCGTCATCGCCATCGCCGCGCGATGGGCTTCCGGATGAGCGACGAACGCGAGCCCGCAGTCATAGGGGACGTTGAGCCACTTGTGCGCATCCGTCGCCCACGAGTCGGCCTCGCCCACCCCCTCGACGAGGTGGCGGAGCTCGGGCGACGCAGCGGCCCAGAGTCCGAACGCACCGTCGACGTGGAGCCACGCTCCTGCCGCCTTCGCCAGTGCCGCGATCTCGGGCATCGCATCGACGGCTCCGGTATTCACCTCGCCCACCTGCGCGCACACGATGGCCGGGCCGGCGCAGCCGCCCAGCGCAGACTCCAGGGCCTCCGGGCGCATTCGACCCTGCTCGTCCACACCCACGGTGATCGTCGACTCGGTCCCGAGCCCGAGGAGGCGCAGTGCCCGCGTAACGGTCACATGACGCTTCCCGCCGACCAAGACGTGGAGGGACGGCGCGCCGCCCAGCCCGTTCCGTTCGACATCCCAGCCGGCACGCTCGAGGACTGAGTGGCGAGCGGCCGCAAGGCACGTGACGTGTGCCATCTGACAGCCGGTCACGAAGGCGAACGACGTGGCCGCGGGAAGCCCGAAAAGGTCTTTCAGCCACTCACCCGTCACCTCTTCGATCACCGCTGCAGCGGGACCGGCGACCACGAGGCCCGCGTTCTGATCCCACGTGCTCGTCAGCCAGTCGGCCGCAAGCGCAGCCGGAAGCGAGCCACCGATGACGAAGCCGAAGTAGCGTCCGCTCGCTATCGCGACGACGCCCGCGTCAGCAGCCGCGGCGAGCTCCTCGACGACCGCGAGCGGGTCGACGGGGTCTGCCGGAAGGGGGCCGCCGAGCGCCTGGCGCAGTTCCTCCACCGAGGCCGGAGGCCATACCGGTCGGTCCTCCAGCGAGTCGAGGAAACCGCTCGCGATCTCCGCGGTGCGACGCAACAGCTCCCGTTCGCTCATCGAGGCGAGGCTCTTCCGCTCAGGCGGCGATCAGCTTCTCGAAGCGCTCGGGGTCGTCGAATGGCCCGACCACAGCCAGGTAGAGCCGCTTGTCTTCGAGCAGATCCCGGGCGACGCGCTGGACGTCCTCGGCGGTGACGGCGTCGAGCTGACGCAAGAGCTCGTCGGGCTCCTCGATCTCTCCCTCGAGCACCTCGCGGCGGAGGCCGTACTGGATCGTGCCCTGTGGGCTCTCCAGCCTGAGCACGAACCTGCCCTTCGAGTACCCCCGCGCTTTCTCGAGCTCATCCGCCGGTACGGGCTCCGCCGCGATCCCTCGCAACTCCCCGAGGATCGTCGTGATCGCCTCGTCCACGCGCTCGACGTCGACCCCTGCGCCCGTGTACAGCGTGCCCGTGTCCGTGTACGCACCGCTGCCCGCGTGGACGTAGTACGCGAGGCCGCGCTTCTCGCGCACCTCGGTGAAGAGGCGCGAGGACATTCCGCCGCCGAGCACGACGGTCAGAAGCTGGAGTGCGTAGCGATCCGGGTGCCCGATCGGGTAGCCGCGCACGCCCAGGATGAGGTGTGCCTGCTCCGACTGCTTCGAATGGAGCAGGACGGGGGAACGATCGGGCGGTAGCTCGACCGCAGGCGCGGCCCCGGTCTCCCGCGTCCCGATGCTTCCGAGCAGCTCTTCGAGGTGCTCCATGAGCCCGTCCCCGATGCGGCCGCCGACGCCGACGACGATTCGCTCCGGTTGGTACCAGGCGTCGAGGTACGAGGTGAACGTCTCGCGCGTGGCCGCCTCGATGGTGTCCTTCGTCCCGAGGATGTCCCATCCGAGCGGCTGATCGTCGTAGAGGAGGCGGTCGTACACGCTGCCGATGTAGCGCTGGGGATTGTCGAGGTAGACGTTCATCTCCTCGAGGATCACGCCCTTCTCCTTCTCGATCTCGGCGGGGTCGAAGCGCGAGTGCAGGAGCATGTCGCCGAGCACGTCGAAGGCGATGTCGTGGGTCTCGGCACCGCACTTGACGTAGTACCCGGTCAGCTCTTTCCCGGTGAAGGCGTTGAACTCGCCCCCTATCGCGTCGATCTCCGTCGCGATCGTCCGAGCTGTCGGGCGGCGCTCCGTGCCCTTGAAGAACATGTGCTCCGAGAAGTGCGCGATCCCCTTCGACTCCGGTGTTTCGTAGCGCGACCCCGCAGCGAGCATCACGAAGCAGGAGACGGAGCCGACCTGCGGCATGGAGGCGCTCACCACGCGGATGCCGTTGGACAGCGTCGTCTTCTCGAAGACCGGCATGGCGCTCGATGGTATAGACAGCCCTCGTGCCTGGACAGCTGACCCGATCGGCGATTGCCGTTCAGCCCGAGTGGCTTCGGCAGGTACCCGAGCGGGTCGGCTCGAAGCGGTTGCCGCGAGAGGCTCGCGTCCTCTTCACCGGGTGCGGGACGTCGTTCCACGCAGCTCTGGGGTGCGGCCGGGCGGTTCAGGCGCTCGACCTCGTCCTCGGTCACGCGCCCGAAGCGGACGTTCTCGTGGCGATCAGCCACGAAGGCGGGACGGCGTTGACACGGGAGGCCGTAGAGGCGTTCGACGGAGAGACGTGGCTCGTCACGGGAGCGGGCGAGAGCCCGCTAGCGCGGCTCGTGGATCATGTCGTCGTCGCGACTCCCGAGCTCGAGAAGAGCTACTGCCACACCGCGAGCTATACCTGCGCGGTTGCGGCCGGTCGCGCTCTGCAGGGTGAAGACGTGGGCGGGCTCGCCGACGCGGTCGAGCGCGAGCTCGCCGCGGATCCGCTCGGTGCCTCGGTGCATGAGCGATTTCTGGTCGCCGGGACAGGGGCCGACACTGCAACGGTTTTGGAAGCGGTGCTCAAGCTCCGCGAGGGCGCGCACGTTGCAGCCGAGGCGCACCATACGGAGCAACTCCTTCATGGGCATCTCGCCGCAATCGATTCGACGGTGCGCTGCTTTCTGCTGGAAGGGCAAGGGCGGCGCGCCACCGAGCGCGCACGCGATGCCGAACGAGCACTCGGGGAGCTCGGGTGCGAGGTCACGTTCCTCCCGACGGAGCATCCGGTAGTGGACATCGTCCGCTTCCAGCTGTTGACGGTCGACCTCGCCGACGCGCATGGCATCGACCCGGATCTGATTCGCTGGGACGAGGAGCCTTGGGACCGCGCTCGGAAGTCGTACGCCTGACGAGGTGACTGTCACCAGCGGAACGGTGACCGTACCCGTCGCTCTTCGTCAGCGATCCTCCAGCTTGTACACGAGATGCAATGCCCGCCAGCGCTCGTCGATCGAGGAGAGCGGTTTCGGGGGGTCAGACACGGGCCACTAAGCCGAGGTCGATCGCGTGGTTGCGGACGCCCGGCGAAGCCAAGGCCGCGCGGCGGCGGCGATCGCGTCGCGGCTCGACCGCAGACTGTGGTCGCCCGGCACCTGCACGACCTCTCGCCGCGCCGACTCCGGCGGCATCCCGAAGCGGTCGCGCTCGCCCTGGACGACGAGCATCGGGACCTCGACCGCGTCGAGCTCTGGAAGCCGGCTCGGTGATGTGGCGCCGGACTTGCGGGGTGGAGGCTGGAGCGGGAAGGCGAGGCAGAGCACGCCGACGGCTCCGGTCTCCTCGGCGGTGCGGCACGCGACCCGCGCGCCGGCCGAGCGGCCTCCGACGACGAGCGGTCGCCCTTGCAGCTCCTTCGAGAGCAGGGCCTCGACGACCGCTATCCAGGCGGCGTCGAGCTGCCGCGCAGGAGCCTGAGAGCGACGTCCCGCGACGCGGTACGGCTGCTCGACGAGCGCGACGCTCAGCCCTTCCGCGAGCGCCGCGCCGGCAGCCGCCACGAGATCGGGCGCGGAGACTCCGCCGCCGGCCCCGTGGCCGAGGACCAGGGCGGCTCTCGGCTCTGCGACGAGATCCAGATGCGCCCTCGCGACGCCGTGCGGCGTGTCGAAGTCGATCGTCACCTCGCTGATGCTAGGCGCGGGCGAAGAACTCGGTGAGCGCGGGCGCGAGGACCTCGGGTGCGACGCCGTGCCACTCGCCCGGGAGCCGGCGGTGCGAGCCGTTCGGCAGCGCGTCGGCGACGACCTCCGACGACGTGCGGAGCCCGCCGTCGCTCTCAGCGCTGTCGATCACGAGCGTGGCGTGTCGATCGCCGCCAGCCGCTACCGGCAACGACGCGGTGATCTCGCAGTCGTACGGAAGAGTGTGCGCGACCGCCTCGAGCGCCGGCCAGAACGGCGCTTCCCGCATCCCTGCCGTGATCTCGGCCGGGACGCCGGGGAAGTCTACCGCGTCCGCAACTCGGGCGACCGGACGGCCATCTCGATCCATGTCTACGGGACCGACGTCTCCCGGATCGGCTCGAGCGTCCGCCGCTACTACGACCTCCCGGTGCGGCCCGCGCGTTCGGCCGCCTGACCTAGTCCTCGGGGCCGAACGCTTCCGGCAGGCCGAGGCGCGGGAACATCTCGGGCAGGATGAACGCGGTGATCTCCCTGATCCTGTCGCCCTCGAGCGTGAGGACGTCGACGGCCATGGGCACCTGGCGGCCGGTCTCCGCGTCGAGGCCGTAGTACGCGACGGCCGGCTGCCCGTTCAGGCGAATCGGAATCGTACGCGCCTTGGCACAGGCCTCCTTGGCGTGCGGCGCGAACCCGGCGATCGTCTCACGGCCCTGCCACCAGGCTGCCCACGGCGGCATGGAGAACACGGCGTCCTCGGCCAGGAGCGCCGCGAGCGCGTCGACGTCGCCCCTCGACCAGGCGTCGACGTACGCATCGACGAGCTCGCGGACGCGGTCGTCGCCGAGCAGGCGCAGCGTCTCCTGCTGACTCCGATCGGGAAGCCGCTCCTCGACGGTCTTGCGGGCGCGCTGGAGCGCGCTGTTCACGGACGCTACGGTCGTCTCGAGCGACTCGGACACCTCGCGGGCGGAGAAGCCGAGCACCTCGCGGAGGATCAGCACGGCGCGCTGCGTCGCGGGCAGTAGCTGAAGCGCAGCGACGAAGGCGAGCTCGACTGCCTCGCGCTGCTCGTAACGGGCCTCGGGCGAGGCGTAGCCGTCTGCGACTCCGAGCTCCTCGTCCGGGTACGGCTCGACCCACACCGACTCGACGAGCGGCTGTCCCGGGTCGTCGGTCGGGCTGGACGACGGGCCGTAGTCGACCGGAAGCACTCGCTTCGGCCGGCGCGAGATGGCATCGAGGGACGCGTTCGTCGCGATCCGGTACAGCCACGTCCGCAGCGAGCTTCGGCCCCCGAACTCGGGCAGCCCGCGCCAGGCGCGCAGCAACGTCTCCTGGAGCGCGTCCTCAGCGTCGTGCAGCGAGCCGAGCATCCGGTAGCAGTGCGCCCGGAGCTCAGCCTGGTGGTCCTCCGCGATGCGGCTGAAGGCGCTCTCGTCCCCCTTGCGGGCCGCGTCGAGCAACTCCCGTTCCTGCAGCGAGCCTGTGGCCGGAGAAGCCATCGTCACCAGGGTAGACCTTCGACGACGCCGGAACTAATCGGTGCCCCACGATGAGTTGTGCAAGCCAGGTCGGTCGAAAGAAGCAGGGCATGAGGCCGGCATCCGTCAATCCCGTCGTCCACCTAGAGCTCCACACGGGCGATCTCTCCCGCGCGTGTGCCTTCTACACCCGCCTGTTCGGGTGGAACGCGGAGAAGGTCGAGATCGGCCCCTGGTCGTACCTCGCGCTCGAGCTGGGCAACGGGATCGAGGGCGGGGTCGTCGAGGGGAGCCGAGAGCGCTCCTCGTGGCTGCCGTACGTCGAGGTTTCCGACGTAGTGGAGTCGACCGAGCTGGCGCGCGCGCTCGGAGCCTCGGTCGTGCTCGCGCCCCGGGAGGGGCCGGTCGGCTGGCGGAGCATCGTCGCGGTCCCGGCCGGCGCCGAGATCGCGCTCTGGCAGCCGAAGGGCTGAGCCGGACCCGGCCCCGACGCCTCCAACACAAACCCTCGTCGCCGCGACCCCCGAGCTTCGACACGCGCACGTACCCGAACTGCCCGCCCGTCCTGCCTGTTGCTGCTTGCCTTGCTCACGTCTGGGAATCTTGACGGCACTCCCGAAATCACGGCGCTCGATCGAGCACGACTTGTTGTCGACGAGCGCGTGGGCGAGTCCGATCTCCTGGACGGTGTCGAAGGTCAGGTCGCCTTCGATCCCCGCAGCCTTCTTCGGCCACGCGATCCAGAGCCCGTCCGCCGGGGCGAGTGTCGCCCTCAGGCCCTCGAAGCGACTCTCGAGGTGTTCCTTGTCCGTCGTGAAGAACACAACGACATCCGACCCCGGCTTCGCGCCGAGCTTCTGCGAGAGGGGCGTTCCCGAGTAGTCCTTAGTTGGCATGCCACGCAGCGAGTAGCGCGGCCTCGCGCTCTTCGGTGAGGCCGGCGGCGTCGGTCGGCGATGCAGCCTCGAGCGCTCCGCGAACGGTGTCTGCGAGCGGCCGGAAGCGAAGGCCCGCGGCGAGGGCTCGATCGACGTCGGCCTGATCGGCGCCTGCCATCGCGGGATCGGCGATCCAGAGCGGCAGCTCCATCCACTCCCCGACCTCGTGCTCGAGCAGGAACTCGTCTGGCAGCCAGGTGATCGTCGAGTCCGTCCCGGCCACCTCGCGACACGTCTCCAGGAGCTCGAGCCAGGTGAAGCCCGGATGAGTCGCGTTGAACGTCTCGCCGACTCCGCGCTCGCAGAGATTCACGACCCAGGCGGCGAGGTCGCGCACGTCGACGACCTGGGTCTGCCGCTCGGGAGGGGCAGGCGCCAGCACCTCACCGCCGCGTCCGAAGCGGTGTGGCCAGTACGTGAAGCGCCCGGTCGGATCGTGCGGCCCGACGATCAGGCCCGGGCGGACGACAAGAGCGTGCTCACCGAATACCTCGCGCACAGCCTGCTCGCAGAGCGCCTTCAGGGGGCCGTAGCTCTCGCTCGTGACCTCGTCGGCGGGGTGCTCGCCAAGCTGCGCGAGCGGGCTCTCTTCCTCGACGGGAACGCTGAAGTCGGCATACACGGAGATCGAGGACACGAAGCAGTAGTGCGCCGATCGCGCGAGCGTTTCGGCCGACCGGCGAACGACGTCAGGGAGGTACCCGGACGTGTCGATCACCGCGTCCCACTCGCGACCGGAGAGGATCCCGAGATCTCCTGCGCGATCGCCGTGCAGCTTCTCGACCTCCGGATACAGCTCGGGGCTCGTCTGTCCTCTGTTGAAGAACGTGAGCTCGTGGCCCGCCGCGAGAGCCGAGTCCGCGAGCGCGCGCCCGAGAAACCGTGGCCCGCCGAGCAGGAGCAGCTTCACGCTAGCTCGGCGAGACCGGCAAGGAGCCGGTCGACTTCGTCCTCGGTGTTGTAGTGCACCATCCCCGCCCGCACGGCTCCGTCCTCCAGCCCGAGGTGCTCCATCACTGCGAGGGCGTAGTAGTTGCCGTACCAGACCGCGAGGTCGCGCTCTGCGAGCGCGATTGCCACCGACTCGGGTGAGCGGCCCTGGATGTTGAAGCAGAAGGTCGGCACCCGTCCGCTCATCGTGCGCAGGCCGTACAGCTCGACGCCGTCCGGTAGGCCTGCGAGAAAGCGCTCGCCGAGCTCGGTCTCGTACGAGCGGATCGAACCCCAGCCGAGGGAGTCGATGTAGTCCACTGCCGCAACGAAGCCTGCGAGCAGCTCGTGCGGCAACGTCCCGAGCTCGAATCTGTGACCCACCGGGTCGTCGGGAGCGGGGCGGACCTTGTACGGACGCCACGACTCGAGAAGTGCCTGCTTCCCGTATGCAATCCCGAGATGGGGCCCGAAGAACTTGTACGGCGAGCAGATGAGGACGTCGACGTCCCACGCACTGACGTCGATCGGCCCGTGCGGGGCGTAGTGCACGGCATCGGCCCACGCGAGCGCGCCGGCGTCGTGGGCGAGCTGCACGATCCGCTGGACGTCGGGAGCTGTGCCGACCGAGTTCGCCGCGACCGGGAAGGCAACCACGCGCGTGCGCTCCGAGAGGAGGTTCTCGAGATCTTCGTAGTCGACCTCGAGCTCCTCGGTCACGCCGGCGACGCGGATGACGATGCCGAGATCGTGGGCGAGCTCGAGCCACGGAGCGATGTTCCCGTCGTGGTCGAGAGTCGTCACGACGACCTCGTCCCCATCGCGCAGCGTTCGCGCGAAGGCTCGCGTGAGCAGGAAGTTGAGCGCGGTCATGCTCGGCCCGAACGCGACCTCTCCTGGCGAGCAGCCGAGGAACGTCGCCGCACGCTCGCGCGAACGTGTGACCAGATCGTCGGTGTGTCTGCTCGTCTCGTACGGAGCGCCGATGTTGGCGTTGAACTCGCGCAGGTACCCGGCGATCGCCTCGATCACCTCGTCGGGACACTGCGTCCCGCCTGGCCCGTCGAAGAACGCAAGGCGACGGTCGAGAGCCCTGAAGCGCGCACGAACGGCACTCACGTCGAGCGTCGTCGTGCTCACGCCACCGGCTCTCCGTTGACCGTCCAGTGATAGCGCGGCCTGGCGACGAGCGAGTTCCCGACGAAGCAGCCTTTCTCCGCCCGGGCAAGAAGGTCGCTCAGCGTCTCTGGCGCGAGTCCAGGATCGAGCTCGATCTCGAAGTGCGCTTCGACGCTGACGAACGCGTACAGGCCGTCCTCTTCTCGCTTCGTGACGGTTCCGTCGGCACGACCGGAAGCAGCCACCTCGAGACCTGCTCGCTCGGCGCTGTGGTCCAGGCTCGCGAGGGTACAGCGGACGAGCCCGGCGAGCACGAGATGCTCCGCAGCCCAGGCCCCGTCCGCGAGAATCTGCTTCCCTCCTCGTCCGCTTCGCGCGGTCCGGTCGCGGTCGACGGTGACGTCGAATTCGAGCACGCGCGCGGTCACGGCCACGAACGGAGCCTACTGCGCGTCGTCCGATTCGTGACCTAGGGTGCCGGGCGAATGGAGGAGCGGCTCAGGACGCTCAGCGAGGCCGAGTGCTACGAGCGCTGCTACGGGTGGCGCTGGTCGGAGGACTCGGTCAAGGTGCTCCGCCACGAGCCGGATCCCCGTCTCGAGCCGTCCGAGATGGGCGAACGCCTCCGCCGACTCCTCGAGCTGCGCCTGGACGCGCGGGAGCCCGAAGCCGCGTAGCTCTTTCTTAGGGCACGATCGAGGCTGTGGTCGGAGCTTCGGCTGTTTCGGACGTTCTCGGGCCTGGCGTTCGCGTCGTCTTCTGCGGCATCAATCCGGGACAAGTGAGTGCCGCCGCCGGCGCACCATTCGCCAACCCCCGTAACGACTTCTGGAGGTTGCTCCACGCATCCGGATTCACGCCCGACCTCCTGCGGCCGGAGGAAGCCCACGAGCTCCTACGCTACGGAATCGGCTTGACGAACGCCGCTCGCCGGACGACGAAGGGCTCGGGAGATCTCCGCAAGGCGGACTTCGCGGGTGCGGCTGAGCGGCTCGCGGAGATCTCCCGCTCGCTGCGTCCAGTAGCGATCGGCTTCGTCGGGAAGGTGGCCTACAACGGCGCGTTCGGTGGACGCGGCGAGCACGGGCTTCAGGAGTCGAAGCTCCACGAGACCGCACTCTTCGTGCTCCCGTCGACGTCGCCCGCGAATGCCGCCGTGCCGTGGCACGAGCGGCTGCTCTGGTTTCGCGCACTGCGCGAGTTGGTCGCGTGAACGAGCCACGACTCCGTCCCGCCGTGCGCGCAATCGTCCTGGACGAGGTGGAGCACGTCCTTCTCGTGTGCTTCGGCTTCGGCGACCGCCGCGTCTGGGCGATGCCGGGCGGTGGAATCGAGGACGGCGAGACTGACGAGCGGGCAATCCGCCGCGAGCTCCTGGAGGAAGCAGGTCTCGAGGAGTTCGAGCTCGGTGCTCTCGTCTGGACTCGCACCCATGTCGTCCCGCTCGGGGAGGGGCGATGGGACGGCCAGACCGAGCGGTACTACCTGGTGCGAACGCCTGCGTTCGAACCAAAGCCGCGCCTGAGCTGGGCGGAGCTGCGGGCGGAGAACATGGTCGATGTGCGCTGGTGGACACGGGGCCAGCTGGAGGCGGCGCAGACCGAGTTCGCTCCTCGCCGCCTCCCGTCCCTTGTCCGCTCGCTGCTCGAGGAAGGGCCTCCCGTCGATCCGGTCGACGTGGGGGTCTGACTAGCCGAGCCGGCTCCGGTAGCAGCCGAGCACGTGCTCCCACCCCGTGTCGTAGCTCTCGCGCTTGGCCTCGCGGTCGTCGGCGACCGCTTCCCAGCCGCGATGCTCGAGCTCGACGCGGGTCGCGTCCCCCTCGGGCGTGAACCGAACCTCCACTTCAGTCGGAATCGTCTCCCGTTCGAGGATGTTCCATGCGAGCACCAGGCGACTCGGTGGTTCCCACGCGAGCACCGATGCCCAGTGGCCCTTCCTGCCGTCGGCCGTGAGCTCGTAGACCTCTCCTCCCTCGCGCTCCTCGAACACGAGTTGCTTCACGTCGTTGCCGTGGATGGAATGCGAGACGAGCGGCCACCAGCTGACCGCATCGGTCGTGAAGACGCGGAAGGCCGCCTCGACCACGCAGTCCACCGTGATCGTCTTGCGCACCGCCTCGATGACGAGTGCATCGCTCATGGTGCTTCTCCTTTCGTCTCGGCCGCCGCCTTGAAGCGGGCGAGGGCGTCGTCCCAGAATCCGTCGACCCAGGTTCGGAGCGCGGCGACCCCGTCGTCCTCGATCGCGTACAGATGCCTCGTTCCTTGCCGGTGATGAGTGACGAGGCCTGCGTCCTCCAGAACCCGAAGGTGCTGCGACACCGCGGGCCTGCTCACGGGAAGCTCGGCGGCAAGTTCGCCGACGGAGCGCGGCCCGTGCCGGAGGAGCTCGAACACCTGCCGGCGCGTCGGGTCGCCGAGCGCGTCCATCGGGTGAGCGTTAGTGGGCACTTACCGTAAGCTAACGCTTACGAAGCGTTCGGTCAACCCCTCCAGCGATTGGTGATCGGAGTCCGCCGGTCGCGGCCGAACGCCTTGGGGCGAAGCTTTACGCCAGGAGGGGCCTGTCGTCGCTTGTACTCCGCACGATCGACGAGCGACACGACCTGCTCGACGATCCCGGCGTCGAACTCGTCGAGCAGCTCCTCACGCGAGCGGTCGAGCTCGATGTACGCCTCGAGGACGGGATCGAGGGCGTCATAGGGAGGGAGCGAGTCCTCGTCTCTCTGGTCGGCTCGGAGCTCGGCACTGGGAGCGCGCTCGATCGTGGTCGTCGGTATGAGCTCGTCGCCCGCGCGCTCGTTCAGGTAACGCGCGAGCCGGAACACGTCGGTCTTGAAGACGTCCTTGAGGAGCGCATACCCGCCGACCATGTCCCCATAGAGGGTCGAGTAGCCGACTGCGAGCTCCGACTTGTTCCCCGTCGAGACGACCAGCCAGCCGAACGTGTTCGAGAGCGCCATGAGGAGGGTTCCGCGAACCCGTGCCTGCAGGTTCTCGGCAGCGAGCCCTTCGAGCCCGCCCGTCGGCTCCTCGAGCGCGCGCTGGAGCTCGTCGACCACGCCTTCGATCGCGATCTCGCGGAAGTCGCTCCCGAGGCCCTCGGCGAGCCTCCGAGCGTCGTTCCGCGTGCCTTCGGACGAGAACCGCGATGGCATCGAGACGCAATGGACGCGGTCCGGGCCGAAGGCGTCTACGCAGAGCGCTGCAGTGACCGCGGAGTCGATCCCGCCCGAGACTCCCACGACGACATGCTCGAACCCACTCTTCTCGACGTAGTCGCGCAGCCCGAGAACGAGCGCACGGCGCATCTGCTCGAGCTCGGGCTCGAACGGCGTGGCCACCCGGTCGAGCGGCTTCGCGTGCGGCGGGGCCGAGGCGAGCTCGACGATGTCGACCGTCGGAACGCTCTCCCGAGAACGGTCGAGCTCGCGCCGGCGAACGTCGCGGAGCCGGCGACCGATGGCGAGGTCGGGCTCGACGTCGACCACGAGCAGGTGCTCCTCGAAGCCCGGCGCGCGCGCGACCACCTCGCCCGCGTCGTCCAGCACGACCGAGTGCCCGTCGAAGACGAGCTCGTCCTGTCCGCCGACGAGGTTGCAGAAGGCGAGGTACGAGCTGGTGTCCCGCGCTCGTGTCACCAGCATCTCCTCGCGTTCCTCCGCCTTGCCGACGTGGTACGGAGATGCGGAGAGATTCACCATGAGCTGTGCACCGGCGAGGGCGAGATCGGTTGCAGGCGGTCCGGGCTGCCACAGGTCCTCGCAGATCGTCGGACCTGCGTAGACGTCACCCATGCGAAGCAGCAGGAGGTCGCGGCCCTCGGCGAAGTAGCGATGCTCGTCGAAGACGCCGTAGTTCGGGAGGAAGTGCTTTCGATAGATGCCCTGGACGCGGCCGTCCGCGCAGACGGCGCAGGCGTTCGCAAGATCGCGGTCGAACCACGGTGTTCCGACGAGCGCGACGATCCCCTCTGTGGCCCGTGCGATCTCCTCGAGCGAGTCGTGCGTTGCTCGGATGAATCCGGGGCGGAGCAGGAGGTCCTCGGGCGGGTACCCGGTCGTCGCGAGCTCGGGACAGACGACGAGGTCTGCCCCTGCGTCGCGTGCGTCGCTGAGTGCGGCGACGATCTTGGCCCGGTTCCCGTCGAGGTCACCGACCACGACGTTGAGCTGTGCGAGGGCGAGCCTCAAGGTTTTCGCCTCACAGTCACAAACCTAGTCTAGTCACTAGGATCCGATGGGATGGAGGTCACTTTTCCACGCCGTTTCCGAGGACCGTTGACCTCCGCGAACGGCGGGTACGCCTCGGGCACCCTTGCGGCGTTCCTCGAGGGCGGGGCTGTCGAGGTGACGCTCCGCCTGCCGCCTCCCTTGGATCGACCACTCGTCGTCGAACGGAACGGGGATGGCGTGGTGCTCCTCGACGGAGCTGCGCTGGTCGCCGACGCCCGCGTCGTCGAGCTCGACCTCGACCCGCCCGCCCCGGTCTCCTTCGCCGACGCCGAGCAGGCCTCCGGGCGGTTCGTCGACATCGGCAGCGCGGAGTTCCGCGAGTGCTTCGTGTGTGGCGTCCGAGACGAGCACGATGGCCTGGGAATCTACGCCGGTTCGGTGGAAGGTCGCGAGCCGCTGCATGCAGCGCCGTGGACGCTCTCCGAGGCGTCACCCGAGCTCGTGTGGGCCGCGATCGACTGTCCCGGAGCGTATGCGGTGGGCGCGGCCGGGAGAGGCGGCGTGGTCCTGGGGCGCATGACCGCACGCCTCGATCGCGTCCCGGACCGCGGCGACCGCTGCGTGGTCGTGTCCTGGCCGATCGGAGAGGACGGACGGAAGCTCTTTGCGGGAACCGCGCTCTTTGCCGAGGGCGGGGAGCTCCTGGCGATCGCGAAGCAGGTCTGGATCGCGCCGCGCTGACAACGCAAGTTACAAGTTGTAACTAGGCGTTTTCGATTTCAGCGGGGAGTGAGGGCGACGAGGAGCCCGCCGTCGTCGTCGTACGCGGGGAAGAAGTCGACGGTGACGTCCTTCGGGAGCCCCGCGCTCGTGCGGATCGCTTGCTGCTGCCCGAGCTTGCGCACGCCCCATTCGTGCACGACCTCGATCGGCGACGGATCCGAGAGCGAGAGCGCTTCTGCGACCTTGCGCCCCATCAGGTCGCCGTCCCGGTAACCGGTCAGCTCGAACACGCCGCGGCCGACGGCGAGCACGCGCGACTCGCCGTCACAGACGACGAATCCTGTCTCGGGCGCCGGGTAGTAGTCCTCGAGGAGCTCGTAGAGAAAGCCGAACCCGCAGCTGCGGCACTGCACGGTCTGCATCGAGAAGCCGTCGTAGCCGTCGCTGTCGACCGACCGCTGCTTGCAGTTGGGGCAGATGAAGAACGGCACCGTCGCAGAGTAGGGAACGGCGCGTTCGGGAGGAGTTAAGCCCTCGGCGTCAGCGCTGGAGCCGAATCGCGTTCAGGTCGTTCTCCACGACTTCGTCCGCCCGGCGGATCAGATCCTCGATGTCGTCGTGCTCGGCGTGGAGGTAGCGGCCCGCCAGCGCGTCGGCGCGACCCGAGGCGAGCACGCGCACGAGCTCCGGAGCCAGCTCCGGTGGCGTCCAGGGCATGTCGTCGCCGAAGCGCTCGGTCATGTCGGTGCGAACGAGGCCGGGACTGATCACGAAGACCGGGATGCGATCGCGGAGCTCGTTGGCGAGGATCTCCCCGTAACGACAGGCCGCCGCCTTGCTCGTCGGATACGGGGTCTGTCCGCCACCTCCTGGCAGGTACGCGGATCCACTCCCGGTGATCACGATACGTCCGCTTCCGCGCTCGAGCATTCCGGGGATCACTCCGCGGCACGAGAGATGGACGCCGAGGACGTTGACCTCCAGTACCTGCCACCAGTCCTCGACCGGGACCTCCCAGGTCGCGCCCTCGGGACTGGCGATACCCGCGTTGGCGGCGAGGAAGTCGATCGGTCCGAGCTCCTTCTCCGTCTGCGCGACCCACTCCTCGACGTCTTGTCTCCGCGAGACATCTCCGACGAGCGCGAGCCCGTCGATCTCCGCGGCGACCGCCTCCGCCTGTTCGCGCGTGCGGGCCGTCAGCGCGACACGCATGCCCGCCTCCGCGAGCTCGCGCGCAATCGAGGCGCCGATCCCGCGGCCGCCTCCGGTTACGAGAGCAACCCCCTCGAGCCGGTCAGACGACACCGGCGATCTCCTCCAGCGACTCGGGATTCTCGAGCGTCGACAGGTCTCCGGGATCCTCGCCGAGGGCGGTCGCGCGTACCGCGCGCCGCACGATCTTCGCGCTCCGCGTCTTCGGGAGCGCGGAGACGAAGAACACCTGCTCGGGCTTGAAGGACTTCCCCAGCTCGTCGCTCACTGCGCGGGCCACATCCTCAGGCAACGCTTCTTCTCCCGGTCGCAGCACACAGAAGAGCCAGGGTACCTCGCCCTTTACCTCGTGCGGCACTCCGATCGCGGCGGCCTCGCTCACCGAGGGATGGTTGACCGCCGCGGACTCGAGCTCGGCCGGCCCGATCCGCTTCCCGGCGATGTTCAGGGTGTCGTCGGAGCGGCCGTGCAGGAACCAGTAGCCGTCCTCGTCGACCGTCGCCCAGTCACCGTGGGTCCAGACGCCGGGGAACCGCTGCCAGTAGGTCTCGAGGAAGCGCTCCGGGTCCCGCCACAAGCCGCGCGTCATGCCGGGCCAGGGTCGCTTGCAGACGAGCTCGCCGACCTTATTGCGGACCGGTCGCCCGGAGTCGTCGTAGACGTCCATCTCCTGGCCAAGGGCCGGGAATCCCAGCGAGCAGGGCTTCGTGGGCGACATCGGAGTGACCGAGAGGAAGCATGCACCGACCTCGGTCCCCCCCGAGATGTTGACGATCGGAATCCGTCCGCCTCCGCAAACGTGCTCGTTCAGCCAGTCGTACGGACCACGATTCCAGGGCTCGCCCGTCGTGGTCACGGCGCGGAGGGAGGAAAGGTCGGCGGTCGGCTCTCCCATGGGGATCAGTGCGCGGATCAGGGTGGGCGAGACGCCAAGCATGGTCACGCGCTCCCGCTCGACAAGCTTCCAGATTCGGTCGACCGGCCAGTCCGGAGCGCCCTCCATGAAGATGATCGTTGCGCCAACTGCACCTCCTCCGACCACTGTCCAGGGACCCATGATCCAACCCATGTCGGTCGCGAACAGCAGGCGATCGCCGGCTTTGAGATCGGCCTGGTAGGCCGCCTCCCGGGCTATCGAAAGGAGGAAACCGCCGTGCACGTGGACGGCGCCCTTCGGCCGCCCCGTGGTTCCCGACGTGTACGCGAGCAGGTACGGATGCTCCGCGTCCACCTCGAGGGGTTGCATCGTGCCGGGGGTGTCTGCCGTCGCTTCCTCGACGAGCAAGTCGCGTCCCGGTTGCATGGGCACCTGGCCGCGCGGGAGATCCGCGAGCTGCCACACGAGAACGTGCTCGACCGATGGCGCATCGATCAGAGCTTCGTCGAGAATCTTCTTCAGCGGCACCTCCCGGCCACGGCGATTGCCGAAGTCGGCGGTGATGACGACTTTTGCTCCCGCATCCCGAAGTCGCTGCGCCACTGCCGGTGCCGCGAAGCCCGAAAAGATCGGCACTTGGACTGCCCCGGCGTGCGCACAGGCGTGAGATGAGATAGCGACCTCTGTCGTCATGGGCAGGAAGATCCCCACGCGGTCGCCGGGCTCGATCCCAACCCGTACGAGTCCCTCGGCGAGACCCGTCACCCATTCGGACAGCAACTCGTACGTGACATGCCACTCCGCACCGTCTTCGTGGTGGCTGATCGCGGCAATGTCGTCCGGCCGCTCGCGCGCCCAACGGTGGACGCAGGCATCGGCGACGTTCAACCGCGCGCCCTCGAACCACGTCGTCCATTCGACTCCCCGGGAGTCGTCGAGAATCGCGTCCCACTCCCGCGCGAACGGGATGTCGAGATCGTCGCGTACCGCGCGCCAGAAACGGTCAGGCTCGTCGATCGACACCCGAAGCAGCGAGGCGTAGTCCTCGCAGCCAAGACGATCAGCCAAGCGAACGACGTTCGTCCGCTCGAGCTGTGCGGCTGACGGCACCCACGCGTACTCGCCCTCAGCGTCAGAGTTAGTATGTGCTAGCTTAGTATCCACTAACTATTCGAGGGGTCAAGTGAGAGCGGCGATCTTCGCAGAGGAAACACGTAAGTGGTTCACACTGGCCGCCGTCTCGTTCGGCCTCTTCATGATCATGCTCGACAACACGGTGGTGAACGTCGCACTGCCGTCGATCCAGCGCGACCTCGGAACCGACCTGTCGTCGCTCCAGTGGATCGTGGCCGGGTATGCGCTGACCTTCGCGGCGCTCATGCTCATCGGCGGCAAGGTCGCGGACGCGTACGGCCGCAGGCTGGTCTTCGTCATCGGTATCGCAGTGTTCGTGACCGCCTCGCTCTGGTGCGGCCTCGCCGGATCGGGCGACGAGCTGATCGCCGCACGTGTGCTCCAGGGTGCGGGCGCCGCGTTGATGAATCCCGCCACGCTGTCGATCATCGCTGCCACGTTCCCGCCCGAGCAGCGAGGGACGGCGATCGGCATCTGGGCAGGCGTCTCCGCGCTGGCCCTCGCCATCGGGCCGCTCGTCGGAGGTCTGATCACCGAGCATCTCGACTGGAGCTGGATCTTCTTCATCAACATCCCGGTGGGGATCGTCGCGATCGCAGCGAGCTTCCTGTTCATCGACGAGTCCCGTGACGAGACGCACGTCAGGCTCGACCTTCCGGGCCTGGCGACCTCTGCCGTCGGGCTCTTCACCCTGACCTACGCGCTGATCGAGGCGAACACCTATGGCTGGACGTCGCCGCGAATCCTCGGCGCGTTCGCCGTCGCCGGAGCGTCGATCCTGGCGTTCGTCCTCCTCGAGCGCTACCAGCGAGACCCGATGCTGCCTCTCGACCTGTTCCGCAGCCGCACGTATTCCGGCGCGAATCTCGTCATGCTGCTGGTCGCGCTGGCGATGTTCGGCGTCTTCTTCTTCCTCTCCCTGTACATGCAGAACGTTCTCGGCTACTCGGCCGTGCAGACGGGCGCCGCGTTCCTGCCGATGACGATCTTGATCATCCTCCTCGCGCCGGTTGCGGGGAGGGCGAGCGACCGGTTCGGATCGCGCTGGCTCATGACCTCGGGAATGCTCCTGATCGCGATTCAGCTTCTCTACTTCTCGCGGCTCGGAGTCGACGCGTCGTTCTGGAATCTCCTGCCCGCATTCCTCGTCGGCGGCACCGGGATGGCGCTCACGATGACGCCCAGCGCGGCGGCCGCCACGCGCAGCGTCTCCGTCGACAAGGCGGGAGTGGGAGCGGCCGTCCTGAACGCGTCGCGCCAGATCGGGGGCTCGCTCGGCATCGCGCTGATCGGCGCGATCATCGCGTTCGAGGCAGGCAACGGCGTGAGAACCCCGGAGGCGTTCGTCGACGGGCTCCAGACGGCGCTGCTCGTCGCCTCCGGGATCGCCGCGGTCGGCGCCATCGTCGCGTTCGTGCTCGTGCGTCCGCACGAGGCCGCCCGTCAGGCGAGTCAGCGTGCGGCGGAACAGGCCGCGTGACCGCGGTTCCGAGCGCGCGTCTCCCCGCTGCGGAGCGGCGCCGCGAGATCGTGGCCGCTGCTCTGCGAGTCTTCTCAGAGGGAAGCTACGCCGGCGCGACCACCGCACAGATCGCGCGCGAAGCAGGCGTCTCGGAGCCGATCCTCTACCGGCACTTCGCCTCCAAGCGCGAGCTGTACTTCACCTGCCTGGACGAGGCCTGGCGTGGGATCCAGGCGCGCATCGAGGAGAAGATCGACGTTCTCGGCGCCGAAGAGGGCTGGAAGGCGATCGGCCCGGCGACCATGCGCGAGATGAAGGTGGTGCTCCCGAGCCTGTGGATGCAGGCGATCACCGAGGCCGGCGAGGATTCTGAGATCCGGACCCATGTGCGGGCTCACATGCGCGCAGTACACGACTTCTTCGCGGACGTGCTCCGCCGTGTGCAGGCAGACGGCGGCATCCACGCGGATCGCGATCCTGACACGGAGGCATGGATCTTCGTCGCGGGCAGCCTCCTCGTCTCGGTGGCCGACCGCCTCGGCGGGCCGCTCACGGCGGAAGACTTCGACGCGATCAAGACCGAACGCCTCCGCTGGCTCACGGGCACCGGCTGACGAAGACCCAAGACCGGGGTCAGGCTTGAGTCTGACCCCGCCCGGAGGGCGAAAGGTCGAGCTCGGTCGTCGGCACAGCCGAAGGCCGGAGGGCGATTCACTCGCCCGCAGGCCTGGGGCAACGTCGCTCGATACCCCGCAGCAAAGGAGGGGGCACGTGGGGGAACCACGGGTTCCCCCACGAATGAAAACGCCCCCGGCTGCGGCTCCGGGGGCGTTTCCCGTTCGAGGCGACCCCTTCCCGGGGCGACGTGCCGGAGAATCGTGGCTCTGCGGCCCAGCCACGCTCTACCTGCGCCCGTCTGCGGATCCGGCGGTGGCGCCTGCGCATCCGATCTGGCGTCCGATCGGTGCGGTGTGCGCCTGACTATAGGAGCCGTGTCCAAAAAAGTCAAGTAGTCAGGTCAAGTGATTTCGGCTACCCTTACTTGACCCAAAAGCGGGAATCACACATCCCCCCGGTGGGGGAGTGCGGTCGCCGACGTGCCGGGTTTCACTTCTATGGGCATGAACGAGATCACCACCTCAACGCCCGGCTCGACCGCCGGAGGCACTCGTCTCGGCGACCGCGTGCGCGCCCTGCGCGTCGCTGGTGGTCTGACCCAGGCCGAGCTCGCGGGCGGACGCTTCTCGAAGGAGTACATCAGCCAGATCGAGCGCGGCAAGACTCGGCCGACCGAGAGCACCATCGCGCTGCTGGCCGAGCGCCTGGGCGTCGACCAGGGATTTCTCGTCTCGGGCGTTTCCACGGAGGAGCGCACGAAGGTCGAGACGCTGCTCGCCCGAGCGGAGGCTCTCTCCGAAGCGCATCAGTATGCGGAGGCGATCCACGCCTTCCGGGAGGCGCGACCCGCCCTCGAGGGGACGTGGGCGCCGAGCCTCGAGCTGCGGGCCCTATCGGGCGAGGCGTGGGCCCTCCAGCAGAGCGGCGAGATCAATTCCGCCCTCGAGCTCTTGCGGCAGGCCCGTGAGATCGCGGAGAGCACGCAGTTCTCCGATGTCGACCGCGCCGACGTGCTGTTCCGGATCGGAGTCTGCCGCTACAAGCTCTCGAGCGTCGGCACGGCCGTGGCGCTGTTCGACGAAGCGCTCGCGCTCGCCGAGCGCTCCGGCCTGCCGTGTGACCTTCTCCGCGCCGACATCCTCGGTTGGCGCTCTCGCTGCCACCGGCTCCAGCGCGACTACGTCGCCGCGCACGAGGACGTGGAGCACGCGCTCGAGCTCGCACAGGAGCTGGGTGACCGCCGGGCGATCGCGAACACGTACTTCCAGGCGTCGTTGATTGCGCAGCGGCAGGGCCACTGGGTCCAGTCGCGCGGCTATGCGCAGCGCGCCAAAGATTTCTACCAGGAGCTCAACGACGAGCGCAATGTCGGTCGGCTCCTCCTCGCCCTCGGTGGCTTGACGCTTCTCCTCGGAGATGAGCGGCAGGCCGTCGAGCACCTCAAGGCGTCCTTCGCAAGGGCGCTGGAGAGCGATTCGCCCCCTGACGCCGCACAGGCGCTTCAGGGTCTCGCCCGGGTTCACCTGAACCGTGGCGAATACGACCAGGCGGACGAGCTGGCACGCAAGGCGCTCGGCCTCCTGGAAGGTCGGGAGGACTACCTCCACGAAGTCTGTCCGTCGCAGCTCGTTCTGGGGCGAGCATTGATGGAGCGCGGACGGCTCGACGAGGCGGGAGACTGCTTCCGGGCGGCTGACGCGGCTGCTGAGCAGCTGGCGTCGATCAGCCACCGGACGGAGGCGTGGGTTGCACTCGGTGATCTGGCGGCTCGTCGTGGTGACGACCGCGAGTCCGCACGCCTGTACCGGAACGCCGCCGAGGCGCTCCAGGAAATCCGCTTCTAGTCAGAGAGGAGGTCGCCATGAAGCCGAAGCTGATCCTTCTTTCCGTGAATTTGGCTCTGCTCGCGGCGTGGATGGGCAACTTCGCCTCCATGTCCTGGCCCGACGGCCACTAGGCCAGTCGAGAACCTGCGGCCGGGCCGGCGTCTCCGGCCCGGCTCTCCATGAGCCGCCACTACCATGCCTCTCGTATGCGTCTGGCGCTGGCCCTGCTCGCGGCGGCGTGTCTGCTTCTGATCGGGTGCGGGGGATCGGACGAGGACGCCGACACCTCAGCCGTTCCTGGAGGCGGCAAGACGCTGGAGCAGCTCTGGCGCGCGCCAGGGGACGATGTCGCGATCATCGCGGGAACCGCGAACCACGAGCCCGGTGACGTGCGAGTGTCGTTCCTCGTGGTCGACCGCGCGGGCGAGGTCTCGCTCCTCCCCACAGCGCGTGTGTGGGTTGCACGCGCGCTCGAGGCCGAGCCGTTTCTCGAGTCCACCGCTCAGCTCGAGCGCATCGGCGTGCCGGGCGGCGCCGAGGCGGACGCGACACATCTCTACGTGGCCCATCTCCGCCTTCCCGAGCCAGGGAGGTACTGGCTTCTGGCCGAGCCGGAGGGTGGGAAAGAGCCGGTCCAGGCGCTCGGGAACGTGGAGGTGTCGGACGACGACCTCGAGCCGGGCCCGGGCGATCCCGCGCCGGTTTCCGAGACGCCGACGCTTGCCTCGACCGGAGGCAAGCTCTCGAAGCTGACGACGAGGCGGCCACCGGACACGTCGCTCCTCCGCTACTCGGTCGCGGGCTCGCTCAGAGCCAAGGTTCCGTTCGTGGTCACCTTCTCGACGCCGAAGTATTGCTCCAGCCGCACCTGCGGCCCGGTGGTCGACGTCGTGGAGGAGACGGCGAAGCGGTTCGAGGGAAAGGGCGTCCGCTTCATCCATGTCGAGGTGTTCGAGGGCAACGACCCGATGGCGGGCTACAACCAGTGGATGCAGGAGTGGGGACTGGAGACCGAGCCGTGGACCTTCGTCGTCGGGCGGAACGGGAAGATCGTCGAGCGCTTCGAGGGCGCGGTGTCGGTGCGCGAGCTGGAGGAGACCGTCGGCCAGTTGGTCGAGCCCGCCTCTGGCTGAGCGCTCCTAGAACGTGTCTCCGACCCGCTCGATGACCAGCTGTGGAACTCGGGCGCGCGGGCTCAGCTTCAGCACCGTGCGGACGAGCTCGGCGACGTCCTCGACCTGGATCATCTCCTCGCCCGGTATCCCGGTCCAGTCGGTCATGCGGGTCGCGACGAACGCCGGACAGATCGCCGTGGCCCGAACCCCAAATTCGGCCTCTTCGCGATTCAGGGAGTTCGTGATCGAGATGATGGCAGCCTTCGTCGCCCCGTAGACGGCGAGGCCTGGAGTCGGAATCGTCCCGGCGATCGAGGCGAGCATGATGATCTGCCCCTTCGAAGTCCGGAGCAGCGGGAGCGCCTCCCGGGTCACGACCAACGAGGCGCGCAGGTTCACGTCGAGCTGCAGCGCGATCGCCTTCGTCTGCTGGTCGGCGAACGAGCCGCCGATGCCGATGCCAGCGGAGTTGACGAGCACGTCCATTCCGCCGTGGCGCTCCGCGTGCTCGGCGACGACGCGCACGCATTCGTCCGCGTCCGAGAGATTGGCAGCGACGGCGAGCGCGCCGAGCTCGCCTGCGGCATCCTCGAGCGGTTCGGGCCGGCGTGCGGCGAGCGTGAGCTCGTATCCCTCTTCGCGGAGCATGCGCGCGAGCGCGAGGCCGATGCCGGCGGAGCCTCCCGTGACGAGCGCCGATTTCACCGCGCGAGTCGTATCAAACAAGCGGCCGCCGAGGGGGCGGCGGCCGCTTGTTTTGGGGGGAGAGGAGAAAGGGGTCTTTCTCTCCGCGCCCCGATTTCGTCATTCCGAGGAGCTCTCCTTCCGTGCCTAGACTTCCAAGGTGGAGACCGTCGCGCTCACCTCTCTGGCCCGCGCGGGCGGTTGCGCCGCCAAGTACTCGGCAGTTCGACTCGAGACGCTGCTGGCAGGGCTCGTACCGGCGGAGGCAGCGGATCTGCTCGTCGGGCTCGATCCCGCTGACGACGCGGCGGTGTATCGGCTGGACGACGAGCGCGCGATCGTCTTCACGGTCGACTTCTTCCCGCCGCTCGTCGACGATCCGCGCGCTTTCGGTGCGATCGCTGCCACGAATGCGCTGAACGACGTCTTCGCGATGGGGGGAGTGCCGCTGATGGCGCTCTCGATCGCCGCTTTTCCCGAAGAGCTGCCGGTCGAGGTGCTCGGAGACGTCCTCGCCGGAGCGGAAGAGCGCGTGCGCGCTTCGGGCGCGATTCTCGCGGGCGGGCACACGATCCGGGACGACGAGCCGAAGTACGGGCTGGCGGTCGTCGGCACCGTGCACCCGGACGCGATCTGGCCGAAGGCCGGGGCGAAGCCCGGGGACGTGCTCTTCCTGACGAAAGCGATCGGCACCGGCATCGTCCTGCAGGCCGAGCGGGACGGCAGGGCACCTCCTGGCTCGCTCGATGCGGCAATCGCATCGATGCTGGAGCTGAACCGCGACGCCGCCGATGTGCTTCGGCCGTTCACCCCGAACGCGGTTACCGACGTCACGGGGTTCGGGCTCCTGGGACACGTGCACGAGCTCGCGTCGAGGAGTGGGGTGCGAGCTGTGATCGACGCTGGATCCCTGCCGTGCCTTCCAGCAGCGCGGCAGCTCGCGGAGCAGGGCGTGCGAACGGGTGGAGACCGGCGGAACCGTGACTACGCCGGCCCCCACGTGGAGAGTGACGCGAGCGCCGCGCTCGAGGCGCTGGCCTACGATCCGCAGACAGCAGGTGGGCTCCTGATCTCGCTGCCCGCCGAGCGAGGAGCCGTCCTCGAGGCCACGTTCGCCTCTCGTGGCCTTCTCGCGGCACGTGTGGGCACGGTCGAGGCCGGCGCCGGAGTCGTCTTACGCTGATGGTCACCGCGGTCGCACGTGTCCGCACCCTCTCTCCCGGCGGGTTCCTGCGGCTCTCGCTCGCCTCGTCCATCGCGCTCTTCCTCGTCGTCACCTCGGGCGCGTTCGTGCGGCTGACCGGCTCGGGTCTCGGCTGCGACAACTGGCCGCAGTGTGGGGACAAGCCCTACCCGGAGCAGGGATTCCACGCCTTCGTGGAGTTCGGGAACCGCATGGTGGCGCTCGTCGGCCTCGCGCTGACACTCGTCACGTGGCTGGGTGCGCGGAGGGTCGTCGGCCTTCCGCGCGGGGTGCGTCTCGCCGCGCTCGCGGCGTTTCTCCTCACCGTGGCCCAGATTCCGCTCGGTGCGATCACGATCGCGGTCGACCTGCACCCGCTCGCGGTCATGGCGCACTTCCTGCTCGCACTGGTGGTGCTCGCGCTCACGGTGGTGGTCGTGCTCGAGGCCGGGAGCCACGCAGGAGGTCTTGCACCTGCCGCGGGGCCGGGGTGGCTGCGGCTGCTCGTCACCTGGATCGGGATTCCGGCCTGTGCGGCGCTCGTCGTGACCGGAGCCGTTGCGACGGCCTCTGGCCCGCACCCGGGGGCCGACGAGGACGTGAAGCGCCTCGGGCTCGAGATCGTCGACACCGTGTACGTGCACGTACGCGTTGCCGCCGCATTCGGCATCGGCATCCTCTTCATCGGCTGGTTTCTCGTGCGCATGCGGGACCTGTATCCGGGACTGCTCTGGCTCTGGGCCGCCCTTCTCGGTGTTCTCGCCGCGCAAGCAGTGGTCGGGGAGGTGCAGTACCGGACAGCGCTTCCGTGGGGGCTCGTTCTCGTGCACGTCGTTCTCGCGGCCGCGATCTGGGCACTCAGCGTTGCCGTCGCGTACGCGCTCTGGAGGCCGCCCGCTGCCCTGACTGCACGCGAGTAAGCTCCGCCAATGGCGGACGAGCTCAAGGTCTACGAGCGTCCCACGCTCGAGCGGCCGGTGCTGATCGCCGCGTTTCGAGGCTGGAACGACGGTGGGCAGGCGGCGACCCTCGCTGCCGGCTATCTCGCCCGCTCCTGGGAGGCCGAGAAGTTCGCAGAGATCGACCCCGAGCTCTTCGTCGACTTCCAGGCGACGCGACCCCTCGTCTCGCTCGACGAAGGGCACACGAGGAAAATCGAGTGGCCGGAGAACACCTTCTTTCGAGCGCGCATCCCGGGCACGAACCGCGACGCGGTGCTCCTGATCGGAGTCGAGCCGAACTACCGCTGGCGGACGTTTTCCGAGCTGATCGCCGCCCTCGCCGCCGATCTCGGGGTCGAGCTCGCAATTACGCTCGGCGCCCTGCTCGCGGATGTGCCACACACGCGCCCGGCTCCCGTGACCGGCGCCGCAACCGACCCGAAGCTCGTCGACGAGCTCGGCCTGCAGCTTTCGCGCTACGAGGGTCCGACCGGAATCGTCGGCGTGCTCCTCGACGCGTGCCGGCGCGCGGGAATCCCGTCGGTCAGCCTGTGGGCGGCGGTGCCGCACTATGTCTCGCTGGCGCCGAGCCCGCGCGCGGCACGAGCGCTCTGCGATCGGCTGTCCGGCGTCCTCGGGCTCGACGTCGACGTCGGTGAGCTTGCCGAGGCCGAGACGTCCTATGTGGAGCAGGTGTCGGAAGCCGTGTCGAGTGACGCCGAGACGGCCGCCTACGTCGAGGAGCTCGAGCAGCGGGCCGATTCGCTGGACTGGCTCGAGGAGTCGGGCTCGCTCCCCTCAGGCGAGGCGCTGGCCGCCGAGATCGCCCGTTTCCTGCGCGAGCGTGACAAGAACGGCGGGAGCAGCTAGGCCGCGTCTTCTGTCGGTTCGGGGACCGCTTGGGCGTCGCCCGAATCACCATCGAGCGACGAGTCGGCGGCAGCAACTGCCTGGGTCTGCTGCGGCCCTTTTCGCTTGCGCCGCCTGCGCCGCGACTTGCGGGCGGTGAGCTTCGGCGCCGGCAGGTTGTCGGCGAGCGCGGTAGCGATCTCCTCGATCGTGCCGAGCTCCTCGCGCGCCTTGTCCAGCGCGGCGTTCGCACGGGGCGTGTAGCCGTCCGCTGACGCGAGCAACGCGGCTCCGACCGCCATCGGCATGGTCATCGCCACCTGCACGAGCCGGTTGACATTCTCTTCGTGACGGTAGCCACGCGAATTCGCCGCAGCACCGAGCAGGCGCTTCGCCTCCGGGAACTCGGTCGAGACGCGGCGATCCTGCACCTTGCGCGTGGCGCGAGCGAGCTTCCAGGTCCAGCGCGCGAGGATCTGCTCAGGTGCGGCTGCCTTGCCCTCGGCGACTGCCCGAAGCAGGACGCGGATTCCCGCGGAGCGGTCCTTCTCCCAGGTCGGAGCCTGGGTGACGAGCGTGACGAGGTCGTCGAAGTCGGCGCGCTCGACAGGAGTCGCAACGCGGTCGAGCAGGGCTGTTATCCGCAGCCGGCGGTTGGGGTTCTCGGCCGCGCACGTGGAGAGGAACTGCTCGAGAGCGCCCTTGCTAGCACGGCCTTCCACGAACTTGCGCGCGAACTCCGTGCGCTGGTCGAACCGGATCTGGCGGCCGGCGATCGTCGCCCAGAAGCGCTGCTCGTCCTCGTCCAGGTACTTCGGGTCGATGCGCTGCCACTCGCGCTGGATGACTGCGAGTCGGCGAGCGACATCGGGCGTGACCGGAACGAGCCACGGAACCGGCGAGAGCTTGCGGCGGGCGCGGCGTTGCTGCCGGCGGCGGGGAGCAGGAGTGACGCGGGCGCCTTCACGGTAGAAGTCGGCGTCGAGCAGTGAGTGGAGCGAGATCACCCGGTCGTTGTGCGTGGACGCTTTGGGTACGAAGTCGACGACGACTCCGGCCTCCTTGCGCGGGTGGATGCGCATGATCCGTCCGATCCGCTGCTGGTAGACGCGTCGCGAGGCCGTCGGAGCGAGATGCATGCACACCGTCGCGCGGGGCGAGTTCCAGCCTTCGGCGAGGAGCTGCGCGTTGATCAGGACGTTGATCTCGCCGCGCTCGTACGCGGCGAGCGTCTCGGCCAGTCGTGCGGGTGGTGTCTTTCCGGAGACCGCCTCCGTCTTAAGTCCGGCGGCGCGGAACTCTTGCGCGAGGTTGTACGCGTGCTCGACTCCGGCCGCGTAGACGATTCCGGGCGTGGAGCCGAACCGGTCGCGGTAGAGGCTCGCCGCCGCTTGATTCAGGGCCTCGTGGTCGAGTGCGGCCGCCAGCGCTCGCTCCTCGAAGTCGCCACCCACGATCGGAACCGAGTTGATCGCGGCGGCGGGCGGCACGCGCATGCAGCGGAGCGGGGCGATGAGGCCGCGTCGGGCAGCGTCCGCGAGCGGGAGATCGTCGACCGAGGCCGGGAAGACGTCCGAAACCTGCTTGGCGATCAGCTGCTCGGTCGCCGTCATCCCGATGTACAGCGGTTCGTGGAACGCGCGGATCGCGGCGCTCGTCTTCTCTCCCAGTGCCGTATGCGCTTCGTCGCAGAGGACGAAGTGGTAGACGTCGGCGTCCAGCTCGCCGCCGTGGCGCGCGAACCAGGCGTAGGTCTGGATCGTGATGGGATCCTTGCGCGGTGCGCGGGCTCCCTCGAGAACGGCGTCGGTGAAGCGGTCGGCATAGCCCTCGGTCGTGAGATCGCGGGTGAACTGGGAGACGAGCAGGCGGCGGTGCGTCAGGATCAGGATTCCGAGGCGCCGCGCAGCCTCGACGAAGCCGGCCGCCGCGATTGTCTTGCCCGACGCCGTGGGATGTCGGAAGCGATAGCGACGAGCCGCGCCCGGGTCGTCACGCTCGAGCTCGGGCTCGAGCTCCTTCTCCTCCACGAAACCGGCGTCGAAGTCGTCCTCGGCGTCGTCGTCCAGCTCGGCTTCGGCGACGACGCCGTTGCCACCGCCGTTTCCGTTCCCGTTTTCCTCGGCATTGCGCTGCGTGGAGGCGATGAGCTCGGCGAGCATTCCGGCCAGCGCATCCACCTGGTGGCGGCGTAGCTCGGTTCCGGCAGCTGTTCGAGGCAGGTCTTCGGTCAGGACGCGCTCGAGCCCGAGCATGAGCCCGTAGCGAACCTTCCAGCGAGGAGACGGCTCGGCCAGGCCGGCGTCCATCTCCTCGAGCGCGTGGTTGAGAGCTGCACGGCGGGCGGTGCCCGGTGCGAGCGCAACAGCGGGATCCTCGTCCGCGGTCAGGAACGGCTCGCCGAACCAGGCTTCGGCGCGGCCGGCCGCCGCGCTCAGTTCCTCAGGTATGTCCGACGCCAGCGTCGGGGAAGTCGTCGCTTCGTGCATATGCGCAGCACGTACTGCTGGTGCCGCTCCTTCCGAGAGTTGACGCTCGCCTGTTATCCGGCGAGCGGTACCGCCGAAGCATACCTCAGGCTCCGGCGCTGGAGACGGTTAGACGGTCGTCGTGACGAGCTCTGAGAGGGGTCGACCCACGACGCGCTGCGAGATCCCCGTCTGATCGAGGTGCCTGGTGATGCCGCCGAGCCAGAACGGATAGCCGGCGCCCAGGATGAGGCAGGCGTCGATGTCGGCAGCCTCCTGCACGACGCCTTCATCGAGGATGTGGCGCACTTCGTCGGCTACCGCTTCCAGCACCGCGACGTGAATCTCCTCGACGGTCTTCGGCGTGTGTTCGATAACCACGATCTCGTCTCTGCCTTCGGCGAAATTGTCCAGCGTGGGTGACAGCGGGTAGCGATCCGGGTACGCGTCGTGGAGCGTGTGCAGGACGTGGTTGGCGACGCGCGGGCCGACCATCTGCAGGAGAACCGAAGGCGCCATCGGCAGTCCGAGGCGGAGCACCGCCTCGTCGGTCTCGTCGACGGAGTTCCCGTGCTCGAGCGCGTCCATCAACACCGTGGTCGTTCGGCTCAGGATTCGGTTCACGACGAAGGCCGGCGCGTCGCGAACGAGTACGCCGCGCTTGCGAAGCTTTCGGGTCACGTCCCACGCGGTGGCCACGGTGACGTCGTCGGTCACAGGCGTGCGAACGAGCTCGACGAGCGGGAGCACGGCGACCGGATTGAAGAAGTGCATTCCCACGACGCGCTCCGGGTGCCCGAGGTCAGCGCCCATTTCCGTGACCGAGAGGGACGACGTGTTCGTCGCGAGCACGCACTCGGCCGAGACGACGCGCTCGAGCTCGGCGAAGACCTCCTTCTTCAGCGCCATCTCCTCGAAGACCGCCTCGAGAACGAGATCCGAGCCCGCGAAGACCTCCCAGCCGGTCCCGCCGGTCACCAATGAGCCGAGGAAGCGTGCCTTGCCTTCACCCAGCCGACCCTTCCGCGTGAGCTCGGCGAGCTCGCTCGCGATCCAGGCGACCGCTTCGTCCACCTGTTCCTGCGTCAAGTCGCGGAGGACGACCGGCACCTCGAGCCGACGCAGCGTGAGCAATGCGAGCTGGCGGGCCATCAGGCCGGCGCCCACGATCCCGACCTTCCGGATGTGCCTGGGCGCGACCTCGGGAATGCCGACTCCACGTTTCCCGCGGCGCTCGATCAGGTCGAAGGCGTAGAGGGACGCCTGGGCGTGCGGGCCTGGGAGGAGCTCGGCAAGCGCGACTTCCTCGGCACGATAGCCCTCCTCGAGCGACCAGGAGGCGGCGCCCTCGATGAGGTCGAGCGCACGATACGGGGCGGGCGCGGCGCCGTGCAGCTGGCCGTCCAGCCGGGCACGCGCCTTGCGCGTGACCTCGGCGACGTCCGAGAGATCGGCTTCGGGCCGCACCTTTCCGGCGCCCTCCTCGATCTTCTCGAGCAGAAACGCAAGGGACTCGTCGAGGAACTCGACCGGGTCGAAGATGGCGTCGGCGAAGCCCTGCTCGAACGCCTGCGGGCCGGTGAGCATCCGGTTCTGGCGCAGCGGGTTCTCGACGATGAACTTGACCGCCTGCTCGGCGCCGACGAGCCTGGGGACGAGCTGCGTGCCGCCCCACCCGGGAACGAGGCCGAGAAAGACCTCCGGGCAGGCGAAGTGCCGGACAGACGAGGCGATCGTCCGGTAGTCGCAATGGAGCGCGATCTCGACACCGCCCCCGAGCGCCGCGCCGTTGATCGCGGCGAGGGTGACGAACGGAAGCTCGCGCAGGCGGCCGAAGAGCTCGTGCCCTGCCTCACCTCCTTGGCGGGCGCGCTCGGGAGTTATCTCTCCGAACTCGTCGATGTCCGCGCCGACGGCGAAGACGAAGGGCTTTCCGGTGAGCAAGAGCCCGCGCCAGTCTCGCGTTCGCAGGTGGCCGAGCACCTCGTCGAGCGAGCGCAGAGCCTCCTCGCCGAAGGTGTTCGGCTTCTGCCAGTCCTCCCCGTTGTCCATCGTCACGAGCGCGACCGGACCCACGCCTGTGTCGATGCGCTGGAGCTTGAACCGGGTCGGAGAGCTAGCCACCGTTCTGCGTGTTCTCCCAGAGAACCGCTGCGCCCATGCCTAGCCCGATGCAAAGGGCTGTCAAGCCGTAGCGAACGTCGGGCCGGTCGCGGAAACCACGGGCGAGCTGTGCCATCAACCGAACGCCGGTTGCGGCCAGCGGATGCCCGCAGGCGATCGCGCCGCCGTAGGGGTTGAGCCGCGGGTCGTCGGGCGCCACGCCGACTCCGTCGCACCAGGTCAGCACCTGCACGGCGAAGGGCTCGTTCAGCTCGAAGAGGCCGACGTCGTCGAGCGAGATCCCGGTTTGCTCGAGCACCTTGTTGGTGGCGGGCACGGGGCCGAGACCCATGAGCTCCGGCGCGACACCCGCGTAGGCGAAGCCGACGAGGCGCATCTTCGGCTCGAGCTCGAGCTCCGCGGCAGCTTCCTCGGAGGTGATGAGCGCTGCCGTCGCGCCGTCCGTGAGTCCGGCAGAGTTGCCCGCGGTCACCCGGCCGGCCGCGCGAAACGGCGTCCGCAGCTCCGCGAGCGCCTCCATCGTGGTTTCGGGCCGCAGGAACTCGTCCCGCGCCGCCACCTTCCAGCCGTCGTCCGTGAACACGGACATGGGGACGACGATCTCGTCCATCACCCCCTCGTCCCACGCCTCACCCGCGCGGCGCTGGCTCTCGACCGCGAACGCATCGGCACCGTGCCTGGTCAGGTGCGGGAAGGCGTCGTGGAGGTTCTCGGCCGTCTGGCCCATCACCGCTGCCGAGTCGTCGACGATCCGCTCCGAGACGAACCGCGGGTTGAAGTCGACGTCCTCGCCCATCGGGTGGTGACCCATGTGCTCGACGCCGCCGACCAACACGACGTCGGCGGCACCCATCGCGATCTCGCCCGCACCGCTCGTGGTGGCGGTCAACGCGCCCGCGCACATGCGGTCCACGGCGAAGCCCGGGACGGACTTGGGGAGGCCCGCGAGCAGCGCGACGTCCCGGCCGAGCGTCAAGCCCTGGTCTCCTACCTGGGCCGTCGCTGCGAAGACGACGTCGTCGATCCGATCCTCGGGCAGGCTCGGATTCCGGCGCAGAAGCTCGCGCACGACCTTCACCGCCATGTCGTCTGCGCGCGTCTTCCAGAAGTAGCCGTCCTTGCCTGCACGGCCGAATGCCGTGCGGACGCCGTCGACGTAGACCACCTCACGGAGGGTGCGAGCCATCGGGGAGACGATACTTCGCGGGTCATGACTGACTGGGAGGAACGAGCGGCACGCGCGATAGAGCGCCACGACGACGGAGCGGCACGGCTGCCCGAAGACGAGGACGAGAGGCAGCGCCAGCTGACGCGCATGGGGAACGCGGCCTGGGCGGCAGGGCTTTCGCTGCTCATGGCCGGCCGCGACGAGGAGGGACGCGGTTGGCTCGTGCGTGCAGCCGAGCGCTATCGAGAGAGCTGGCCGAACGCTCCGGCCGGAAGCTGGGGCCGGCCGATCGGGGCGATGAAGTCACGGCTCATCGCGGGCGACCGAGAGGGCGCACTCGCGGACGCGCGCTGGGCGCTGGACGCTGGAGCTGCGCAGTCGGAGAGCCCCATCGGCCGCTACGCAGCGGCTCTCGCGCATCTCGTGCGCGGTGACGATGCGGATGCGGCTGATTTGGCGGCGACACTCGAAGGTCGAGACGACTTCCCCGCCGCGGTCGCCGACACTCTCGTTTCACTGTCGGCCGGCACTCCGGATGCGTACGCGACGGCGAGCCAGGCACTGCTCGACGACTTCGAGGCGAGGACCGAGTTCCTCGAGGGCACTCCTGTCGCCGACACCGTGCTCGCGCTCGACGCCCTCGCGAGCAGGCGCGGGCTGACCGCGTCGCTCCACTCGCCTCTGCTGCCTACCTGAGGGACAATCTCATCGTGGAGCCCGAGACTCGCTACGCCCGGAGCGGCGACATCTCTATCGCGTACCAGGTCGTGGGCGACGGTCCCTTCGACCTCGTCTACGTTCCGCCGTTCGCCTCGCATGTCGAGCTCGCCTGGTCGATCCCCGACACCGCGTTCTTCCTGCGCCAGCTTGGGTCCTTCTCTCGCCTGATCCGCTTCGACAAGCGAGGCCAGGGGATGTCCGATCCAGTGAACGGTGCGGCGACGCTCGAGACTCGCATGGATGACGTCCGCGCGGTGATGGATGCCGTGGGATCGAAGCGAGCCGCGCTGCTCGGGTTGTCCGAAGGCGGGCCCATGAGCATCCTGTTCGCCGCCACGTACCCGGAGCGGGTGTGGGCGCTCGTCGTGGTCGGCTCGTACGCCCGTGTGCTGTGGGCGCCGGACTATCCGTGGGGGGAACGCGAGGAGGACTACCTGAGCTACATCGACCGTGTCGGCCGCAAGTGGGGCACGGCGGAGTTCTCGGCCAGAGTCGCGGCGAACCTGGCGCCGAGCGCCGACGAGGAGGGAAAGCGGGCCCTGGCGACCCTGCTGCGTCACAGCTCGAGCCCTGGCTCCGCCGCGGCGTATGCGCGGCTGAACATGGAGATCGACGTCAGGCACGTGCTCTCCGCAATCCGCGTGCCGACGCTCGTGCTCAACCGCCAGGGCGACTCGAACGCGATGGTCGGCGGCTCTCGCTACCTCGCCGAGCACATCGCTGGCGCAAGACACGTCGAGCTACCGGGCACGGATCACTCGATCTCCGCCGGCGACACCGAGCCGCCTCTCCGCGAGATCGAGCGTTTCCTGGCGGAGGCATGGGAGGAGCGGGCGTGGGAAGACTCTGAGCCGGAACGCGTGCTCGCGACGGTGCTCTTCACCGACATCGTCGGCTCCACCGCCAGAGCCTCCGAGCTCGGCGACGCGCGCTGGCGAGAGCTGATCCAGGCTCACCATGGGCTCATCCGACGGCAGCTCGTGCGGTTTCGCGGAACCGAGCTCGACACTGCCGGCGACGGGTTCTTCGCGTCGTTCGACGGACCTGCGCGTGCGATCCGTTGCGCGTCGGCGATCACCGAAGGCGTGCGCGAGCTCGGCATCGACGTGCGCGCCGGCCTCCACACTGGCGAGTGTGAGCGGATCGACCACAAGGTGGGAGGGATCGCCGTCAACATCGGTGCCCGGGTCGCCGCCGAGGCCGGAGCGGGCGAGGTGCTGGTCTCGAGCACGGTCAAGGACCTGGTCGCAGGCTCGGGGATCGAGTTCCGCGAACGCGGCGTCGCCGAGCTCAAGGGCGTGCCCGGCGAGTGGCGTCTATTCGCTGTCGAACGCTTGTCCGAGGCGTCGACTTAGGTCCTCGGGGTCGATCGAGCGCGCGCGATCCCTGGTGCGGGGACGACCCGTGGGCGTGTAGCAAGCGCCAGCAGCCGTCCCGCTTCTCGCAGCGCCGTCATTTCTCGCCGCCGGCCAGCTCCCGTGAGCGCACCATCGCAGCCTGGATCGCGTTCAGGAAGGCGGCACGTACACCCGCCATCTCGAGCTCGCGGATGGCCGCGATCGTCGTCCCGCCCGGAGAGGTCACCATCTCCCGGAGCTCGACCGGGTGCATCTTCTCGTCGCGAAGCTGCTTCGCCGTCCCGAGCATCGTCTGCACCACGAGCTGGGTCGAGATCTCCCGCGCGAGCCCGAGGAGGATTCCGGCTTCGATCATCGCCTCCGCCAGGAGCGCGAAGTAAGCCGGCCCCGAGCCCGAGACCGCGGTGATCGCATCCATCGCGTGCTCCGGCACGCGAACCACTGCGCCGAGGTGCGAGAGCGCCTCCTCCGCCAGGTCGAGGTGCTCGTCTCCCGCGTGCGCGCCGGCGCAGAGCCCGGCGATGCCCTCGTGCACCGTCGAAGGGGTGTTTGGCATCGCGCGCACGACCGGCACGTTGGCCGAGAGTCGACCTTCGATCAGCGCGGTGGGAATCGCGGCGGCGACCGTGAGCACCGTCTGCTCGGGCATGATCAGACCCCCGATCTCGCCGAGCAACCCCTCGATGTCCTGCGGCTTGACGGCGATCACGACGAGGGATGCCCCGACCACCGCATCGTGATTCGAGAGCGTCGCGGCGACTCCATGGCGCTCGTGGAGCTCGGCGACCCGTTCGGCACGCCGTGACGTCGCAGCGATCTCCTCGGGCTTACGCCATTCCGAAGAGAGCAGGCCGGAGATGAGCGCCTCGCCGATCCGGCCCGCGCCGAGGATCGCGATCTTGCGGGTGTCGGGCATGGCCGGAGTCTACGAGCGGGGTTCGGGCACCGCTTCGATCCACGCTCCTCGGTCGTCGAGCGTCCGGTTCCGCCGCAGCCCTGCCGTGGCGAGATCCGCATCGAGCTCCTCGTCGCTCAGCAACCTCGACTGAAAGGTGTGGTGAAGCTCTTCACCGTCGACCAAATACTCCATCTCTCCGGAGATCAGCGGGCCGTCCAGCTCGTAGCGCCGTAGTCGGAAGCGAACGCCACCGTGCTGGCTCCACTCGGTACTCGGAGCCCAGTCCCGTGGATACCCCTGGAGGAGCACCTGCCCACTCGGAAGAACGTGTCGCGCGCAGCATTCGAGAAATGGGAGGCGGCTCTGGGAATCCGGGTTGTTGACGAAGTTGCTTGCAAGCACGACGACGGGGAAGCGCCGTCCGAGATCCAGCGTCTCCATGTCCGCGAGCACCGTCTCCGCGCCGCGGATGAAGGCGAGCATCGCGCTCGAGTTGTCGACTGCGACGACCTCGTGTCCGAGCGCGATCAGCTCGTGGGTGATGCGCCCGGCCCCCGCGCCGAGCTCGAGGATTCGGCTTCCCTCGGGCACGGCCGCATGGATCAGCTCGGCCTCGCCGAGCGCGGGCAGCCGGGCGTAGAGCAGCACGGGGCTTCCATCACGTGCGATGTCGCTCACGCGGCCGGTCTGGACGCGCCGCGTACGAGCCGCGCGCGATCTGCGCTCGCCCCAGGAACGAGCCCCCGCGCAAAGCCTGCGAGCAGGAAGACGCTCGCCAGCCCCTGCCACTCGCCGTATGGCGCAAGCAGCTCTGCCGTCTCGGCCGGCCGCTCTGGCCAGCGTCCGCGGAGGGAGGCGAAGAGCTTCACGAGGCTGAGGTCGGCGACGAGGCCTGCGTCGTAGCGACCGAGACCGTGCAGCGCGATCACGCCCACGCTCCATGGACCGATGCCACGCTCGCGTCGGAGCCGCTCCAGCGCAGTTGTCGCCTTCGACGTCTTCAAGGCCTCGAGGTCTGCGCTTCTCACGAGTCGAGCGAGCGTGGCCGCCCGGCTCTCGGCGAGGCCGCAGCCCGTCAGCTTCGCCGCGGACAGCCTCGCCAGCGCCTCCTGGGTCGGCGGGCTCTCGCCGCACGCCCGGATCACCACCCGCTCGATCTCCCGTGCGCGACGCGACTGGATCAGTTGCCCGCAGATCGCCCGCAGCGCCGCGTGGGCGACGGTGCACGTTCGAGTCGTGCGCAGACCGCGGAGCGCGCGGACCGACGGGCCGAGCAGTGGATCTCGCGCGAAGCGGAGGTGGAACTCGCTCGTATCGTCGTCGAGCGCGAGCAGGAACCTGCTCTCGTCGACCGAGCGCTCACAGGACGCGCGAACGAGCAGGCTCCCGTCGTGGAGCTGACGCGCCTCGGCCCAGCGCCCCCCGGCGAGCTCGGCCTTCCAGGATTCGGTTCTGACCGTGAGCTTCAGGGAGTAGAGCCCCTTGGCTCGAAGGGCGGCCTCGACCATCTTGCCAGCCTAGAGACAAGGTCTGACCGACCGCGTAGGGGCCAGGCTTTAGCCTGTCCCCGGCTGTGAGGTGGTTGCGCGGACACGGGAACCTCCAAGACGGGGTCAGGCTGAAGCCTGGCCCCGGCGAGTAGCGCCGTGCGGCTTGCCGACGCGATCTCTCTCCGTTCCCGCAGGCGCAAGCTCCGGCTTTTCCTCGAAGAGCTGCAGCCGACTTCGAGCACCAGCGTCCTCGATGTCGGGGCCGACGAGCTCGGGTTCGGGGAGAGTGACGGCTGCGGGACGCTCAACTTCTTCGAGGAGCTGTACCCGTGGCCGCAGCAGATCACGGCGCTCGGGCTCCAGGACGGCTCGGCGTTCCGCGTTCGCTATCCACACGTCCGGTATGTCCAGGGAGATGCCTGCGCGCTTCCCTTCGCCGATGGAGAGTTCGACATCGTCTTCTCGAACGCGGTGATCGAGCATGTGGGCGGCCGCGCGAAGCAGCGACTCTTCGTCTCGGAGGCGCTACGCGTCGGGCGGCGCGTCTTCCTCACGACGCCGAATCGGCGCTTTCCGGTCGAGCTGCATACTCGACTCCCTTTCGTGCACTGGCTTCCAGACCGGCTGGCACATCGTGCGTACGACGCGACCGGAAAGGGGTTCGCAAGAGACGTCCACCTCCTCTCGAAGCGCTCGCTCGAGTCGCTCTTCCCGGGCCGAGTACGGATCGTCGACCTCGGGTTGACGCTGGTGGCGATCGTTGACTGAACCGCTCGTACAACGAGCCGCCGCCCTCGCGCTCATCGCCCTGGTGGTCGGGCTTGCGCTTCACAACGCGGCCATGGCGCAGCTCTGGGACCTCGGCGTGCGCGGCTCGGCGCTCGACGTCATCGCGGCCTGGAAGGAGGCGCTGCTGGTCCTCGGCATCGGACTTGCGGCATGGGCCGTGCGCGGTCGTCCCACGCTTCGGACGGTCGATCTTCTTGCTGCCGTCTACGCGATCGTCATCGTGGTCTACGCCCTGATCCCGCAGGACTCGCTGGCCGGGGAGGCGACCACGCGGGGAGAGCTGCTCGCGCTGCGTCACCATCTGCTCCCGGTCGCGGCCTATGCGCTCGGGCGGCTGCTTTCGCCTTGGTACCGCGAGCGGAGCGGCTTTGCCGCCGCAGTCGTGCTCGTGGCCGGGGGAGTGACGGTCATCGGGCTGCTCGATCTCGCCTTCGTCGGTCTCCAGGCCTGGCGGGACTCCGGCGTCCCCGGCTGGTACCAAGAGCAGCTCGGCCTCCGCTACGAGGGCCTGTCGGGACTACCCGAGAACTGGGTCTACAACACGGGCGACGAACAGAACCCGATCAGGCGCCTCGTTTCCACGTTTCTCTCACCGCTCGCTAGCGCGTACGCCCTCGTGGTCGCGCTCGTCTACGTCATCAGCCAAAAATTCCGCTGGTGGTGGGGCCTGCTCGTGGTCGTCCTCTACGCGGGGCTGCTCTACACGCATACGCGCGCTGCGTTCGGAGCGCTCGTCGCCGGGCTCGTGGTGCTCGCGCTCGCCCAGCGCAGACTTGCCCCCGTCGTCTACGCCGTGGTGTCAGTTGCCGTCGCGGCGCTCTTCCTCGTGGCGTATCCCGGAATCGGCCCCTCTACGAGCTACACGCCGCAGGAGCTCGAGTTCCTGCGGGCGAACGCCGAGCGCGAGCCTGGCGAAAGCACGGATCCGTTCGCCACCGACGAGTCGTCGACGGCGAGCCACTGGCGGAATCTCCGCGACGGGATCAGGACGGTCCGTGACCACCCGCAGGGCTACGGGCTCGGCAACGCCGGGGTCGTGGCCAAGCGCACCGGTGTCGCGATCAAGGCCGGCGAGTCCACGTATACGGAGCTCGGGGTCGATGCAGGAGTCGCCGGGCTCGCGGCGTTCCTGCTCTGGAACGTGATGATCCTCTTCGGGCTTTGGCGGCGCGAGCCCTGGGTCGCGGCGGCCTTTTCCGCCGTTCTCCTGCTCGGCCTGCAAACGGATGTGATCGGCGTGCACTGGCTCGCGGTCGTCGTCTGGGGCGCGGCAGGGATCGCGCTCGGCGGTCCGCCGACGAGACCGGCTCTCGAGGACGAGCTCGAGCCCGCTGATGACCTGACACCACCGGCGAGCGCCGAGTCGAGCTGACGAGTGTCAGCGCCGGATCGGTGCGAACGACGCGATGCCGAACGCCGCAGCGCGAGCCAGCTGGTCGAAGACCGCGAGGTCGATGCTCTCGAGCCGATCGCACGGCCGGTGGTAGCACGCATAGCCGCCTGCGAACAACCCGCCTGTGGGGATCCCGATCTGCTCGAACGGGAAGTGGTCGGACCGTCCACCGATGTCGACCGCGGTCGCACCCAGGCCTCGGCGCTCGAAGTACGCGAGCCACCGCGCGGCGAACGGGCCTCCCTTGTAGACCGTCCGTTCGCGGGAGGGCGATCCCAGGACGTCGAAATTGAGGTACCCGACGATCCGGCTTCGATCGACGCCCTTCGCGTATGCGCTCGAGCCGAAAAGGCCCAGCTCTTCCGCGCCCCAGAATGCGAAGCGAACCGCGAGCTCCGGGTATCTCTTGCGCGCGACCCGCGCGATCTCGAGCAGGGCTGCGACCCCGGTCGCGTTGTCGTTGATGCCCGGCCCGACGAGGACGGAGTCGAGATGAGCGCCGACCAGCAACACGCGGCGAGCGCCAGGCTGGGTGTCTGCGACGACGTTCTGCGAGGTCGAACGCTTCCGCTGCGTCGCAACCTCCAGCTCCACGATCGAGCCCGTCGACGCTGCCAGCTCGGGTCCGACGGTGCCGTCGATCCCCGCTACCGGAATCGGGGAGGCCTGCGGATCGCCGAGCGTGCCGTCGAAGAGTCCGGGCTCCGAGTTGAAGACGAGCAGGGCCACAGCGCCCGCGTTCGACGCGTTTCGCGCCTTGACGGCGAAGAAGCAGCCGCCCCGGCGTGCAAGCGCGATGAATCCGCGCACGCCGTCGAAATCGCCGGGCTCGCAGCCGTCATCGGCTGCGACCACCCTGGCGCGGAGCCCGCCTTCCGGTGTCGATGGCGAGTAGTCGAGCGCCTCGACCCGAAGCTCCCGCCGGGTCGGCGCGATCTGGGCGCCCTTCTCGACGCTCTCCCGGTACAGGACGAAGGGGAAGCCGACGACTCGAGGCGCGTATCCCGCTCTCTCGAGCTCGGCCCGGACGTGCGCCACTGACGCGCGATAGCCAGCGGCCCCCGCGGCGCGATTGCCTCCTGCGCGGTCGGCGATTCGTTCGAGTGCGAGCAGGTCAGCTCGCATCCGGGGCTGCGAGAGGGCGCGCGGGAACTGGGCGACGATCTCGGTTCGCGTCGCCCGCTTCTGGTCGGAGCCGGCACTTCGAGTCGCCCAGCCGACCGACACCGCCGCGAGCGCGAGCAGCGCCATCGCGAGCGTCGATGTCTTCACGAAGCGGCCTTGTCGCAGCGATCGTGCGGCCATCTGGACAGGGTACGCTCAGGACATGGTGCTCGACTCGCGCGTCGATATCGGCCACGTGCATCTGAAGGTGGCGGATCTCGATCGTGCGCTCGGCTTCTGGTGCGGCGTCCTCGGCTTCGAGGAGCAGGCGCGAATGGGCGACCAGGCGGCGTTCATCTCGGCCGGTGGCTACCACCACCACATCGGGCTGAACACGTGGGAGTCCTCAGGCGGCGCGCCGCCGCCTGCCGGGACGACGGGTCTCTACCACGTCGCCGTCCGGTTCCCCGACCGCAGTACCCTCGCTGAAACGGTGCACCGCGTCCTCGGAGCCGGGATTCAGCTCGAGGGCGCCTCCGACCACGGGGTGAGCGAGGCGATCTACCTCCGCGACCCCGACGGCAACGGGGTCGAGCTCTACCGCGACCGCCCGCGTGAGGATTGGCCGCGTCAGTCGGACGGCGAGAGCCTCGCGATGTTCACCCGGCCGCTCGACCTTCAGGCGCTTCTGGCCGAGGCCGACTAGCGCGATCCGGTCTCGACGTACTTCTTCAGGCCGGCGAGCTCGTCCTTCGTGGAGCTCCGCAGCGTCCGACCGAGGAGCGGCGTCGCCATCCGCATCAGCAAGGTCTTGGGGAAGAACGACCAGTCGAAGGTCGCGAGCGTCCCTCCACCGCTCGGGGGTGAGCAGGAAATCGAGCTCGAAGTCCGCGGGCTTCCAGCCGCCGCGTATGCCCAGCCGCCGCGGCGGATCGAGAGCGGTCACCACGTCGTCGATCTCGATCTCGCGACCCCGCCAGCGAATCTTCTCGTGGATGCGCGAGCCCACCTCGAGCGGGCCTTCCGACACCTGGCGAAACTCGACCAGTGCAGGTCGCCAGGCGGTGTGTGTCGTCGGATCGGCGACGACGGCCCAGACCTCCTCGGGCGGTCGGTCGATGTGGATGTGCTCGCTGATCTTCATGGTTGCCCTCGGCGCCGCTCTGTCAGCTATACCTGACCCATAGCCAAGACGAAACCTGTCGAGCAGCTCGAGCGGGTCGTGATCCGCTTCGCCGGCGACTCCGGAGACGGCATGCAGCTGACCGGGGACCGCTTCACGAGCGAGACCGCCGTCTTCGGAAACGACCTCGCCACCCTGCCGGACTTTCCCGCCGAGATCCGCGCCCCCGCCGGCTCTCTTCCTGGCGTCTCCGGCTTCCAGGTTCACTTCGCCGACCACGACATCCTGACGCCTGGAGATCAGCCGAACGTACTCGTCGCCATGAATCCCGCCGCGCTCAAGGTCAACCTCGCCGATCTGGCGAAGGGCGGAACCGTGATCGTCAACACGGACGCGTTCTCGGATCGCAATCTGCAGAAGGCCGGCTACGCGACGAGCCCGCTCGAGGACGGTTCGCTCTCGGACTTCCACGTCCACGCCGTCTCGCTCTCGTCCATGACGATCGAGGCGCTGAAGGAGGTCGAGGGGATCACCTCGCGCGAGGCCGAGCGCTCGAAGAACTTCTTCGCGCTCGGGCTCATGTCCTGGCTCTACAACCGTCCGATCGAGGGGACACTCGGCTTCATCGACGCGAAGTTCGCCAAGCGGCCGGAGATCGCCGAGGCGAACACGCGCGCGTTCAAGGCAGGCTGGAACTACGGCGAGACCTCCGAGGACTTCGCGGTCTCCTACGAGATCGCTCCGGCGAAGCTCGAGCCCGGGACGTATCGCCAGATCTCCGGGAACACCGCGCTGACGTACGGGCTGATCGCTGCGAGCAAGCTCTCGGGGCTGCCGCTCTTCCTGGGCGCGTACCCGATCACTCCGGCCTCGGACGTGCTCGAGCAGCTCGCGAGCATGAAGCACTTCGGCGTACGCACGTTCCAGGCCGAGGACGAGATCGCTGCTTCGGGCGCGGCGCTCGGAGCTGCGTTCGGCGGCTCGCTCGGCGTGACGACCTCGGCCGGGCCGGGGATCGTGCTCAAGTCGGAGACGGTCGGGCTCGCAGTGACGCTCGAGCTGCCGCTGATCGTCGTCGACGTGCAGCGCGCCGGACCCTCGACCGGGATGCCGACGAAGCCGGAGCAGGCCGATCTCCTGATGGTGATGTTCGGCCGGAACTCGGAGTCGCCGGTTCCGGTCGTGGCGGCCTCGACTCCCGCCGGGTGCTTCCACGCTGCGATCGAGGCTGCGCGCATTGCGATCAAGTATCGGACCCCCGTGTTTCTGCTGTCGGATGCATATCTCGCCAATGGCTCGGAGCCGTGGCTGATCCCGGACGTCGACTCGCTGAGCGACATCTCGACCGAATTTGCGACCGCACCCAACGACGGCGACGGCGGCTTCCTTCCCTACAAACGCGACGCCGAGACGCTCGCCCGGCCGTGGGCGATCCCCGGAACTCCGGGCCTCGAGCACCGGATCGGCGGGCTCGAGAAGGAGGACGAGACCGGCAACGTCTCGTACGACCCCGAGAACCACGACCTGATGGTGCGGTTGCGCGCCGCGAAGGTCGCCGGGATCGCGTCCGACATTCCCGAGCTCGAGGTCGACGATCCGGACGGCGCCGAGACGCTCGTCCTCGGCTGGGGCTCGACGTACGGCGCCATCGGAGCCGCCACGCGCCGGGTGCGGGCGAGTGGTCGCAAGGTGGCGACCGCGCACCTCCACTACCTGAACCCGTTTCCGCGGAACACCGGTCAGGTGGTGAGAAGCTACGAGAAGGTGCTCATCCCGGAGATCAACCTCGGTCAGCTCAGAATGCTCGTGCGCGCGGAGTTCCTCGTCGACGCGCTGGGCTACAACAAGGTGCGCGGTCGTCCCTTCCGCGCAGCCGAGCTCGAGGACGCGATCAACGCGCTGGTCGACTCATGAGCCGTAGGCTCGACGGAGGCTCCAGAGAGCGGAGGTGCCGGCTCTGCCGGCGCCGGAGCGGGAAATGAACGACGCGAACGGACTGACGCAGCTCAAGGCGAAGGACTTCAAGTCCGACCAGGAGGTGCGCTGGTGCCCGGGCTGCGGCGACTACGCGATCCTGAACGTGATCCAGGGCTTCATGCCCGAGCTCGGGCTCTCGCGCGAGCGGATCGTCTTCGTCTCCGGGATCGGCTGTGCCGCGCGCTTCCCGTATTACATGCAGACCTACGGGATGCACTCGATCCACGGGCGCGCCCCGGCGATCGCGACCGGACTGGCGGTCACCCGGCCGGACTTGTCCGTCTGGGTCGTGACCGGAGACGGTGACGCGCTCTCGATCGGCGGCAACCACCTGATCCACTCACTCCGGCGGAACGTCAACCTCAAGATCCTGCTCTTCAACAACAAGATCTACGGTCTGACGAAGGGGCAGTACTCACCGACCTCCGAGCTCGGCAAGGTGACGAAGTCGACGCCCATGGGATCTCTCGACTACCCGTTCAACCCGTTGTCGATTGCGATCGGAGCCGAGGCGTCGTTCGTCGCGCGCGCGATCGACACGGACAAGAAGGGGCTGACCGAGGTGCTCGGCGCGGCCGCTCGGCACCGCGGCTCGGCTTTCGTCGAGATCCTCCAGAACTGCAACATCTACAACGACAACGCCTTCGACTTCGTGCGCGAGGAGAAGGGGAACCGGATCTACCTGGAGAGCGGCGCCCCGATTCGCTTCGGCGCCGAGGGGGAGAAGGGCGTGGTGCAGGACGCGGATGGGTCGGCGCGCGTCGTTGCGGTCGCCGAGGCGGGCGAGGACGGTCTCCTCGTCCACGACGCGGGCCAGCGCGAGCCGAGCCTGGCGTTCGCGCTCTCGCGGATCACGTACGAGACCGACGGTGCAGTTCCGCTCGGGGTCTTTCGGAGCGTCGAGCGGCCGGTGTACGACGACCTGATGAGCGAGCAGCTCGAGCAGGCGCGCGAGAGGTCGGGAGAGGGCGATCTCGAGGCTCTTCTGCATTCCGGCGACACCTGGGTCGTTCCCGGCTAGCGCGGTTCGGACAGGAAGCGCACGATCCGTTCGGCGATCTCCTCGCCCTTTTCCTCTTGCAGGAAGTGGCCGGCGCCGGAGACGATCTCGGCGGGCCCGGCGCCGGGGATCAGGGCGGCCAGGCGTTCGGCGGCCATCTGGCGTGAAGATCGGGTCCGAGTCCGAGAAGAGCACGAGCGCCGGCTTCTCCCAGCGCTCGAGCCCGGCGCGCACCTCGAGCATCTTTGCGGCGTTCGGATGGTCGAGCTCTGTCGGAACCTGCTCGGGAAACGCGACCACGCCTGCCTTCGACTCGGGGGTCGGGAAGGGCGCGTTGTACGCCTCGACGACGTCGTCCGCGAGGTCCGACACGCATGAGATCCGCACGAGCTGGCCCGGCACGATCTCCGTGCCGACACGCCGCATGAACTCTCGGAAGCGGAGCCACTCGGGCGACGGCGCGCGGCCGGCGCCGATGCCGGTGTTCAGGAGAACGAGCCGCGCGACGCGTTCGGGCTGCTCGACGGCGAGCCGCAGGCCGATCGGGCCGCCCCAGTCCTGAACGACGACCGTCGCGTCCCGAAGATCGAGCTCGTCCGCGAGCCGCTCGATCGAGGTGTAGTGAAAGTCGTAGGAGTAGTCCTCGATCCGGGTCGGCTTGTCCGAGCGGCCGAAGCCGAGGTAGTCGGGCGCGACCACACGTGCGACGCGGGCGAGCGGCGGGATCATCTTCCGGTACAGAAACGCCCAGGTCGGCTCGCCGTGCAGGAGAAGAACGGGATCGCCCGCGCCCTCCTCGACGAAGTGCATCCGTAGCCCGTCCTGCTCGACGTAGCGCGGTTCGAAGTCGTAGCCGGGAAGGCTGTCGAAGCGCTCGTCCGGCGTTCGGTATGACTCCATCCACCGATCATCTACCAGGAGGCAGAGTTGGGCGAGACCCCGAACATCTGGAGCGACGAGTGGGCATTCGAGAGCGACGAGGAGTGGGCCGCTGGCAAGTCCACCCGACTCCCGCGTGGAGATCAGATCGGCGCGACCGTCGCCGAGATCGCGCCCGACACGTCGAGCGGCCTCTACCACTTCCACCACGGCGCCGAGGAGATGCTCGTCGTACTCCGCGGCCGACCGACACTGCGCGAGCCTTCCGGGGAGCGCAGGCTGGACGAAGGCGACGTCGTCCACTTCGCTGTAGGCCCCGAGGGTGCGCATCAGCTGAGAAACGAGACCGACGAGCCGGTGCGCTACCTGATGGTGAGCACTCGCCCGTCCCCGGAGGCCGTCGAGTACCCGGATACGCGCCAGATCTCCGTGATGGCGTTCACCGAGTCCCAGCTCGGCCACCCGCTCTGGGACCTGCGCACGCTGGACGAGTCCCCCGCGTAGAGCTCTTGCATGTCGCGGAGGTGGGCAATACTGTCGCGTCACGGGCCTGCGCGAATGCGAGCGGCACGTCTCTGAAGTGACGTGAACCAACCAGCCACCCAGCTACCGGGCGCACCCTCCGGAAACGCGCGCCCACCGGATGTCGAGCTCGTAGGGGTTACGAAGCGCTTCGGCGAGGTGGTCGCGGTCGACTCGATCGATCTCGACGTCCAAGCCGGCGAATTCCTGTCGCTCCTCGGTCCTTCGGGCTGCGGCAAGACCACCACCCTCCGGTTGATCGCAGGCTTCGAGCGGCCCGACGAAGGCGAGGTGCGGATCGGCGGCGAGGACGTGGCGCGCCTACCCCCGTACAAGCGCGACGTGAACACGGTGTTCCAGTCCTATGCGCTCTTTCCGCACCTGACCGTGGCGGAGAACGTCGCGTATGGGCTCAAGCAGCGTGGGCTCGGACGGAGCGAGCGGCGGACACGCGCGAGCGAGATGCTCGAGCTCGTTCGGCTCTCGGGCTTCGAGGGACGGAAGCCGAAGCAGCTGTCGGGCGGGCAGCAGCAGCGCGTCGCGCTCGCGAGGGCGCTCGTGATGAGCCCGAAGGTCCTGCTCCTCGACGAGCCACTCGGCGCGCTCGACCTGAAGGTGCGTCGGGAGCTGCAGATCGAGCTGAAGCGGATCCAGCGCGAGCTCGGGATCACGTTCGTCTACGTGACTCACGACCAGGAGGAGGCGCTGGCCATGTCCAACCGCGTGGCGGTGATGAACGGCGGCCGGATCGAGCAGCTCGCGGGTCCTCTGGAGATCTACGACCGGCCGGCCTCGAGGTTCGTCGCCGACTTCATCGGCGACACCAACTTCGTACGGCAGGACGGACGGCTGGTCGCCGTTCGGCCCGAGCAGGTCCAGCTCACGCGTCAGGCCGCGGGCGAAGGTGCGCTCGTCGCGACCATCGTCGCGACAATGGTCGTCGGGCCCGCGGTGCAGTGCGTCGTGCGAACGGAGGATGGACAGGAAGTGCTGGTACGAGAGCAGCGGACACGAGGACACGCCGGAGCGGAGTCCTTCGAGGAGGGCGAGCGCGTATTCGTCAGCTGGCCCAGCGAGGACGCTCTGGAAATCGATGCGACGGAGGTGACGTGATGCGTGAGTCGCTCTGGGAGCGGCGGTACGACCGGAAGGGCTTCGTGGCGGCCTCGGCGCTGGCGGCGCTGGCGGCTGCAGGCGGAGGACGTCTGACCGAGAGCGCCTTCGGGGCGACGGAGCAGGGAGGCGGAGTCCTCCACTACTACAACTGGGCCGGCTATGTGAACCCGAAGACCTACTCGGACTTCACCAAGGCGACCGGGATCAAGGTAAAGAAGAGCTTCTACACCTCGAACGAGACCCTGCTCGCCAAGCTCAACGCGGGTGCGCGCGGGTACGACCTCGCGGTGCCGACGGAGTACATGGTGAGGATTCTCATCGAGGAAGAGCTGCTCGAGAAGATCGACCTGAAGAAGCTCCCGAACGCGAGGAAGAACATCGACCCCAAGTTCTTCGGCCTGCCCTACGACGCGAAGAACGAGTGGTCGATCCCCAAGGACTGGGGGACGACCGGGTTCGTCTATCGCAAGGATCTGATCAAGGAGCGCCCGACGACCTGGAAAGAGGTGTACGCGCTCTTCAAGAAGTACCCGAAGAAGTTCACTCTGCTCGACGGCAGCCTGGAGACGGTCGGCTCGGTCTTGATGATGATGGGGTACTCGTACAACACCGACTCGGCGAGCGAGCTCGACAAGGCGCGGAAGTTCCTGATCGACCTCAAGCCGTTCGTGCACTCGATCGACTCGGTGAACCTCAAGCAGAAGATCATCCGCGGCAAGGCGTACGGCGGCATGGCGTGGAACGGCGACAGCGCCGTCATCATCGGCGAGAAGCCCGCCGAGTACATCATTCCCGGCGAGGGCGCGGAGTTCTGGATCGACGCCTATGTGATCCCCACCGGGGCAGAGAATCCGGACGCTGCTCACAAGTGGATCGACTTCTGCTACCAGCCGAAGGTCAATGCGCAGGAGACGTCGTTCACCTACTACGGCTCGCCTGTGAAGCGAACACTGCTGAAGAGCGTCCTCGCGAAGAGCATCTACTCGAACACCGACGTCTTCCCCCCGCCGAGCCTGGTGAAGAAGCTCGTCTCCGCGAACGTCTCGGCAAAGGGAACCCGGTCGCGCGAGCGGATCTGGACCGAGTTCAAGAGCGCGTGAGTGAGTAGAGGTGGCGACGGAAGTCGCACCCGGGAAGCGCCGTCGCGGCAATCGTCGCGGCGGCGCCACCGGGCCTCGCTATCCCGGCTGGCTCGCCCTTCCGGCGGTCGGCTGGTACCTCGTCTTCTTCCTCGGCCCGCTCGCGATCATGGCGGCCTACAGCTTCGCCGAGGTCTCCGGCTTCACCGACGTCGCGTTCAACTGGAACCTCGGCAACTACCGCTATCTCTGGGATCCGCTGTACGGCGAGATCTTCCTTCGCACGCTGAAGCTGGCGGTCATCGGGACGGCGCTGACGCTCCTGATCGGCTTTCCCCTCGCGTACTACGTCGCGCGCTACGCGAAGCACAAGACGCTGCTCCTGATGCTGGTCATCGTTCCCTTCTGGACGAGCTTCCTGATCCGCACGTATTCGTGGCTGATCGTCCTCGACCCCGACTTCCCCGTCTTCCGGGCGCTCGGGATCGACGGCCTGATCGCAGATGCCGAGCTTCTGTACACGACCAAGGCGATCTACATCGGAGTCGTCTACAACTACCTGCCACTGATGGTGCTGCCGGTGTACGCGGCGCTGGAGCGCATGGACTGGACGCTCGTCGACGCAGCGCAGGATCTCGGAGACAACGCCCTCCGCGCGTTTCGGCGCATCACGCTGCCGTTGGTGCTGCCGGGCGTGATCGCGGGGTCGCTGCTCGTCTTCATACCGTTGACGGGCGAGTTCCTGATCCCGTCGATCCTCGGTGGCGACAAGATCTTCTACGTCGGGAATCTGATCGCCCAGCAGTTCGGCGAGGCGCGCGACTGGCCGTTCGGGGCGGCGATCGCGATGGTCGTGATCGCCGGCATGACCGTTGCGCTGCTCTTCTACGCGCGGCTGCTCGGAAGACAGGAGCAGTTCGGTGGCTAGGCGTCTGCTCGGGCTCCACGCGATCCTGGTGTTCGCCTTTCTCTATCTCCCGATCCTCATCGTCGTCGTCCTCGCCTTCAACGGAGGACGGAACGTTCTCTACTGGGAGGGCTTCTCGACGAAGTGGTTCGGCGCGGCGCTTCGCAATCCGGACATCCGCGACTCGCTCCAGACGAGCCTGACCGTCGCGGTGCTGAACGCCGTCATCGCATGCGTTCTCGGGACGCTCCTCGCGCTCGCGTTGTCTCGGATGCGCGCTCGGATTCGCGTTCCCCTCGACGCGCTCGCGTACATGACGCTCGTCACCCCGGAGATCGTCTTCGGTATCGCCGCGCTCATCTTCTTCGTGGAGGCGGGCGCCCTGGTCGGGGTCGATTCGCCGCTCGGCATCTGGACGATCCTCGCGGCCCACGTCGTGTTCAACGCCTCGGTCGTCGCGTTGATCGTCCGCGCGCGCTTCGTCGGGATGGGTCAGTCCTTCGAGGAGGCGTCGTTCGATCTCGGCGCCGGGCCGCTCGCGACCTTTCGCCAGGTGACGCTACCGCGGCTCGCTCCGGCGATCCTCGCCGGCGGCCTGCTCGCGTTCACCTTCTCGTTCGACGACTTCTACACCTCGTTCTTCGTCTCGGGAGTCGGTTCGGAGACGTTGCCGATCTACATCTTCTCCCAGCTCCGCTTCGGCGTCTCACCCGAGGTCAACGCGACGGCGGCGATGATCCTCGGACTCACGCTCGGCGCGATCGTCGTCGCCTATCTCGTGCTGCGGCGGACGGGTCAGGAGCGCGATTCGGCGCCGGGCATCTGAGCTGGGCCGGGGGCGCCATCCACGACGCCCCCGGGCACTCGTAGCTACTTGACGTTCACCCAGCCGTACATCTTCGCGAACGCGAAGTGCGGGGTGACGTTGCAGAGGATGAGGTACTTCCCCGGCTCGTCGAACGTGTCGGCGTCCGGAGTCCACGGCCCTTGGAAGCCACCGAACGGCACCGGGCTCGACGCGAGGAGCCCGTCGCCCTCGTTGATGAGGATGTTCGACTCCGGCGGGAAAGCCGGCACGTCGATGTCGTCGAGCGTCGTCCCTGGCTCATAGACCATCGCCTGATGAAACCCGGCGATGTCGAACGTCACGTTGCCCCCGGTCGAGATCACCGACGTGTGCGGGATCATCGTGTCCGCCGCCTTGAACGACGAGTCGTGGTCGAACAGCGGCGGCTGATACGGGCTGCCGACTGTCGGGTTGCCGAAGCGCACCGTTGCGTCCGAGCCCGGCTTCGCCCCCACGATTGCGGGAACTGCCAGGCCCACGGCGACCGCAAGGAGCACGGCGCCGAGTGCCCAGCGTCTACGTCTCTTCATCTCCCCTCCTTGGTCGAGACGGGAGGAGCCTACGCCTCTTTCAGCTCGGTAGTCAACGCCTGCGCGCTCGCCTTTCGGCGCAGGCTGGCGACTCCGATCGTCAGGAGTGAGGTCACCCCGGCGACGGTGAAAGCGAGACGGGTTCCTCCCAGCTCGGCGAGCCATCCGGTGAGCAGACCGCCGAGCGGCGCGAGGCCCACGAACGCAAAGAGGTAGAGCCCGATCATGCGTCCGCGGAGATGGTCGGGCGCTCCGAGCTGGACGAGCGCGTTCGCGTTCGCGGTGAAGAGCGTGAACGAGATGCCGACCGCGAAGAGCAGGACCCCGGCCAGCACGGCGTCCTCGACGGGTGCAAGCGCAATGCGCGAGCACCCCGAAGCCCGTCGCGCCCGTCGCGAAGAGCTTCCAGCTCGCACCACGGAACGTGGCGGTGACGAGAGCCCCGACGAGCGCACCGAGGCCGAACGACGCCGAGAGGAGCCCGAAGCCTTCCGGGCCGACGTGGAGCGTGTCGCCGGCGAGAAGCGGGACGAGAACGTGGAAGTTGAAGCCAACCGTGCTGATGATCGCGACGACGGTGAAGACGGCTCGGAGCTCCGGCTCGCGGCGAACGTACGCGAGTGCCCGGCGCATGCCTTCGACGATGCGAGCGGAAGGGTCGCGCTCGACCTGGTGGAACTCGTCGGCGCGAAGTCTCGAGAGCGCTACGAGAACCGCGAGGAAGCTGAAGGCGTTGATGACGAAGCAGACGCCGGTGCCGGCAAGGGCGATGACGACGCCGGCGATCGCCGGTCCGATCACGCGCGATCCGTTGAAGAGGCCGGCGTTCAGTGCCACTGCGTTCGGCAGCGAGCGAGGTCCGACCATCTGATAGGTGAGCGACTGCCGTCCGGGCGCGTCGAAGGCGAGGGTGATCCCGCCGAGCGCCGCGAGGACATAGACGACCGTGAGCGTCGCGGTCCCGGTCAACGTGACCACGGCGAGCGCAACGGAGACGATCAGCGCTGCTCCCTGCGTCGCCATGACGAGCTTTCGCGTGTCCATGCGGTCGGCGACGACGCCGGCAGCGAGGCCGAAGACGGTGAAAGGAACGAAGCGGCAGAACGCGAGTGCGCCGATTGCCAGGGCAGATCCCGAGAGCTCGAGCACCAGCCACGCGAGCGCGATGTTCTGCATCCACGAGCCGGCCAGCGAGACGAGCTGTCCGTAGAAGAAGATCCGATAGTTCCGATGGCGGCGGAGGCTGCGGAACGTGCGCGTGCGAAGTGCGATCGCGAGTGAGGTCATGCGCTCTCTCGGAGGAGGTGCTGCAGCGCGGGAATCGCGGACTCGACGGCCTTCAGCTCGGCAGGCTGCAGGGTACGAAGGCGATCCGCGAGCCAGGTCGTTCGGCGAGCCCGGACGCGCCGCATCAGCCGTGTGCCTTCGTCGGTCAACCTGAGACCCACGCGTCGCCGGTCGTCGGTCGAGCGCACCCGCTCGAGCAACCCGGCGAGCTCCAGCCGATCGACGTGGCCCGAGAGTGCCGGCGGCGAGATCCCTTCCTCGGCCGCGAGCTCGGCGAGCGAGAGCCCGGGGCTCCGCTTGACGAGCCAGAGCAGCGTGGCTTGTCGCGCGGTCACGCCCAGCTGCTCGGTCTCCTTGCGCAGCTCGCGGGAGAGGCGAAGGAGGACCGGTCTCAGATCGGATGCGACCTGCTGCGGATCAACCATAACTTCGCTAATCATTAACGATGTGAAGCTTACCCGAAGCGAACTCGGGAGGGGTCAGGCTTCAGCCTGAACCCGTCTTGAGGTTGTCGGCGCTCGCCTCACACCTGACATCGAGGTCAGGCTGAATCCTGACCCCAACCTTCAGCCCCAGAGGGGGCTATGCCTTGGGCAGCGCTTCGAGCTTGTAGCCGACGCCGTAGCGCGTATGGATGAAGGTGTGCCTGGGCGCCTGGCGGTCGATCTTCTCGCGGAGCTTGCGGACGAAGACGTCGACGGTGCGATCTCGGTGCGATGCGCGACGACCCCACACGCGCTGCAGCAGCTCGTCGCGCGTCAGGACGCGGCCCTGTTCGCGGGCCAGCGTGTACACCAGCCGGAACTCCGTCGGGGTCAGCTCCGCGCTCTCCCCGTCGACGAACGCCTGCACGTTGTCCGGATCGAGGCGGAGCTCCTCGATCACGATCGCGTCGCCGCGGCGCGGCTCTGCCTCGCTGACGCCGCGGCGGGCCGCCGCGCGCACGCGCGCGGTCAGCTCCTTGAGGGAGAAGGGCTTCACCAGGTAGTCGTCCGCGCCGATCTCGAGCGCATGCACGCGATCGTGCTCGGTTCCTCGCGCGGAGACGACGATGATCGGGGTGCCGATCCCCTCCGACCGCGCCTGCTCGATGACGCGCCAGCCGTCGATCCCGGGAAGCATGAGATCGAGGACGCAGACGTCGGGCCGCTCGTAACGGAGCCGGGCGAGACCCGTCTCTCCGTTGGCGACCCCCACCGCGTCGAAGCCCGCCGATTCGAGGTGGCGCGCCATGCCGCGGGCGATGACGTCGTCGTCCTCGATGATCAAGACCTTCGCCATTCGGCGACATAGTGACGGCCCCCGGGAGACACGGGGGCCGTCGTCTGGTTACCGAACGGTGTCCGGCTGGTGAAGGCTGCCCTTGTAACAACTTGTAACTTGGCCGCCCTTTCGAACCTGTCGAGTTCAGGCTCGGTTAGCCGTCCGCCTCCGTGTCGGCGTCCGAGTTCTCGCCTTCCTCCTGGTCAGCGCTCAGCTCGACGACGATCAAGAGCGTCTCGCAGCCGACGAGCGTCGTCGACGGGCGCTCGGAGCGGAGCACGAACGCCTTGTCCTCGCCGGGCCCGCAGTTCAGGAGGTCGGGGTCGTTGTCGGCGGCGAGCGCATGCAGCTCGTCGTCGCCGCTTCCGCCGAAGGCACGGTCGGCGCCCCAGCCGCCGAAGATCGAGTCCGGCCCGTCGTTTCCGTAGACGAGGTCCGGCCCCCTGTTCCCGGATACGCGATCGCCCGCGTCCCCGCCGAGAACCTGATCTGCGTCCGATCCACCCTTCAGGCGGTCGTTCCCGTTCCCGCCGGCCAGCAGGTCGTTGCCACGGCCCCCGTACGCGAGCATCGCCGCCGTCACCGGCCCGTACGCCGTCGTCTCCCGGAGCCTGCGCGAATCGAGGTCGGCGCCGTCACGGGCGTAGACGAGGTCGTTGCCGGCGAATGCGCGAATCTCGTCCGCCTGATCCGTGCCGCGCAGCACGTCGTCGCCGGGCGTCCCGTTGATCACCGCTGCTGCGGCCACGGCCGTGACGACGAGCGTCGACCAGCACGGCGCCGATGAGTGCAACTGCCTTCGATCCCATCTCATCTCTCCTTCGTAGAGGACAGAGGGATTCACCGACATGTGAGTTCGGGTTTCGTGAGGGCCCGGAAAGCGTTGCGCAAACCTTCTGTTAGAACCCGCGTCGATGGATGCCGACTCCATACGGGCGAGGGCGCTCGTGGAGGAGAGCCGCGAAGCTGTTGTGGTTCTCGATGACAGCGAGCGCGTGCTGTTCGCGAGCCGGCGGGCGCGTCAGAGCATCGACGGCGTCCGCGAGGGCGACCGGCTACCGCCCGAGCTCCTGGCCGGAAGCTCGGGAGTTCTCCCCTTCGTGGTTCCGTACGAGGCCGACGGCCGTCGCGAGCGACTCGTGTACTTCTCGCGCGAAGGAGACCTCGCCGCCTACGAGGAGCTTCGCTCCGGATTCACGGCAGCCGTCTCCCACGAGCTGAGGACACCCCTCGCACGGTTGCTGACGCTGCTCGAGACGGCGACGCTTCCCGGTGAGGACGTCACCGAGCTGGTCGAGCAGGCGACGCGCGAGGTCGAGCAGATCACCGAGCTGATCGACGAGATTCTCTTTCTCAGCGAGCTCGAGTCAGGAGCGCGCGTCGTCTCGCTCGGGCCGACGCCGGTTCGTCCCTGTGCTCGAAGAGGCGCTCGCCGAGCTGGCGGAGCGCGCCAGCCGGGCGGGAGTCGAGCTCCGACTCGAGTGCGCTGCGGACGTCGAGCTCGCGATCAGACCGCGGATGCTCCGTGTACTGGCGCGCAACCTCGCCGAGAACGCGATCCGCTACGCCGGCCCCGGAACCACCTTCACGCTCGGAGCCGCGAGAGCGGGCAGCGCGATCGTGCTCTCGGGTCGCGACGACGGGATCGGCGTCGAGGCGTCGTCGCATGCCGCGCCTGTTCGAGCGCTTCTACCGGGCGGACCGGGCTCGAGCGTCGCGCGGCACCGGGCTCGGTCTCGCGATCGTCAAGCACATCGTCACGCAGGCGGGGGGAACCGTCGACGCGCGGGGCGGGCGAGGCAATGGCCTCGAGATCCGCTGCGTGTTCGTCGGCCCGGTCTAGCTTCACCGGACTTTCACCGTATGTTCACCAGCCGGCAGCCCGGCTGTGGCAATCGGCCCGAGACACTGATGGCATGACCGTGCGGAGATCGATCTTCGTCGCAGCAGCCGGGCTCGCGGTGCTCGTCCTCGGTGCGTGCGGCGGCGGTGAGGGTGGCGGGGCGGCGATCACGGCCGACGGCTCGAGCACCGTCGGACCGTTCGTCACGAAAGCCGCGGAGGACTTCAAGGCGGAGCAGGACGTCGATGTGACCGTCGGAATCTCCGGCACCGGCGGCGGGTTCGAGCGCTTCTGCGCGGGCGAGACCGATCTCTCCAACGCGTCGCGTCCGATCGACCCTGACGAGCAGGCGCTGTGCGCAGAGGCGGGTGTCGACTACACCGAGGTGCGGGTCGCCACCGACGCGCTCACGAACGTGGTCAACGCCGAGAACGACTGGGCAACGTGCCTGACCGTCGACCAGCTGAAGGCGATCTGGGCGCCCGACTCCAAGGTCACGAGCTGGAACCAGGTCGATCCCTCGTTCCCCGACGTCGAGCTCAGCCTCTTCGGCCCCGGCACGGACTCCGGAACGTTCGACTACTTCACCGACGTCGTCAACGGGGAGGAGGGCGCCAGCCGAACCGACTACTCACCGAGTGAGGACGACAACGTGATCGTCCAGGGCGTTTCGGGCAACCCTGGCGGGCTCGGGTACTTCGGATTCTCGTACTTCGAGCAGAACCAGAGCGTCCTCGGAGCACTCGAGGTCGACGGTGGAAGTGGCTGCGTCGCTCCGAGCGCCGAAGCCGCGCAGGACGGCAGCTACGCGCCTCTTTCTCGACCGCTGTACGTCTACGTGAAGCAGTCCTCGTTCGACGAGAACGAGGACGTCCGCAACTTCGTCGAGTTCATGCTCGACAACAATGCCTCGATCGCCGAGGCAGCCCAGTTCGTGCCCCTCAGCGACGAACAGCTAGCCGAGGAGCAGTCGAAGATCGCGGAAGCGACCGGGTAGGGGCTCCCGTGACGACGCACGACGCCGTCGTCGGCCAGCCGTCGGTGGCGCTGCCGCGGAAGCGGATCCGCTGGGGCGAGCAGCTCGTCCACCTGATCCTGTTCGTCGCTGCAGCCGTCTCCGTGCTCACGACGCTCGGCATCGTTCTCTCGCTCCTGCTGCCGGCGATCGAGTTCTTCGGCGAGGTCAGCCCATGGGAGTTCCTGACCGGCACGACGTGGACGCCGCTCTTCCTCGACGGGCAGTTCGGCGTCGTACCCCTCGTCGTCGGGACGATCATGATCTCGTTCCTCTCGGCGATCGTCGCCTTCCCGCTCGGCCTGGGAGTCGCGATCTACCTGAGCGAGTACGCGAACGCGCGAGTCGCAGGTGTGCTCAAGCCGGTCCTCGAGATTCTCGCCGCGATTCCGACCGTCGTCCTCGGCTACTTCGCTCTCACGTTCGTGACGCCGCTGCTGCGCGACATCGGCGTTCAGGTCGAGATCTTCAACGCCCTCGCTGCCAGCCTCGTTCTCGGGGTGATGCTCATCCCCACGATCGCCTCGCTCTCCGAGGACGCGATGGCGGCCGTACCTCGCGATCTCCGCGACGGCGGGTACGCACTCGGCGCCGACAAGCTCCAGGTGTCGACCCGGATCGTCGTACCCGCCGCGATCTCGGGGATCATCGCCGCGTTCGTGTTGGGCTTCTCGCGGGCAGTCGGCGAGACGATGATCGTCCTCATCGCAGCCGGCCAGCTCGCGCAGATCACCTTCGATCCGCGCGAGACGATCGAGACGATGACCGCGTTCATCGGTGCGACCGGGAACGGCGACATCCCCACCGGCTCGATCGAGTACAAGACCATCTTCGCCGTCGGGCTGACCCTCTTCGTGCTGACGCTCGCGATGAACCTGCTCTCGATCAGGCTCGTGCGCAAGTACCGCGAGGTGTACGAGTGACCGTCTTCGAGCCCCATGTCGAACACGACTTCGATCCTGCGCCGGAGCAGTTCAGGCGACGCGGGCAGGTCTGGAAGAACCGCGTCTTCAAGACGGCGATGCTCTTCTCGATGTTCGTCGCCTTCGGGACGCTCGCCGTCCTCCTGGTCGACACGATCGTAACGGGTTGGCCGGCGATCAGCTCGAACCTGTTCAGCAACCCGCCCTCGACTGTGCCGGCCGAGGCGGGCGCCAGACCGGCGATCCTGGCCACGCTCTACCTCGGCCTCCTGGTGCTCCTGCTCTCCGTGCCGATCGGTGTGCTCACCGCGATCTATCTCGAGGAGTACGCGGACCGCACGCGCTGGTGGAACCGCCTGATCGAGGTCAACATCCAGAACCTCGCGGCCGTGCCCTCGATCGTCTACGGGATCCTCGGGCTGGCGTTCATCGTGCGGGGTATCGGCATCGGCCGCGTCGTCTTCGCCGGCGCGCTCATCCTCACGCTCGTCGTCCTGCCGACGGTCGTCGTCGCTTCGCGAGAAGCGATCCGCGCAGTCCCGGACTCGATTCGCCAAGGGGCATTCGCGCTCGGCGCCACGAAGTGGCAGGTGGTGTGGCGTCAGGTGCTCCCTGCGTCGATCCCGGGCATGGCGACCGGCTCGATTCTCGCCCTCTCCCGGGCGGTGGGCGAGACGGCGCCGCTCATCATGGTCGGAGCGATCACGTACGTCGCCTTCGATCCGGAGCTGTTCGGCGCCTATACCGCGCTCCCGGTGCAGATCTACAACTGGACGAAGCAGCCCGATCCGGAGTTCCAGACGCTTGCCGCGGCTGCGGCGATCGTGCTGCTCGTGATCGTCCTCAGCATGAACGCCGTGGCGATCTTCCTCCGCAACCGCTACCGCCGACGCTGGTGAGGGTGAGGCAATGACCCAGATGGAGACTCCGCAGATCGACAGCACCCGCATCGCCCAGGCTTCTAGAGGTGCACTCGATCGTGCGGACATCGAGCGCCGGGAGAAGGTGTTCTCCGTGTCCGACCTCGCCGTGCACTACGGCGGCAAGCCGGCGATCGAGGATGTGAGCATCGACGTCTTCCGCAACACGGTGACGGCGTTCATCGGTCCCTCTGGGTGTGGAAAGAGCACGTTCATCCGCTGCTTCAACCGCATGAACGACCTGATTCCGGGCGCGAAGGTGTCGGGCCGGGTGCTCTACCACGGCGCAGATCTCTACGGGAGGGACGTCGACCCGGTCGACCTCCGACGCCGTATCGGGATGGTCTTCCAGAAGCCGAACCCGTTTCCCAAGTCGATCTACGACAACGTCGCCTTCGGACCGCGGGTGCTGGGCCTGAAGGGCTCGCTCGACGAGCGCGTGGAGAAGGCGTTGCGCGACGCTGCGCTCTGGGAGGAGGTCAAGGACCGGCTGAAGGACGGCGCCCTCGGGCTGTCGGGCGGCCAACAGCAGCGGCTCTGCATCGCGCGCGCGCTCGCGGTCGAGCCGGACGTGATCCTCATGGACGAGCCTGCGTCGGCGCTCGATCCGATCTCGACGACACGCATCGAGGATCTGATGCACGATCTGAAGCGCGAGTACACGATCGTGATCGTGACCCACAACATGCAGCAGGCTGCGCGCGTCGCCGACATGACCGCGTTCTTCAGCGTCGTCGTCGACGATGAGGGGAGCGCCCGGCGCGGCATCCTGGTCGAGTACGACACGACCACGAAGATCTTCACGACCCCTTCCGACAAGCGCACGGAGGACTACGTGACCGGACGGTTCGGATGAGAGTCGGGCTGCAATCGGAGCTCGATGCCCTGGAAGCCGGCTTCCAGGAAGCCGGCGAGATCGTCTTCCGGTCGATTCGTGGCGCGATCGACGCTCTGCGAACCCAGGACGTCGAGCTCTGCGACGAGGTGATCGCCTTCGACGACGAGGTGGACGAGCGATACCTCGCGCTCGAGCGGCAGGTGGAGATGGTGATCGCACGCCAGACCCCGGTGGCGAGCGATCTTCGCCTCGTCCTCGCGATCCTCCACTCGGGGTTGCACATCGAGCGGATCGGCGATCAGTGCGTGACGATCGCCAAGCTGACGAAGCTCTCGAGCCACCTCGGCACCAGGCAGGCGGTCGTCGAGGGTCTGGTCGACATGGGCGAGCGCTGCGCGGAGATGGTCCAGCTCTCGCTCGCGGCATTCGCCTCGAGAGACCTGGGACAGGCTCGCTCCCTGCATCAGCTCGACGACCTCATCGACAATGCGAACCGCCAGGTGTTCCACGAGGTGCTCGGCTACGTCCATGACGCCGAGGCGCTCGAGTGGGGAATGCGGCAGATCACCGTTGCCCGTTGCTTCGAGCGGATCGGCGACAACGCCGTCGACATCGGCGAGCAGACGGCTTTCGTCGTCACCGGGGAGTTCGCGGAGTTCACGGACGCCTCGCACGAAGACGGCCATCACGGCTAGTCGATTCACCACTCCGCCACCACGCGTTCACGCCTTCACAGCCCATCGGGGTCTCGTCTGTCACGACGATCGCCAATGTCACGACATTCGAGCTAGAGGAGTTGAGACAGACGATGAGGCTCTCTTTCAGGCGCCGTGGTCTGGCGGTATTCGGTGGGCTGTCGGCGGCACTCGCGATCGCCTCGGTGGCGGTCGGCGCGTCTGGCCAGAACCCCACGTACGACCTCAAGTCGCTCGGAGGCTCGGTCACCGCCGACGGATCCTCGACGGTCGGCCCGTATACGACGGCGGCCGCGGAGCTCTTCTCCCGAGCCGGTGCGTCGAAGGTGAAGGTGACGGTCGGCATCTCCGGCACCGGCGGTGGCTTCCAGCGCTTCTGCAAGGGCGAGACCGACCTCTCGAACGCCTCGCGGCCGATGAGGATCTCGGAAGCACAGGCCTGCAAGACCAACAACGTCGGCTCGTGGCGGGCGTTCACCGTCGCGAACGACGCCCTCACGGTCGTCGTCAACCAGCAGAACAGCTGGGCGACGTGCCTCTCGGTCGCCGAGCTCAAGAAGATCTGGGAGCCGGGCTCCAAGGTGGACAACTGGAAGGACGTCCGCTCGGGCTTCCCCGACGTACCGATCAAGCTCTTCGGCCCCGGGACCGATTCCGGAACCTTCGAGTACTTCACGGAGGCGATCAACGGGCGGGCGCGGGCGAGCCGCACCGACTACCAGGCGTCCGAGGACGACAACGTGCTCGTGCAGGGCGTCTCGGGCGAGCGCGGGGGGATGGGTTACTTCGGCTACTCCTACTACACGGAGAACCGCAGCAGACTGAACGCGCTTCAAGTCCGGAATCCGAAGACGGATCAGTGCGTCACTCCGGGCGTGCAGTCTGTTCACTCGGGCTCGTACAAGCCGCTCTCGCGGCCGCTCTTCATCTACGCGAAAGGCTCCTCATTCAAGCGCAAGGAAGTGCAGGCTTTCCTCGACTACGTCTTCGACAACGAGGTCAAGATCGCAGCGCGCGCCCGTTTTGTCCCGCTCACGAAGGTTCAGCTGAAGCGTGCGCGGACGAACTTCGGTCTTGCGGTGAAGGCCTCCGGCAAGAGCTGAGCGTTCCTCCCTCGGCAGCGCCTGCCCGGGCGGCGGCCGCCTCGGCCGCCGCCCCACCCTACGAGACGATCGGTACGCCGAGCTCCTCGAGCAGCTGTCGAACCCGGGTGTCGATGTCGTCGCGAATCTGCCGTACCTCCCCGACGGACGAAGCTTCGGCGGGATCGTCCACCTGCCAGTCCTCGTAGCGCTTGCCCGGATAGATCGGGCACGCGTCGCCGCAGCCCATCGTGATCACGACGTCGGCGGCCCGCACGTCCTCGTCGGCGAGCGTCTTGGGGACTGCATTCGCAAGATCGACTCCGAGCTCGGTCATCACCGTCGACGACCTCAGGGTTCACGGTCTCCGCCGGCTCCGAGCCGGCCGAGCGCACGACGACGCGGCCGCCCGAGTGGAGCGCGAGTAGTCCCGCTGCCATCTGGCTGCGGCCCGCGTTGTGGACGCAGACGAAGAGAACCTCGGGCGGCGACTCATCCACCACCCGAACGGTACTCAGGCGTTTGCGGGGAGCAGGCGTCGCGTCTCGTAGCGCCTTCCGATGAAGGCGGCAGCGGCGATGACCCCCGCAAGCAGGAACACGATGAGATTGCCGAGCGGCATCCGCGTCACGACCTCCATGAGCGCGCCGACGAGCCCGGCGGCGGGGAGGGTGAGGATCCAGGCGATGGCGATGTTCCCGGCGATTCCCCAGCGAACCGCCGACAGGCGACGGCTCGCGCCCGCACCCATCACGCACCCGGAGATGGTCTGCGTCGTCGAGACCGGAACGCCGAGGTGGGCGGTCGTCCAGAGAATGCCGGCGCACGCCGTTTGCGCCGCGAAGCCCTGGGCGGGTCGATCTTCGCGATGCGCGTGCCCATCGTCTTGATGATCCTCCAGCCGCCGGCGTAGGTTCCGAGTCCCATCGCGAGGGCGGCGCTCGCGACAACCCAGAGAGGTACGTCGAACTCCTCGGCATTGAGGTGGCCAGACACGATGAGGGCCAAGGCGATGATCCCCATGGTCTTCTGCGCGTCGTTCGTCCCGTGGGTGAACGCGACGAAGCTGCCCGATACCACCTGCGCTCGACGGAACACGCGGTTCACCCGGCTCGGCGACCGCTTGCGGATGATCCAGATGATCCCGAACATCATCGTGAGCGCGATGACGAAGCCGATGGTGGGCGAGAGAACTCCCGGTTTCACGACCTTGTCCCAGATCCCGTTCCACTTGATCACGTCCCAGCCCGCGGCCGCGATCGCAGCGCCGCCGACGCCGCCGATCAGCGCGTGGCTGGAGCTCGAAGGTAGTGCCAGGAACCACGTCACGAGATTCCAGGTGATCGCCCCGACCAGCCCGGCGAGGATGACGCTCAGCGTCACGGCCTCGGTGTCGACGATCCCGGTCGCGATGGTCGCGGCGACCTCGAGCGAGTAGAAGGCTCCGGCGAAATTCAGGATCGCGGCGAGGATGACCGCCGTGCGGGGGTGAGCGCGCGGGTCGACACGCTCGTCGCAATCGAGTTCGCGGTGTCGTGGAACCCGTTGGTGAAATCGAAGAAGAGCGCGACGCCGACGACCGCTACGAGTACGGCGTCGTCCACGCGTCAGGCGTTCTTGACGACGATGTTCGCGATGACGTTCGCCGTCGTCTCGCACGCGTCGAGGCCGCGTTCGAGACCTGCGTAGATGTCCTTCCAGCGGATGACGATGAGGGGGTCGATCGCGCCGTCGCGGAAGAGCGCCCCGAGCGCGTCACGGTGGATGCGATCGCCCTCGTCCTCGAGCTGCTTCACCTTCACCAGCGCGTCCTGCACGCCGCGCATGCCCTTGAGGTTGTCGCACGCGATCGCGAGCTGCTCGCACGCGCGCACGATCACCGCGCACTGCTCGACCGCGTGGCGCGTCGGCATCTCCACGCCGTACAGCCCGAGTAGGTCCGACGCCTCTTCGAGGTAGTCGACGACATCGTCGATCTCCGTCGCCAGCTGATAGATGTCCTCGCGGTCGAAGGGCGTCACGTACTGGGTGTTCAGCAGAGTGATGAGCTCCCGCGTGAGACTGTCGCCCGCTGTCTCGATTGCCTTCACCTGCTCCTGCGTCACGCTAGAGTTCGGGTGCTCGCGGAAACGACGCTCGACGAGCCTGGCTACCTCGAGTGCGTTCTCTCCGGCCCTCGCGAACAGGCGGTAGAACTCGGTCGTCCGGGGCGTGAGGCTGAGCCGCATCGCGCGGGACGTTAACCAATCGGCGACATTTCGATCGGGCGTGGCGTGGCATCGCCCCCTCTCCCTTTCGAGACTGACCACCGTCTCGTCGAACCTGTTGTCGAGCGCTTCTCGTCGGCGAGGTACTGCGGTGACTAGGCGGGCGTGACGTTCAGCTCGAGGAGAAGCTGTCCCACTCTGGCGTCGATTTCGTCGCGAATGCGCCTCACGTCATCGAGCGACGATGCTTCAGCAGGATCATCCACCTGCCAGTCCTCGTAGCGCTTGCCGGGATAGATGGGGCAGGCGTCTCCGCAGCCCATCGTGACGACGACGTCGGCGGCGCGCACGACCTCGTCGGTGAGGGGCTTGGGGAACGCCTCCGCCAGATCGATGCCAAGCTCTGCCATGGCCTGGGCGGCGAGCGGGTTGACGTCCTCCGCCGGGTCCGAGCCGGCGGAGCGGACGCCCACCATCCCGCCCGAGCGGAGCGTGAGCAGTCCTGCCGCCATCTGGCTGCGCCCCGCGTTCTGGACGCAGACGAACAGAACCTCGGGGAGCTCCTTCGTGACCAGGCCCTCTGCCTGTCCGAGCGCCTTCAACCGCTCGCGCGCGAAACGGTGCGCGAGAACGGGAACGAACACGTTGACCTTCGATCCGCCGAGCAGGTCGACGGACTCGGCGATGAAGCGCGCGATCGTCTCTCGGGAGAAGGTGCCCGAGAACTCCTCTTGTAGCGCCTCTGCCGCCTTGTCCACATGCTGTCGAGTGATGGGGTCGAGCATCTCGGTCACGGCAACCTCCCGGTCGCTTCTATCCTTGATCCTTTCAGATATATCGATCTAGATCAATATTGATCGTGGTAAATATGCGGTGTAGGATCTCGCTCGTGGAGAGGCCGTCGACCGTCGACTGCTGTACGCCTTTGTCCGGTTCCACGCTCTCGAGCGAGGACGCCGACGAGCTCGAGCGCCTGTTCAGGGCGCTAGCCGATCGCAATCGGCTGCGCATCCTCAACGTCCTGCTCGAAGCGGCCGGGGAGGAGGTGTGCGTCTGCGAGTTTCAGCCCGTGCTCGGCATCGCGCAGCCCACCGTGAGCCATCACCTGAAGCAGCTCGTGCGCGCCGGCCTCATCGAGCGCGAGAAGCGAGGAACATTCGCGTACTACCGTCTCACCCCGGGCGTTCTCGAGCGCATCGGCCTCCTGCTCGCCCCGCCGCCGTCGCTCGTCCAGGCCTGACGCATGGACACCGGTCTTGCGCGCGCCCTGGGAGCCGAGGCGATCGGCACGTTCGCCCTCGTCTTCGTCGGCTGCGGCGCGATCATGGTCGACGCGAAGGACGGCGGTCTCGGAAGCGTCGGCATCGCCCTCGCGTTCGGCCTCGTGATCATGGCCATGGTCTACGCGGTCGGGCACATCTCGGGAGCGCATCTGAATCCCGCGGTGACGCTTGCGTTCGCGTTGACGCGGCACTTTCCAGGCGCTCGCGTTCCGGCCTACTGGGGTGCCCAGGTCACGGGCGCGGCGGCGGCGGCGTTGCTCCTGCGAGCCTCTCTCGGGGACGTTGCCGATGTCGGCGCGACGTCGCCTTCGGGATCCGACGCCCAGTCGTTTCTCTGGGAAGCCGTGCTGACCGCGATCCTGCTCTTCGTGATCATGGCTGTCGCCACCGACACACGGGCGGTCGGCGAGGCGGCGGCGATCGCCATCGGTGGCACCATCGCTCTCGCTTCGCTGGTAGGCGGGCCGATCTCCGGAGCGTCCCTGAACCCCGCACGCTCACTGGGCCCAGCGCTTGCTGCGGGCACCTTCGACTCGCTCTGGCTCTACCTCGTCGCGCCGCTCGTCGGCGGGACGGTTGGCGCGCTCGTGTACGGCACGGTCAGTCGGACGAGATCTTCGGAGAGGACGGGCTAGAGAGACTCGTTCACCACTCCGAGACGTCTGAGGTCGTTTCCCTGATTACGCTGCGCGTGGTGCGAACAACGCGTGAACACGAGCTCAAGCTCTCGGCCTCCGACGGCTTTCGCCTGAGCGATCTCGAAGGCGTCGAGCTGCCGAGTCGCGACTTCGTCTCGACGTACTTCGACACGCCCGACCTCACGCTCGCTCGGAACGGGCTCACGCTGCGCCATCGCGCCGAGGAGGGCAGCCGGCTCTGGCAGCTCAAGATCCCGTCCGGCGCAGCCCGTCTCGAGATCGAGGCCCCCGGCTCGCCCGCACAGCCGCCGGCCGAGCTGCTCGCGCTCCTCGTCGTGCATCTTCGGGGCGTCAAGCCGGCGCGCGTCGCGCGTCTGCGCACGCGGCGGAAGACCCTGAGGACGGCCGGCGCAGAGATCGTCGAGGACTCCGTGTCGGTCATGGAGGGTCAGCGCGTCAAGGGGAGATTCCGCGAGCTCGAGGTCGAGCTCGTCGGCGAGGGCGACGAGCGCACGCTCCGGCGGCTGGAGAAGCAGCTGCTCGCCGCGGGCGCCGAGCCGGCCGGCTTTCAGCCGAAGCTCTTCCGGGCGCTCGAATTCACCCCGGGCGCCGAGACAGCCCCGCTCTCAGGACACGCCACGCCGCAGGAGGTTCTCAGAGCCGCGCTGCGGGAGCAGCGCACGAGGTTGTTGGCGCACGACCCTGGCACGCGTCTCGGCAGCGACGCGGAGGATCTCCACCAGATGCGGGTCGCCACCCGCAGGGCGCGGGCATTTCTGCGTGCCGCGCAGCCACTCGTGGATCAGGAGTGGGCCGACGAGCTGCGCTCGGAGCTCGGCTGGCTCGGCGCGGCCCTCGGCCCCGCTCGTGATCTCGATGTGCTCGCCGAGCACATGCGAGCGCAGGTCTCGCTTCTGGGCGACGAGGCAACCGCGGTGCGTGGTCTCGTCGACGGCCTCGAGCGACGGAGACGAAAGGCGCGCGCGTCCGCCGTCGCCGCCCTGTCGGAGGATCGCTATCTCACCCTGGTCGATCGCCTCGACGACCCCCACCCGCCGCCGGCCGCCTCGGGAGTGAGCCCGACGCTCGCCGAGCTGTGGTGGGCAGAGTTCGTGCGGACACGCCGGCGGTTCGAGAGGCTCGATCGCAAGTCGAGCGACGACGAGCTCCACGCCGCTCGGATCAGGGTCAAGCGCACCCGCTACGCAGCCGAGCTGGCAGCGAGCGAGCTCGGCGTCCCCGGCGAGCGCTTCATCGAGGCGGCGAAGCTGCTCCAGGACGTGCTCGGGGCGCATCAGGACGCGTTCGTCGCCGAACAGCACATTCGCGCGTGGTCGGCGGGCAAGACCGAGGCTGCAGATGTTGTCCGCACACTTCTCGAGCGAGAGCGTGCGCGCCGGAAGAGCGCGCGTGCCGAGTGGCCGCAGGCCTGGAGGCTGCTCGAGCGTCGCGCACGCAAGGCGCGTCCGTGATCCGCGCGGCGGGTGGGGTCGTCACTCGTCGAGGAGAGACCGGCCTCGAGGTGCTCGTGGTGCACCGGCCGAAGTACCGCGACTGGTCGCTCCCGAAGGGAAAGGCGCTGCGCGGCGAGCGGGACGAGGTGTGTGCCGTCCGCGAGGTCGAAGAGGAGACCGGTTTGCGCTGCGAGCTCGGCGAGGAGCTTGCCACCACCCGTTACCGCGACATCCGTGGACGCGCGAAGCGCGTGCGCTATTGGTCGATGACGCCGATCGCGGGCGAGCTCGCGTTTCGAAACGAGGTCGACGATGGTCGCTGGCTTTCCCTCGAGGAGGCATGCCGACTCCTCAGCTACGCACGCGACGTGAAGGTGCTCGGCTCACTCCGGGTCGACGAGGATCGCCTCCGGACGTGACTCCTTAGCCACATTCACGCCTACCATCCGCAGCCCATGGATCTCTATCTCGTGCGACATGCAATCGCCGAGCCGCACGACTCGGCTCGCTGGCCCGATGACGCGGCACGGCCGCTGACCGCCGAGGGAGCGGAGCGCTTTCGGATCGTCGCGCGTGGCCTTCGGCGGCTCGGAGTCGAGGTCGAAGTCGTGCTCTCGAGCACGTTCGCGCGTGCGTGGCGTACCGCCGAGCTCCTCGCGGAGGACGCGACGTGGCCGGCTCCCGAGGAATTTCGTGCGCTCGAGCCGCCTACGCCGGCAAACGAGTGCCTGCAGGCGATGCAGGCTCGGGAGGAGTCGACTCTCGCCCTCGTAGGACACGAGCCCCAGCTCTCGTGGCTGGCCTCGCTCCTGCTCGCCGGCAGCGATCGCTCTCTCCAACTCGAGTTGAAGAAAGGCGCAGTGATGTGTCTCCGCCTCGATGGCGTGCCGGCAGCGGGAGCCGCTTCGTTGCGCTGGAGCGCGAGCCCGAAGGTGCTCCGAGCGGTCGGAGCCGCCGACTCCTAGGCGGCGGCTGCGTCGGCGCGCGCGAGCGCGAGGGCAGCGCCCTCACGCAGCCCGCCCTTGCCGACCTGGAAGTCGCATCCGAGCCGCCCCGCGATCTCCGCGAGGACGAGGGTGCCGCCGAGAAGCGTCTCGGCTCGTTCGGAGGTGATGCCATGCGGCTTCGTCACGTTCTCGGCAGGGACCTGCGCGAGCGTCGAGGCCAACTCCTCCAGCTGGTCGACGCCGAAGGGTCGTCCGACGATGCGACCGATCGCGCGTGCCGTACCTCCGACTGCGAGTGCCGCGTCCGGCCGGGGAGGACGCAGGCTCCTCGCGAGCTTCCGGATCTCGCCACGGGCACGGGAGATCTCCTCGTCGCCCGGTGGGTTCCCGCCGAGGAACGCGCGCGTCACGCGAAGCGCGCCGGCTTCGATGGAGCGGAGCCAGACGGGCCCGTTCGCCCGGTCGCCTACGGCAACCTCGCACGACCCGCCTCCGAGGTCGACGACTGCGACCGTCCGGGGAGACTCCTCCATGCGGGCAACCGCTCCCTGCCAAGCCAGTCTGCCCTCGTCGTCGCCGCTCAGCACGACGACGGATGCACGGGTCGCCTTCACGAGCGCTCGGACGAGCTCCTCGTGGTTCTCCGCCTGTCGCCCCGGAGCGGTCACGATGGTCTCGAGTCGCTCGGCACCCGCCTTTCGCGCGATCCGCGCGTACTTGGCGGCAACCACACGAGTCGCCTCGAGCTTGCGTGAGCCGATGCGCCCGCGGCGATAGGCATCGTCGCCGAGCCGTAGGTAGACGCGCTCACGGCGTATCTGGTTCACGTTGCCCGCGTCGACCGCTGCAACGAGCAGGCGGACCGAGTTGGAGCCGACATCGATGATCGCGACCTTCATCGGAGTCATTCTTCCCACGCGGTCGGCCGAGCTAATCGTCCGGTGCCCGCGTGCGACGAGCCGCGCTATGCCAGCGCGTCGAAGACGAGCGACTGGAAGTGCGCCACGAGCTGCTCCGACCGGGGCAACAGCCGACCTTCTTCGAGCACCCCGGAGGCGACCCCTCGCTGAACGCGCTCGACGAGGATGCGATCCTCCGCGCCGACCTCGTCGTCGAACGCGAGCATCTCCGTTATCCAGGCCGCGTCGGCGTCCGGCGGCACGAAGTAGTCGAGGAAGCGATACGTGCGCTCGGGAGTGACGGGCAGGATCGGCCCGATCGAGATGTTCGGGCGGCCCGGCATGACGTTCACGACTGTGTTCGGAAAGAGGAAGTGGAACTGACCGCGCTCGACCTCGCCGACGGTGTCGTACGCCCCGCGGGGCTCAGGGCGGGGCGGGCCGACCTGGGACATCAACCAACGCTCGGCCTCGAGCAGGTACGCGTCCGGAGACACGTCCATGACGGCGGAGAAGCCGGGATGCGCGACCGGGCAGTGGTAGCACTCGAGGAAGTTCTCGGCGCAGATCTTCCAGTTCGCCTCGAGCTCGGACTCGGCTCGCTGGAGGAAGCGGAGCGCGCCGACATCCACGCCGGCGGCCGCGATGCGCTCGGGAACGTCTTCCAGGAAGTCGGCGAGGGCGGGAGCTTCCGGATCGGGGTTCACGAAGAGGAACGGTCCCCACTCCTCGAGCCGGAGTTGAACGAGCCCGAGCTCGTCGTTCTCGATTCCGCCTTCCGATGCCGACCGCGGTGCGGCGATCAGCCTCCCGTCCAGGCCGTAGGTCCAGGCGTGGTACGGGCACTGGAGGCTCGTGCGGCGTCCGGAGCCTTCGCAGACGAGCGACCCGCGGTGCCGGCAGACGTTGAGAAACGCCCGCAGCGCCCCGGCTTCGTCCCGGACGAGCACGACCGGGAGCTCACCCAGTTGTGTCGCCTTGAACGAGCTCGGCTCCGCGACCTCGCCTGCGTGACCGACGTACTGCCAGAACCGCCGGAAGAGGCGCTCGCGCTCGAGGCGGAGAATCGCCGGATCCGTGTACCAGCCCCACGAAACCGAGCTCGTCGAGGCCGCCGCTGGCATGTAGCAAACCCTAGACGACTGAGTATGCTCAGAGATATGCGGTTGCGGCGGCGGTTGCAGGCCTCTTGAAGGACGCCCTCTCCCTGGCCCGTGCGGCGGAGGAGACCTTCCGGCCGCTCACCCTGGCTCGAAACATCGCGTGGTGGGAGTCGAACGTCGACGCGACGGACGAAAACACGCGACGGCGTGCCGACGCCGAGCTCGCGTTCTCGGACGCGCTCGCCGACCGGGATCTCTTCGGTGCCATCGAGACGGCCCGAGGAAACGGAATCAACTCCGATCACGCCCGCACGCTGGAGCTGCTGGCGAACGCGATGCGCCCGCACCAGATCCCCAGCTCGCTCCGAGAGCGCATCGTGGAGCTCGAGGCGTCGGTCGAGACCCGCTTCTCCCGGCATCGGGGCGTCGTTGCAGGCAAGGAGGTCGACGACAACGAGATCAAGCAGATCCTGCGGGACAGCGAGGATCCGGACGAGCGACGGGAGGCGTGGGAAGCCTCGAAGACGGTCGGTCGCGAGGTTGCCGAGGACGTCCGGGAGCTCGCGCGGATGCGCAACGAAGCCGCCCGCACGCTCGGTCAGAGAGACTGGTTCGCGCTGTCGCTGGTAACTGACGAGATGGACGAGGAGAAGCTGGCGGAGACTCTGGCCGCCGCGGACAACGCGACGGCCGAGCCGTTCGCGCGCTGGAAGGGAAGCCTCGACGCACGGCTCGCAGAGCGGTTCGGCTGTGCGGTCTCCGAGCTGCGCCCGTGGCACTACGCAGACCCCTTCTTCCAGCACCCCCCGGTCGAGGGTGCGGTCGATCTCGACCCCCTCTTCAAGGGCAAGGACATCGTCGGGCTCGCGGGGAAGACGTTCGAAGGCATCGGGTTCGCCGTCGAAAGAATCCTCGAGCGGAGCGATCTCTTCCCTCGGCCCGGCAAGAACCAGCACGCGTTCTGTATCGACGTCGACCGCGGAGGCGATGTTCGCGTGCTCGCAAACGTCGTCGACAACCATGGCTGGACCAACACGATGCTCCACGAGCTCGGTCACGGGGTGTACGACCTCGGATTCGACGAGAAGCTGTCGTGGCTGTTGCGCGATACGCACCTCGTCACGACCGAGGCATCCGCTCTTCTCTTCGGTGCGCTGGCAGGCGACCGGGAATGGCTGGAGCGCGTCCTCGGCGTCGATGCGCGCGAGGCGGACGAGCTCGGAAGCCGGCTGCGTGCCGCGCGAGCTGCCGAGCTTCTGGTGTTCACGCGCTGGGTGCTCGTCATGAACACGTTCGAGCGCGCGCTCTATGCCGACCCTGACTCCGATCTGGACACGCTCTGGTGGGAGCTCGTCGCTCGTCACCAACTGCTCACGCCGCCCGACGGGCGCAGCGCCCCGGACTGGGCGGCGAAGATCCACATCGCGGTAGCCCCCGTCTACTACCACACCTATCTCTACGGCGCGATCGTGGCGTCCCAGCTCAACGATGCACTGCGGAACGCAACCGGCGGTCTCGTGGAACGTCCCGAAGCGGGAGCGCTTCTCCAGGAGAAGCTCTTCGCACCCGGAGCCTCGATCCGCTGGGACCGGCTGGTCGAGCAGGCGTCCGGACGCCCGCTCTCGGTCGACGCGCTCGCCCGCGAAGTCGCGGCTGCGTAGTCAGGGATATCGGCGAGGGCCTGGTCGGTTCGGCACCAGCTTGCCGAGCGTCTCCCGATGTCGGGCGACCACGCCGTACACGGAGTCGAGCAGCGAGGCGGGAATGCGGGATACCACGCGGGCAGCCAGACTCGTGCGTGCTCATCGTCCCCAGGAGCTGCGTGAGCCCGGCGCCGTAGCCGACGAGGGGCCCGCTGTGAAGTCACGAGTCGCCACGTCGCGAAGCGCTCGTCCTCTTCGAGCGTCGTGATGAGCGGCAGGGCTCGCGGATCGCCAAGGGGAAGAAATGCGAGCTGCCGGTCGCGGTCGAGACGAAGGACCACACGCGCCGACCAGCAACAGAAGCGGCAACCTCCGTCGTAGAGCAGGACGGGCCGAGCGAGCTTCGAGCTCACTCGCCGTCGGCGAGGTACGCGGCCGAGGGACTGCCCGCAGGCGTGAAGATGCCGAGCACTGCCATCTCCCGATCCGCGCTCGAGTTCTCGACGATGTGCACCTCGCGCGGACGCAGGCGGAACGCCGCGCCCGCGTCGAGCTCCTCGTCGGAGCCCCGTCGGAGGACGCGGCCGGGACCTGTCGGAATCCACACGATCTCGTCGTACAGGTGGTAGTGCCATGGTGCCCGGCCTGGAGGGAGATAGCCGACGAACAGCGTCGCCCGCGTCGAGCCGTTGTGCGGCCCGAAGAGAACGCGGAAGCTTCGCGCTCCGGTCGCCTGCGAGGCGAGCGCGGTGTCCACGCCGACGACGAACTCGCGCTGACCGAGCGGCGCATGTCGGCCGACCTCCAGGCCGACGGTCGCCTGCAGGAGGACGAGCTCCGCGGAGCGTGGACGAATCGCGGCCCGTTCTCCCGCGAGGACGAGTGCGGCCGATGCTTCCGCGAGACCCGCGGACTCACCCTCCAGCTCGAAGGATCCCGTGCCGGAGACGACGTAGAGGAGGCAGTCGTGTTCCGCCTCGTGGATCTCGAGCGCATCCCCCCGAATCCGACGGCTCGAGAGGGCGAGCGCCGACTCGGCGGCGACCGGCACGAGCTCGAGCGTTTCGGGCGAACGCTCCACATCGGAGAGCGTAGTTAGGGCGCAACCCATCGGGGGTACGCTCAGCGCAATGCGGTTCCGGAAGGATGCGAAGCTCGATCGCTCTCAGGTGGAGGACCTGCGCGGCCGACGCGTGGGCGGCACCCCGATGGCACTCGGCGGCGGCGGCATCGTCACGCTGATCATCATCGTCGCGATCGCGCTCCTGGGCGGGAATCCGCTGGACACCGGAGGAGGGGGCGCCTCTCCCTTCGACGACCTGGCCGGGCAGACTGCGGGCACTGGCCCGCCGTCGTCCACGCTCGAGCACTGCCAGACGGGTCAGGACGCCAACGAGCACGACGATTGCCGAGCTCTGGCAGTCGTGAACAGCGTGCAGAGCTACTGGTCGAAGTCTTTCCGGGGGTACGAGCCCGCCCGTACGCGTTTCTTCACCGGCGGCGTATCGACCGCGTGTGGGCAGGCGAGCTCGGCGGTCGGCCCGTTCTACTGCCCCGCCGACCGCTTCGTCTACATCGATCTCGGTTTCTTCGAGCAGCTGCAGTCGCGCTTCGGCGCCTCGGGAGGGCCGCTTGCCGAAGCGTACGTCCTCGCCCACGAGTACGGGCACCACATCCAGAATCTGACCGGGGTTCTGCGTAAAGCGCAGAGTCGCGACACGGGCCCGCAGTCGAACGCGGTTCGCGTCGAGCTGCAGGCCGACTGCTACGCGGGAGTCTGGGTGGCGAACGCGGTGCGCACGGGCTTGATCGTCGAGATCACCCGCAAGGACGTCCAGGACGGTCTCTCAGCTGCCGCTGCGGTGGGCGACGATCGCATCCAGGAGAAGGCGCAGGGCAGTGTCAATCCCGAGGCCTGGACGCACGGCTCCGCCGAGCAGCGCCAGAGCTGGTTCGTTCGCGGGATCGAAGGTGGCAGCCCCAACTCCTGCGACACCTTCGCCGGACGCGTCTAGCGCACCCCGTCGCCTTCATCGCGCGCTCGCTCACGGGACGCGATGAGGTACCCCACGAACGCCCCCATCGCCAGCGCGATCAGCGCTCCCGCGAAGCTCGCTCCGCGAAACGCCGGTGCCTCGACGTCGAGGATTCGCTCTCCCGCGTGTGCGGCGTTCCCCCTTCCGAGGACGATCCCGAGTGTCATCAGATTCGGGATCGCCAGCACGATGGCGACGACGATCGCGATCGTGATCGCCCGCACCGTGCGCCGCCAGCGCATGACGGCCGCCAGCACGAGGAACGGCAGGGCGGTGAAGACGAACCCGTAGAAGAGACCCACGAAGGTCCCGGTGACGATGCTCCCTTCGATCTGATCACCGACGTGCTGTGCCCACCAGCGCGGGATCGTCGCAGAGGCGATGAGAGCTCCTCCCAGTACGGCGACCACGAGGATTCCGGCCACGAAGAGCCGGCGCGTCCAGTTCGCACCGGCTGGCTGCGGAGCGTCCATCGCGACGAGTATCTCAGCCTCGAGAGGGCGCAGGAGAACCGGGGTCCGGCCGAAGCCCGACCCCGGCCTGGTCGAGATCGAGGTCAGCGGACGGAGAACGAGCCGTGCATCTCGTCCGAGTGCGGCGTGCAGACGAATGCGTACTTGCCCGAACCAAGGCGGACGTTGATCGTCTTCGTGCCGACGAACTCCACCCCCGTGAACACCTTCGAGACACCCGGCCCGCGCATGTAGAAGTTGTGCTCGTCCGAGCGATCCTTGACGACGATTGCGTAGGTCCCGCGCGTGAGCGAGTTCACCCGCTTCCCGGACGCGGATTTCAGCGAGATCGTGTAGCCGGGGCCTACCGTCGCCACAAGCTTCTGCGGTGCCGCCTTCGCTGTCACCGAGAAGAGGAGGGCAAGGGCCACCAACACGGCGAAGACGCCCGTGGCGACTCCGACGCCGAGCCGCTTGCGAGTCGTGATGGTTTCGGACATGACGCTCCTTCGGTCGAGTGCGTGAACGGGTTTCACGGTATGCAAGGCCCTTTCAAGCGCCGGCCCGCTCTCGACCAGGAGTTCGCGGCGAGGTGGTAAAGGATCGGTAGGCGAGGCCCGCTGACCGCCGTGGACGGTGAGGAGCGACATTCAGGCGAATATCCTGACCGCGATGCTCCGGCGTAGAATCCTCCTGATCGAGGACGAGGAGTCGATCTCGGAGCCGCTCGCCACGGCACTCGGGCGCGAGGGCTTCGACGTCGTGGTCAACGCCACCGCCGCCGGAGGCCGCGAGCGCTTTCACGCCGAGGCCTTCGACCTGGTGCTCCTCGACGTCATGCTCCCGGACGGCGACGGCAAGGACGTCCTCCGCGAGATTCGAAGCGCGTCGCGGACACCGGTGATCATGGTCACGGCACGCGGTGAGGAGTTGGAACGCGTTCTGGGGCTGGAGCTCGGCGCGGACGACTACGTCACGAAGCCGTTCAGCGCCGCGGAGCTGGCCGCTCGCGTGCGCGCGGTGCTTCGACGAGCGGACGTCACGACACCCTCGAGCGAGGCGGTGCTCGAGGTCGGAGACGTGCGCATGGAGCTCGACCGGCATCAAGTCAAGTCCGGTGGTGAACCCGTCGAGCTGACGGTCAAGGAGTTCGAGGTACTGCGCCTGCTGCTCGAGAACGCCGGCAAGGTCGTACGGCGTGAGCAGCTGATCCGTGAGGTCTGGGACACGAGCTGGTTCGGCTCGACGAAGACGCTCGACGTACACGTGAGCGCCCTCCGCAAGAAGCTCGGCGACGATCCGTCCGCTCCGCGCTTCATCCACACGGTCCGAGGAGTGGGCTTCCGGTTCGCGTCCCTGGATGAGCTGAACACCGGCACGTGAGCTTCCGAGCGCGGCTCCTCCTTGCCGCCTTCTACCTCACGGCCGCGGCCGTTCTGGCGCTCTCGATCCCGCTCGCGCTGACCGTGGAGCGCCGGGCCGACTCGGACTACGAGTCGGCCGTCCTCGGCGATGCCGCGATTCTGGCAGCCCGTGTCTCCGATCTCGTCGTGTCGACTGCCGATCCGCCATCCCCGCGGCTCGATCGACTCGTGGCGGAGAGCGCCCGTGCCCGCGATCAGCGGGTGGTGGTCACCGACGCGTCGGGAAGGGTGGTTGCGGACAGTGCCGGGGCGACCACGTCCGGCGAGCTCTACGCGACCAGCGAGCGTCCCGAGTTCCGGACTGCGTTGTTTCAGGGCCGAATCGACACCCGCACCAGATACAGCGCCACCCTCGGCGAAGACCTGCTGCTCGTCACCGTGCCCGTCGTCGATCGCGGACGCGTCGTGGGCGCGGTTCGCCTCTCAGCCGGAACCGAGGCGGTCGACGCTGCGGTGCGCGCGAGCTGGCTCCGGCTCGCGGTGCTCGGTGTCGTCGTGATCGCCGCCGGGCTGCTCGTCGCGTGGCTCCTCGAGCTCCCGCTCGGACGCCGGATTCGCAGCCTGGCAGAAGCGTCGACCCGCCTGGGGCAAGGCGATCTCACCTCACGGGTTCCAGAGGAGGGGCCCGAGGAGCTCCGCGTGCTCGCGGGCTCCTTCAACCAGATGGCGGCAGATCTCGAGCGGAGCATCGAGGCGCAGCGCGAGTTCGTTGCCAACGCCTCCCACCAACTGCGTACACCGCTCACCGGCCTACGCCTGCGGCTCGAGGCGATCTCCGCCGAGGGTGGCTCGGTCGGTGAACAGGCCGCACGAGCAGAGGCGGACCTCGACCGCCTGACGGCTCTCGTCGAAGATCTGCTCGCCCTCGCCCAGGCCACGGCGTCGGACTCGACTGCAGGTCCGGTCGACCTGACGGCACTGGCAGGCGAGGCGGTGAGCAGATGGCGCGAGGCGGCCACGGCGTCCGGCAAGCGACTCGAGCTCCGGACGCGAGGTGAGCCTATTGTGTGGGCCGGGCGCGAGGACCTCGCGCAGGTGCTGGACAACCTGATCGACAATGCGCTCCGCTATTCCGCGGCCGGTGCGGAGGTGAGCGTAGAGACGAGTGTCCGAGACGGGGACGCGTGCCTCGCGGTTGCCGACACGGGCCCTGGGATCGCTCCAGAGGATCGGTCACGCGTCTTCGAGCGTTTCTACCGCGGGGCGAACGGCCGGCGGGCCGGCGGGGGCACGGGTCTCGGTCTCGCCATCGTGGAGGAGACCGTGCGCCGCTCGGGCGGCAAGATCACGCTCGTGGACGCGCCGGGCACGCGGCTCGAGGCGGTGTTCCCGCTTCGACCTGCCCAATCCTGACCCTCGGCTAGCCGGGAACTGGAGAGACGGTTGGTAGCTTGGATCAGCGTGCAGCGCATCGGCCTCGTCGCCCTCGTTCTCGCCGGCCTCGCCTTTCCTGCAGGGCTGGGCCTGGCCGTCTACGTCGCGTCCGGAAGCTCGCTGGTACCACCCGCCGTGACCTCGCGCGTGCCGACCGGCGAGATCGCTCGACCAAGCGCCCCTCCTGCGACGACCTCCACCTCGGACGCCGAAACCACAACGGGCAAGACGAGGACCGGAGAGACGACCACCGACGGGACGACGACCGAGGAGACGACGACGGACGAGACCACGACCACCGACGACGACGAGGAGTCCGGCCGGGGACGGGGTCGTGGTCGGGGCCGCGACCGCTCGGGCGACGACTGAGCACGGGATGCCCGAAGGCGACAGCATCCATCGCGCTGCACGCCGCCTCCAGGGTCTCGTCGGGGAGTGCGTCGAGGTCGAGACACCTCACCCGCGCGCCGCGGCGCTGAACATCGCGGGGAGGCTCGACGGCCGGCGTCTGGATAGGGTCGAGGCGGTCGGTAAGAATCTCCTGCTCCACTTCGAGGGCGGACTCACGCTTCGCAGCCACCTCCGCATGCGGGGCCGGTGGCGCGTCCGCCCCCGCGGGGAGGTCACACGCGGGGCACCGTGGTTGATTCTTCGCTCTCCTGAGCTCGAGGCCTCACAGTGGAACGGGCCGGTGCTCGAACTGGGTGGCGATGCGGTTCGCCGGCTCGGCCCCGACATCCTCGAGCGGCCGCCGGATCTCGAGACCATGAGCGCGCGGCTGCGCCGGGCTCCCGGGCTGCCATTGGCCGAGGCGTTGCAGCGCCAGCAACTGGTTGCCGGCATCGGGAACATGTGGGCCGCCGAGGCGCTCTGGGCGAGTCGGCTGTCGCCCTGGCTCACCGTGCAGGACGTCTCCGAGGAAGACCTCGGGTCGCTTCTGGCTGCGACGCATCGGATGATGTCGAACGCGTTGGACAGGTCGCGTCCCGTCCGGAGCGTCTATCGCCGCGCGGGTCGACCGTGCCGGCGGTGTGGAACCCCGATCCGCTCGCGCGGGCAGGGAGAGGCCAATCGCACGGCCTACTGGTGCCCGATCTGCCAGCCGATCTCGTCGACGTAGCACCAGTACCAGCTCTCAGCGGGCTCGGCCGAGCGGATTAGCGGATGATCGCTCTCGTGGAAATGCGCAGTCGCGTGGCGGTTCGGGGAGTTGTCGCAGCATCCGATCTTCCCGCAGCCGAGGCACATGCGAAGGTGCATCCAGCGGCTTCCGATCTTCAGGCACTCCTCGCAGCCAGGGAGCTCACCCGGCAGCTCGGTGACACGTATCGCGTCGAGATGGGTGCAGGGAGGACCCACGACTCCTGAGAGGTTAGAGGCTTGATGTGGTCTAGCGTGGCAGCGCGCTCGTAAAGCCGAGAAAAGGACGTACCCTGAGGCGATGGAGACGGCGACGACCGAGAGCCGCCCGCCGATCCACGCCCTCGAGTCGGATCGGGCGGACGCGCCGTCGGCGACCGCACGGATCGTCTCCGCCCTGCCGGGCATCGCGGCCGCGCTCGTCATCGCGGCTCTCGGCTTCGCAGACGGGGGGTACTTCGCGACTGCGTGGGGTCCGGCAACGCTCGTCTTTCTCGCGTTCGCGGTCACCGCCCTCCTCGTGCGTCCGCACGCGAATCTTGGCCTTCTTACGCTCGCGATGCCCGCGCTGCTCGGAGTGCTCGTGATCTGGACTCTCGCCTCCTTGGCCTGGGGCTCGTCGAGCGAAGCTGTGCCCGAGGTGGAGCGGACGTTGATGTACATGTCCGCCTCGCTCGCGCTCGCAGTTGTCCTGCGACGCGGCGCCACTACCGGAGTCTTGATCGGGCTCTGGGCGGGGATCCTGGCCATCAGCCTGTACGCGCTGGCCACGAGGCTCTTTCCCGAGCAGCTGGCGGTCTTCGACCAGATCGCCGGCTACCGGCTCTCCGAGCCCGTCGGCTACTGGAATGCGCTCGGCCTCCTGGCCTCCTTCGGCCTGCTGCTCGCGTTCGGCCTGGCCGGCAGGGCGGAGCAGCTGCTCGTCAGGATCCCCGCCGCAGCGTCAACCGTTCCGCTGGCGCTCACGTGCTACTTCACGTTCAGTCGGGGCGCATGGCTCGCCCTGACCGCGGGCCTGCTCGTCGCACTGCTGATCGATCCCCGGCGACTGCAGCTGGCGCTGACCGTGGCCGTGATCGCCCCGTGGTGCGGGTGCGCCGTGGTGCTCGCTTCTCGATCAGGCCCCCTCACCGAGGATGGCGGACACACGCTTGCCGCCGCGGCCGCGGACGGGCGTGCGCTGGCGGCGGTCGGTGTGGGGCTCGCGCTCTTTGCGGCCGGCGCTGTCTGCATTCTCGCCGCGCTCGAATCACGTGTACGCGTCGGGTCGACGACGCAGCGGGTCGGCAGTGGGGCCGTGGTCGCCGGTGTTGCGGCGCTGGTCGTCGCCGTCGTCCTCGTGCTCGGCGGGCCTGCGAAGATCGCAAGCTCGTTCGCAGCGGAGTACACGGAACAGAGCGAGGACCTCGACGATCGCCTCTTCAGCCTGAGCGGGAACGGCCGCGTTGACCTCTGGCGGGTCGGTTGGCATATGGCCGCCGAACATCCCCTCACCGGCTCGGGCGCAGGGAGCTACCAGCGCCACTGGCTCGAGGAACGCCCGGACGAGGCGCCGGTTCGGGACGCCCACAGCTTCTATCTGGAGATGCTTGCCGAGCTCGGGCCGGTCGGGCTGGCGCTCGTGGTCGCCCTCTTCGGATTTCCGCTCGTCCTCGCCGTGAAGCATCGCCGCCGCCCCCTCGTTCCGATCGCGGCGGCGGTTCTCGTCGCGTACCTCGCCCGGGCGGGGATCGACTGGGATTGGGAGTTACCGATCCTCACCCTCGTGGCGCTCGGCTGTGCGGGGGTCATCGTCGCGGAGGGAGTCGAAGGATCGAGTCGCACGTTCCGCAGGGGTCGCATCGCACTCCTCGTTGCGTCGTTCGCCCTCGTGCCGATCGTCGCGCTCACGACCCTCGGCAATCGTGCCCAGGCGGCGTCGGCCGAGGCATTCGCCGATCGCGACTTCGCGCGAGCGGTGGCCGAAGCAGAGAAGGCCGAGCGCCTGGCGCCGTGGTCGGTCCAGCCCCTGGTCTCGCTCGGCCGCGCGCAGGCAGCTGCAGGCGATCGGGCGGCGGCGCGCCGAACCTTCAGACGCGCCGCTTCGGTCGAGCCCCGGTACTGGCGCGTGTGGCTCGAGCTGGCGGCGGTGAGCAGGGGAGCTCAACGGGCAGCGGCACTTCAGCGGGCGCAGGCCTTGAACCCGCTCGACAGGCACATCCGCGACCTGGAGGAAGGTCCGTGATCGACGGACCGAAGGTTTCGTATGTGCCCCGATGAGGCAAGGTACGCTTGCAAAGCCTGGCATTGCCAGTAAAACGTGAGTAGGGATATAACTCTGGGGCTGTCTAGATCTGGGAGATGGGAAATGAAGAACTGGGACAAGGCGTCCGCTGGACGCAAGATCGCTGTTTCGCTGCTCGCGTTGACGCTGATGCTGGCCGTCGCCGGTCCCGCCTCGGCTCAGAGCTCGCCGGCGGAGAATCAGTACGGCGCGGAGCCGCCTGCCGCTAACACTCCGACGCCCGAGGTCGAGCCTCAGGCAGAGCCGGAGATCTTCTTGCCTCCGACGGTTGCGTCGGCCGGGCAGGACGAGTCCTCCGACTCCGGCGGTTTGCTTCCGTTCACAGGTGCTGCGCTCGTCGTCCCTTCGGTTCTCGGAGCACTGCTGCTCGCGGGCGGCCTGTTCCTCGTGTACCGGACGCGTCGGCGCGAAACCTAAGCCGGGAGAGACACAACTGATGCGCTGGGTGCTGCGCGGAACGGGCATCCTCCTCGCCACGGGCGGGTTGCTTCTCCTGCTCTGGGTGCTGGCGGTCTGGCAGTGGCAGGACCCGCTCACGCTCGTCGCGAACAAGCGGGCGCAGGCAAAGCTCTCCTCCGCGTACGAGGTGCGCGTGCGCGAGCGGATCGCGCCGACGCCGCGCCCGCGGGTCGCGGCGCCCAGCCAGGCGAAGCTCGCAGCGACCTACCGGAAGCGAACCGACACAGGTGACCCGATCGGCCGCCTGGTCGTTCCGCGCCTCGGTCTCGAGATCATGGTCGTGTACGGAACCGACACGGAGACGCTCAAGAAGGGCCCGGGGCTGCATCCGAGCACCGGCTTTCCCGGGCAGAAGTTCCTCACGTACGTCGCCGGCCACCGCACGACCTACGGGGCGCCGTTCTCGGACATCGACAAGCTCCAGCCCGGCGACAGGATCACCTTCGAGGTGCCGTACGGCACGTATCGGTACGAGGTCGTCGGCCACCGGATCGTCCGGGACGATCAGATCGAGGTGTTGAAAGGCCGCGGGCGCGAGGAGCTCGCCCTGCAGGCCTGCTGGCCGCGCTTCTTCGCGAGTCACCGGTACATCGCGTACGCAAAGCTCGTCGGTGTGGATCCAGCCTCTCCCCAAGCGAGCTGACACCTCTCCGACCGAACGTTCTCAGGCGGCGGCGAATGCCTCTCGCGCGGCCGCGTCGAACGTCTTGAGCTCGAAGGGCAGCAGGTTGCGAAGCCGCTCCTCTCGCGCGACGGTCGGGTTCTTCAGCCCCTCGATGAGCGGCCGAGCGACCGAGGCGCCGACCGGGGTGACGAGATGGAGCCAGAGCGAGGACAGCCTCGGCGTCAGCACCGGCACCTCGACGATCACCGGTCGTCGGCCCCGCAGGACTGCGATGCGCTCGATCATCTGCCGGTAGGTCATCACCTCGGGCCCGCCGACATCGAACCCGTGCCCGAGCGTTGCCCCGTTCCCGCAGACGCCGGCGAGGTAGCGGACGATGTCGTCGAGCGCGATCGGCTGAGTCGGGGTCGAGACCCAGCTGGGCGTGATCATCGCCGGCAGCCGGTCGACGAGGGCGACGATGGTCTCGAAGGCCGCGCTGCCCTTGCCGACGACCATCGCAGCACGCAGCGTCGTGACCGGGGTCGCCCCGGAGGCCAGGCATTCGCCGGTCTCGCGCCTGCTTCGGAGATGCGACGAGGCGGTGGGGCTGTCGTCGCCGAGCCCACCGAGGTAGATGATCTGCTCGACGCCCGCGCGCTCCGCGGCGTCGGCGACGTTCTGCGCGGCCACACGATCCTGGCGCTCGAAGTCCTTGGAGCCGAGGGAGTGGACGAGGTGGTAGACGACCTCCGCGCCGTCGACGGCCCGCGAGACATCGTCCGCGGAGGTCGCGTCGGCCTCGATCCAGCGGATGTGCGGCTCTTCCGGCCGCGCGGTCCGTGAGACTGCGACGACCTCGTGCTCGGCCGAAAGCAGCGGCAGGAGAGCCGTTCCGACGACTCCCGTGGCGCCGAACACGGCGACCTTCACGCGTCTGCTCCCGAGACCAGGAGCTCGAAGTACCGGCGACTGACCACGGCGTGGAACGGACTCTGCCCCTTGGCGTAGAGCGTTCCCGTCCAGCTCGGTGCTCCGGCGCGCGCCGCCAGACGGGGAAGGTATTCCTCGACGACGACGCTCAGCTCGAACCCGTCGGCGCAGCGCCGCTGTCCGAGGGTGACCGAACCGCCCGCGCGGGACGCGAGCAGGCCGCCCTCGATCGCGTACCGGCAGGAGACCAGGTCTTCCGAGCACTCGAGCTCGGGCAGGCCGAAGGACAGCAGCGCGACACCGCCGAGCAGAGTGAGCCGTGGACGCTCCCCCCGCCAGCGCGCACGCACACCGCCGCGAAAGACGCGTCCCACCGTCTGCCAATAGGCGACTCCGAGCCAGCGAGCTCCCGACCCGGAGGGTTCCACGACTGCGTCGGAGACGAGCGCGCGCTGTTTCGACTCGAAGCCGCCGGAGTCCATCGTTCGCTCGGTCGTGGTCCATCCGGAGATCACGCTCATAGCGGCTCGATCGCCGGCTTTCGCAGCACCTGAAAGATGAGTCGTGTCTCCACGTGCTCGACCTCGTCCCGTCCGGTCAGGTCGAGCACGAGGGAGCGCAGGTGCTCCGTGTCCGCGACGGCAACGTGGACGACGTAGTCGTCCGAGCCTGTGACGTGATAGACGGAGATCGACTCGGGCAGCAGCAGGACGTGGCTGTAGAAGTCGTCGATCAGGTGGCGGTTGTGCACCTGGAGCCGAACGGAGACGAGAGCCTGAGTCGGCCTACCGAGCAGCGCCGGGTCCACCGCCGCGTGGAAGCCGCTCAGGACCCCGCGCTCCCGCAGCCGCCGCACCCGCTCGAGGCAGCTCGAAGGCGAGAGCCCTGCCAGCGCTGCCAGCTCCTTGTTCGAGATCCGCGCATTCTTCTGCAATTCGAGCACGATTTCCCGATCAATTCGGTCCAGTGGCGCATATGTGCCGTGTGGACGAACGATGTTCGGTTTTCTTGCCATCGAGACGAATCCATCCTACTCTCAGCAAGGTGTTCCTGCACGTCCGCTAGCGTCCGGACCGGATGCCGACCAAGGAGAGACACGCGATGACCCAGCACGGCGAGCGGCCGGCCGGCGAGTTCCACTTCACGTCCGAGTCCGTCACCGAGGGCCACCCGGACAAGATGGCCGACCAGATCTCCGACGCCGTCCTCGACGCGATCCTGCGCGAGGATCCCTACGGACGGGTGGCGTGCGAGACCTTCGTGACCACCGGGCTCGCGCTCATCGGCGGGGAGATCTCGACGTCGACGTACGTCGACATCCCGCGCATCGTCCGCGAGAAGATCGCGGAGATCGGGTACGACCGAGCGGAGTACGGCTTCGACGCGAAGACCTGCAGCGTCATCCTCGCGGTCGACGAGCAGTCGCCGGACATCGCCCAGGGGGTCGACGTCTCGTACGAGGCGCAGCACGAGCCGGGTGAGGACGACCCGCTGGACAAGCTCGGAGCCGGCGACCAGGGAATGATGTTCGGGTACGCGTGCCACGAGACCGACGAGCTGATGCCTCTGCCGATCACGCTCGCGCACAAGATCTGCAAGCGGCTCGCCGAGGTGCGTCACGCGGAGGAGCTCAACTACCTGCGGCCTGACGGAAAAGCTCAGGTGACGGTTCGCTACGAGGTCGACGAGCACGGACATCAGCGCCCGGTCGAGATCGAGCGCGTTCTCATCTCGACGCAGCACGCCGACGGGATCGACTCGGAGTCCCTCATCAAGCCGGATCTCGTCGAGCGCGTGCTCCGGCCGATTCTCCCGCGGGACCTGTACGACGAGGGTCGCCTCGAGCACAAGGACTTCGTGTACGTGAACCCGACCGGAAGGTTCGTCGTCGGTGGGCCGATGGGCGACACCGGCCTCACCGGGCGCAAGATCATCGTCGACACGTACGGCGGCGCGGCGCGTCACGGCGGCGGCGCCTTCTCGGGGAAGGACCCGACGAAGGTGGATCGCTCGGCGGCCTACGCCGCGCGTCACGTGGCGAAGAACATCGTCGCCGCCGGGCTGGCCGACCGCTGCGAGCTCCAGGTCGCCTACGCCATCGGAATTGCGCAGCCGTTCTCGATCCAGGTCGAGTGCTTCGGAACCGAGGCGATCCCGGTCGCGCGCATTCGGGAGCTCGTCGTCGAGCACTTCGACCTCCGCCCGGCCGCCATCCTGCGCGACCTCGACCTGCGGCGCCCCATCTACGCCAAGACAGCGGCGTACGGGCACTTCGGCCGCGAAGACCGCGACTTCACGTGGGAGCGGACCGACAAGGCGGAGCTGCTGCGCGAGGCGGCCGGGCTGGCTCGCGAAGCGCAGGCGGTGTAGGGAGCCCGTGGCGGTCACGGTCGTCGGCTCCGTCGCGTTCGATGCTGTCGAGACGCCGTTCGGGAGTCGTGAGCGTATTCTCGGCGGCGCGGCGACGCACTTCGCGCTTGCGGCGAGCTTCTTCACGGACGTGCGGGTGGTCGGCGTGGTCGGGGACGACTTCGGCGCCGAGGAGTTCGCCGTCTTCCAGTCGCGCGGGATCAACGTCGAGGACGTGGAGCAGATCGCCGGTGTTCAGTCGTTCTTCTGGGCAGGCCGCTACGACACCGACATGCAGGTCGCGGAGACGATCGACACGCAGCTGAACGTATTCGCCGGATTCGACCCGGTGCTCTCTTCCGGCGCACGGTCGTCGCGGGTCACCTTCCTCGCGAACATCCAGCCCGATCTCCAGCGCCGCGTCCGCGAGCAGTGTTCCGGCGCGGTCGTCACCGGCCTCGACTCGATGAACTACTGGATCGACTCCGCACGCGAGTCGCTGCTCGAGACGATCGCGGGCGTCGATGTCGTCTCCCTGAACGACTCCGAGGTGCGGATGCTCACCGGTCAGCCGAATCTCGCCCGTGCCGCTCGCCAGATCTGCGCGCTAGGGCCCCGCGTACTCGTCGTCAAGCAGGGCAGCTACGGAGCCTGCATGTTCACCGATGGCGGCTTCTTCTTCGTCCCGGGCTATCCCCTCGAGACCGTCGTCGATCCGACCGGCGCGGGAGACTCGTTCGCCGGGGGCTTCTTCGGCTATCTCGACTCTCATCTGGAGTCGGGTGGGATCACCGACGAGGTGCTCCGGCGAGCGGCGGTGTTCGGCTCGGTGGTCGCGTCGTTCGCGATCGAGTCCTTCGGCAGCGAACGGTTGCAGACGTTGACCTTGCCCGAGATAGACGCCCGCTTCGGCGAGTTCAGGCAGATGACGAGCTTCGAGACGCAGCCCCTGCTCGTTCCCGCCGCCGAGGAGTAGCCGGAGCTGAGCGCGTCGGCCGAGAGAGCGCGCCCGACGTCGCCGTCCCCTGCGTACCGCAAGCTCGAGGAGATGCTCGCTGCCGAGCGGTGCGTCGTCCTCGACGGCGGCGTGGCCACCGAGCTCCAGCGGCGCGGCGCAGGCGCGATGCCTGATCCGGAGCTGTGGGGGACGTGGGCGCTCTTCCGGGCACCCCAGGCGGTTCTCGATGTGCACCGCGGCTACGTCGACGCCGGCTGCAACGTCGTCTCGACCGACACCTGGTCGATCCTCTCCGCTCCCGAGCACGAGCTGCGCCAGGGCCCCCGCGCCGGGGAGGCGGCGCACTGGATGGATGTCGCCCGGCTCGGCATACGGCTCGCGCGCCGCGCGGTGGAAGAGGGTGATCGAGTCGGCGACTGTGCGGTCGCGTTCGCGATCTCGGAGGAGGTCAACTCGTCCCAGCGCCGCGGAACGCTCGAGTTGCTCGGAAGCGTGTTCGCCGAGGAGCCTCCCGACCTGATCCTCCTCGAGACGCTGACGCTCATCCGCGATCCCGAGCTCTTCGAGACCGTGGAGTGGCTCCTCGAGACCGGGCTTCCGGTCTGGCTCTCGTTCCGGCGCTGCCGCCACGGTGTCTGCGGTGTGTTCGGACAGCACTGGGGTCCCCCGGAAGGCGATCTCTTCGGGCGTGCCGCCAAGAGGTTCGAACAGATGGGCGTCGGCGCGTTGCTCATCAACTGCCTGCCGGTCGACCACGTGCCCGGGATGATCTCCTGGCTCAGGGACTTCACCGAGCTGCCGCTGGGCGTCTATCCGAACCTCGGCCACTTGGCCGGTTCGCGCTGGCGCTTCGACGAGGAGATCGACCCGGCGGCGTACGCGGAGCTCGCCCTCTCCTGGCGTGAAGAGGGTGCCCAGATCATCGGTGGTTGCTGCGGGGTGACTGCCGAGCACATCGCCGCCGTCTCGGCGGCAGTCGCCGGAACGAAGCCGGGCCGTAAGCGCCCACCGCTCGACGAGCGGCTGCTCGGCGACGAGCTGGATCTCCAGCCGGCCGAGCCGTGGCGTGACGTGCATGCCCGTGTGGTCTTTCCGCTCCCTTTCCCGCAGCTCATGGTCGACGACGGCGTCTTCGTGCCGACGACCGGCAGCTATCTCGTGTGGAAGACGCTGTTCGACCAGAGTCTCGGGCGCAGCCGGAACTGTCTCGATGTCGGCTGCGGCTGCGGCATCCTGTCCGTCCAGCTCGCCCTGAACGGAGCCGCCCGGGTGCACGCGATCGACATCGACGAAGCCGCGGTCGCGAACACCCTGGCGAACGGCTTTCGCAACGGCGTCGCGGACCGGCTCACAGGGGAGACCGTCGACCTGTATCAGTGGGAGCCCAGCGAGCGCTTCGACCTGATCGCCGCCAGCCTCTACCAGATGCCGGTCGACCCGTACGAGGAGCCGAGCGGACACCGTCCGCTCGACTACTGGGGACGCAACCTGCTCGACCACTTCATCCGCCTCCTGCCGCGACTCCTCACCGAGGACGGGATCGCCTACGTGATGCAGCTGTCGATCCTCGGCCAGCGCCGGACGGCACAATTACTTGCGGACGGGGGGCTCGAGGCCAAGGTCGTCGACTTCAGCTTCTTCCCCTTCGGACACGTCTTCCTGCAGAACAAGAGCCAGATCGATCGCGTCGAGCAGCTCTCCGACGCCTACCATCTGCGTTTCGCGGACGAGGACGTGATGGTTGCGTACCTGCTCGAGGTAACCCGATCCCAGAACGACCGATCAGAGGAGCTTTCACAATGACCCAGACCGAAGTACGAGAGGTCCCGGCCCTGGACTTCAAGGTGGCCGATCTCTCCCTGGCCGAGTGGGGACGCAAGGAGATCGGCCTCGCCGAGCACGAGATGCCCGGCCTGATGTCGGCTCGCCGGGAATACGCAGACGAGCAGCCGCTCCGAGGTGCCCGCATCACCGGCTCGCTCCACATGACGATCCAGACGGCGGTGCTCATCGAGACACTGGTCGCGCTCGGCGCGGAGGTGCGCTGGTGCTCGTGCAACATCTTCTCGACGCAGGATCACGCGGCCGCGGCGGTCGCGGTGGGGCCGGACGGCACCCCGGACGAGCCCAGCGGGATCCCGGTCTTCGCCTGGAAGGGCGAGACGCTCGAGGAGTACTGGTGGTGCACCGAGCAGGCGCTGACCTGGCCCGACGGCGGGCCGAACATGTTGCTGGACGACGGCGGTGACGCCACCATGCTCGTCCACAAGGGCGCCGAATTCGAGCGCGCGGGTGCCGTTCCCGATCCGGCGAGCGCCGACTCCGAGGAGTTTCGGATCTTTCTCGAGCTCCTGCACCGCTCGCTCGACTCCGACCCGCAGCGGTGGACTCAGGTAGCGGCAGAGATCAAGGGCGTGACCGAGGAGACCACCACTGGTGTACATCGCCTGTACCAGATGGCGGACGCCGGAACGCTGCTCTTCCCGGCGATCAATGTCAACGATTCGGTCACCAAGAGCAAGTTCGACAATCTCTACGGCTGCCGGCACTCACTCGTGGACGGCATCAACCGCGCCGTCGACCTGATGCTCGCCGGCAAGCTGTGCGTCGTCTGCGGTTACGGCGACGTGGGCAAGGGATCGGCCGAGTCGCTGCGCGCACAGGGCGCTCGCGTCACCGTCACCGAGATCGACCCCATCTGCGCGTTGCAGGCCCTGATGGAGGGCTACGAGGTTCAGCGCCTGGAGGATGTGGTCGAGACCGCAGACGTGTTCATCACGGCCACGGGCAACAAGGACGTGATCACCGTCGCAGACATGCGACGGATGAAGCACCAGGCGGTGGTCGGCAACATCGGCCACTTCGACAACGAGATCGACATGGCCGGGCTCGCTGACAGCGAGGGTGTCGAGCGCATCACGATCAAGCCGCAGGTCGACCAGTGGGTGTTCCCCGACGGCAAGGCGATCATCGTCCTCTCGGAGGGCCGCCTGCTCAACCTCGGGAACGCCACCGGGCACCCGAGCTTCGTGATGTCCAACTCGTTCACGAACCAGGTGATCGCGCAGATCGAGCTCTTCAACCGCACGGACGAGTACCCGCTCGGCGTCCACGTTCTGCCCAAACACCTGGACGAAAAGGTCGCGCGCCTGCACGTCGAGGCCCTCGGCGCCAAGCTGACCGAGCTCAGCACCGAGCAGGCCGCGTACATCGACGTGCCCGTGGAGGGCCCGTACAAGCCCGATCAGTATCGGTACTAGTCGGCGAGTGCGCTGATGCGCGGCGCCAACGTGGAAAGCAAGACGCGGGCAACGGATCTCGACGCCGTTGCCCGCGTCGTCGCTCGGCTGGGAGCGCGCTACGAGGGTCGGCTCGACCAGGTGGACTCGTACTTCCAGGTGCCGCAGGGACGACTCAAGCTGCGCGAGATCTCGCATCTCGACCCCGCCGGACGCGTCTCCACGAGCTGTGAGCTGATTCGCTACGACCGGCCCGATGAAGAGGGCGCACGGGTGAGCCGGTACGAGCGGACGGACATCGACGACCCGACGGTCTGCAGGAAACGCCTTGTCGCCGAGCACGGCCTGCGTGGGTGCGTGCGAAAGCGTCGCGACCTCTGGGTTCTCGACTCGACGAGAGTCCACCTCGACCGCGTTCAGGACCTGGGCGACTTCGTCGAGCTCGAGACGGTCTGCGCCGACGACCCCGGACCGGAAGACCGGCTCGAGCACGACCGGCTGGCGGCTGCGCTCGGCCTCGATCCACAGGCAACCGTCGAAGGCTCGTATATCGACCTGCTCGAGCGCGATTGACGACGGAATGCCGCTGCAGAATCGGGTCACGCCGCTCGGCGAGCTGATCGCGAATCCGGCGCGCGGCCTGGTCTACGGCAACCGCGGCTGCCTTCACGACGCGGCCGGCCACATCCGCCGGCGCTTCAACGGAAAGCGTTGGATCGCCTGCCGCCTGCAGTTTCGGGGCTGGCACAGGAGCCCGCTGCTCCAGCCTGGCCGCTTCACGGAGCTCTTCTTCCTCGACGAGGCGACCGCGTTCGCTGCAGGACATCGACCGTGCGCGCTCTGTCGGCGCGAGGACTACGTCCGTTTCGGCGAGCTCTGGCGCGAG